>JAXHVI010000246.1:0-6113 GCA_034189195.1 Thermodesulfobacteriota bacterium | reverse complement strand
GCCGAATCCAGAATGTTCCAGGCCTGGGGCGCGGACGTGATCAACATGTCCGTGGCAACGGAGGCGGCCCTGGCCAATGAAGCCCGGGTGCCCTACGCGGCAGTGGCCATGTCCACGGACTACGACTGCTGGAGAGACGAGGAAGAGACCGTATCGTGGGAAGCCATTATGGCGGTGTTTCACAGCAACGCCGAACATGTGAAGCAGCTGCTGATCACCGCGGTTTCAAAAATATAGACCGGCAGGCAAGGGCTACGCCGGCTGCCGGGACCCATCCCTTAAACAGGAGAAAACCACCATGGATCTGAAATCAACCATACGCACCCTTCCCAACTGGCCCATTGAAGGCGTGATGTTCCGGGACATCACCACCCTGCTCCAGGACCCGGCCGCTTTTAAGGAAGCCGTTGACCGGTTCTACGAGCGATACCGCGACATGTCCATCGACAAAATCGTGGGCATCGACGCCCGGGGCCTGATCTTTGGCGCGCCCCTGGCCTACAAGCTGGAGGTGGGATTTGTTCCGGTTCGGAAAAAGGGGAAACTCCCCTTTCGCACCATCGGCGCGGCCTACTCCCTGGAGTACGGGGAGAGCATGGTGGAAATTCATGAAGACGCCATTCAGAAGGGAGAGCGGGTGATCATTGTTGACGACCTGATCGCCACCGGCGGTACGGTGAAAGCCACCATCGACCTGGTGGAAAAGCTGGGGGGCGAGGTGGTGGAGTGCGCCTTTGTCATTGACCTGCCCGACCTGAAAGGCCGGGAAAAGATCAGCGGATACAAAATGTTCGCCCTGATGGAGTTTGAAGGAGAATAGGTGACAAACCGGTTTCGCGTTTTTTGCCTGGCTGTTTTTTACACCCTGATACTGGCGGGGGTGGCTTTTAGCCCGGCAGCGGGCAGCGAAACCGCCTCAGCCGGGCCGGCGACGGATGCGGTCCCGGCCACGAACAGCCCCGGCAGAATCGCTTTTGAAGTCACATGGGACGCCTACTACACCTCGGCCGACCTGATCCTGAGCCTCACCGACGCCCCCATTCCCAAGGTGGGAGAAAAAAGTGAATACGAGGTCTACCGGGACCTGCTCAAAAGCTCGCTGGTGCCCCGGTTTCTTCTGCTGGAGACCAGCGTTAACCCCATGCCCTGCCTGGGCGGCTGGATAAAAAAACAGGCCGGGGAGTTTTACGACGACTCGGAAGTCATTGACGGATTAAACCTTGTCAGCGCCGTCACCGCCGGTTTTGACGAGCCCTACGCCTTTTCGGTTTTTGCCGGTAACGTGGTGCAGTTTGAAAAAAAGGACGAGCCCGGCAAGGCGGGCAACAACGGATACATGGGGTTTCTATTCAGCCTCGGCGACTATCATATCAAGGACAATGACTTTATTCATGACCAGTGGTACGAGATCGAATGGAAACTCAAAGGAGACAGAATATTTTCCGACCAGAAACTCACCTGGAGTTTCCGGCTGGGCGGTAAAATGCACGAGCATGCCGATATTTCCGACGCAATCTATGTCTCGTTGCGCAGAAGCCGGCTGGACTATGACGCCCCGGCCAGTTCCATTCTGAAAAACAGCGGCTTTGAATATACCTTCCATGTCACCGCGGACCGGTTTCAGCCGATCAGCCACTACCTTTCCCTGGAAAAAAAATGGCCCCTGAAAAACAGGAAATTCGCTTTTTCAATGGCCGTGGGCGGTGTGTGGGAAACCAGCAGAAAATACACCGGCTCCCTGTCGCGAAACAAATCCAGTGACTTTCAGCTGTTTATCCGGCCCAATATTGAATTCTAAGGGAAAGGGTTCAAGCAACCCGTTGGATGATAAAAAAGTCAAAACTGAAATGGATATTTTGTAATTATGGAAGACTACAGCGTCATCGAACTTGGGCTCCAGGACACCTTCTGTTTTGCCTGCGATCCGAATGTGCCCTGCTTTAATGCCTGCGGCTGCGATGTGGTCCAGTACCTCACCCCCTATGATATTCTGCGCCTGAAGAACAGCATGGGACTCTCCTCCGCCGAATTTCTGGAGCGTTACACCACCCACTACACGGGGCAGGGTACCGGCCTTGAGGTGGTGACGCTGAAACGGTCGGCAGCGGACCGGCAGCGCCAGTGCCCTTTTGCCAACGAACAGGGATGCGGCGTTTACCAGGACCGGCCCTCCTCCTGCCGGGTCTATCCCCTGGCCCGGGTCGCCTCCCGGTGCCGGGAGACCGGCCGCGTCACGGAGCGCTACATGCTTTTAAAAGAGCCCCACTGTAAGGGGTTTGACCGGGGCGTGGTCCGCACGGTTTCACAGTGGATCGAAGACCAGGGGCTTGCCCCTTATAATGAGGCCAACGATTGGCTCATGGAGATCATCAGCGCGAAGAACCGGACCTCCCCGGGCCGGTCCCTGGACGTGGTATCCAAAAAAATCTTTTACACCGGCTGTTATGACCTGGACCGGTTCAGGCAGGAGGTGTTTGAAAAAGGAGGCCTTGAGGGCCTTGATTCGGACGACGCCACGCTGGCTGCGGCTGCGTCGGATGATACGGCCCTGCTGGCCGTTTCTCTTGCCTGGGTCAAAAAGATGCTGTTTTCATCGTAGCCACCCGGTTTGCAAGGAACCCGTATGGAGATAAAAGGAAAAGTCGCCCTGGTGCTGGGCGCAATCAAAGGCATCGGCCGCCACATCGGCCTTGCGCTGGCGTCCGAAGGGGCGAAACTGGGGCTCACCCACCATGACTGGGAAGAGAACCTGCCTGAAATGCGAACCGCCTTTGCCCGGTCCGGGGCCGACCACCTTATATGCCGCGTGGATCTGACAGACAGGGAGGCCGCCATGGCCATGGTAAAGACCGTGGCTGACCGGTTCGGGGGCATCGATATCCTGATCAACAATATCGAACGGGGCGGCTGGCCTGTGGTACACGGCCCCTACACACAGAAGCAGTGGGACCTGGAGATGGCCACCACCCTGCGGGCCAAGCAGTGGGTGTTTGAAGCGGCCCTGCCCCACCTCAAGGCATCCCCCGAGGCGGTGGTGGTCAACCTCTCTTCCATTGCCGGCATGGTGGGCCGGTCCGGCCCGGCCGCGCCGGTCTTCAACGACGGATACGCGGCGGCCAGCCGCGGCGTGTCCCTGCTGACCGAAACCTGGGCCCGCATGGGCGCCCCATCCGTCCGCGTCAACGAAATCATGCTGGGCTTTGTGGAGACCCGCCACGGGCCCCGGACCCGGGGCTGGGGCCTTCTGACCGATGATCAGAAACAGGCCATTCTCGACCACACCCTTGTGGGCCGCATGGGCACCCTGGACGATGTGAGCCGGGCCGTTCTGTTTATCATACGGGATGCGCCCTTCATGACCGGCGCGGTGCTGCGCCTGGACGGCGGTTATGTGCCGGGCGGCGAAAAGATGAGCCCCATGCCCGCAGGGGTGGAACACAATGAATGACGGATCCTAACTTTTTTAGGACTCTGTCATGAACAGGCATCGTGATTGGATCGGAATTTTTTTTTGATGACACAAACTTCCCCGCGCCCGGTTTTTTATGGATGGTACATTGTGGCCATCGCCTTTCTGGCCAACTTCATGGCCGTGGGCACCGGATTTTACGCGTTCAACGCCTTTCTCGAGCCTTTATGCGCGGCCCACGGCTGGACCCGGACCCAGGTCAACATGGCCCTGATGCTGGGCACCCCCTTCGGCCTGCTGGGCCAGTTTTTTTTCGGCACCCTGGTGATGCGCATAGGGGTAAAAAAGCTCATGATCATCGGCTCCCTGATATCGGGCATAGCCTTTATGCTGGTGTTCCAGGTATCTTCCCTGTGGCTCTTCTATCTTTTCTATATTCTTCTTTACGTGGGAAACGGGGCCTATGGGGGCATCGTGGCCAACTCCGCTGTAAGCAACTGGTTTATCCGCAAGCGGGGCAAGGCCCTGGGCATTGCCACCGCCGGCATGTCGCTGTCCGGCGCGGTGCTGCCCCTGGCCGCCATGATGATGATCTCCCGGCTGGGAATGGGAGCCACCGCTGTTCTTATCGGCGCACTGGTGCTGATGGTGGCGCCTCTGGTTTGCCTGGTGGTCGTCAACTGGCCCGAGGACAGGGGCCTGAAGCCTGACGGAGTGATTGAACCGCGGTTCAACGGCGAACCGAAACTGACCGGCGGCCTTGCCATGGGTATCACCACCCCGGGCATTCCCCTTGAACCTTCATGCGTGCTGGACGAGGGGTCCCGGTGGACCCTTGGCCGGCTGGCGAGAACATCGGTCTTCTGGAAAGTGGGGCCTGCCTATGCCATGGCCATGATCGGCGTGGTGGGGGTCATGTCCCAGTTGAAGCCGAGATTCGTGGATGTGGGGTTTGCAGACACAACGGCCATGCTGCTGATGGCGGCCACGGCCCTTGCCGGCACCCTGGGCAAATATGTATGGGGCGCCCTGTGCGACGTTATCGCGGCCCCGAAAATGGCCTCCACCATCATGGCCATCAACGGCATCGGCCTGCTGGCCGCCCTGTTTGTCCACTCACCGGCGGCCATCGGGCTTTTTGTCTGCCTGTTCGGTTTTGCCATGGGCGGGGTCATGTCCACCTACCCCATCCTGGTGGCCGACCTTTTCGGCAGAAAAGCCTTTCCCTCGGTCTTTCGATTCATGGGGGGGGTTCTGGTCTTTCAGATGCTGGGCTTTGGTATCGCGGGCGCCAGCTTTGACCGTTTCGGCTCCTATACGCCGGCCTATGTCCTGTTCATGGGGCTTGACGTGATCGCGGCCCTGATGCTGCTTTCCGTAAAACGGCTCCCGGCGGCATGTGACGACTGATGCGGCGCCCCCCCCCGTAAAAACTCATTGCCGGCCAACGCGAAGCAATCTTTTGGGCGATCCGTATGCCAGACAGTTACCGGGGATCTTTCTTTTTCTTTTCAGCCCGGCCGTCGGCATACCGCTTTTCACCGTACCAGTTCACCTGGCGGCACACCCCCCGGATCAGCTTGACCTCTTTTGCCGTCAGGCCCACCCGGGAAGCAAACCGGCGAAAATTGTTCATCCAGTAATCGGGGTTGTCCGGCCGCAGAAAATCGATGGCCAGCAGCACCTCCTTCATCTGGTCGTACATGCCCTCCAGTTCAAAGCTTGAGGCAAGCCGGGGCGAAAAATGGTCCTGGTCCGGCGGCCGGGCCGCGCCAAACAGTTCGTAACAGATCACTAAAACCGCCTGGGCCAGGTTGAGGGAGGAAAATTCAGATGTGGGAATATGGACAAGGTTGTGGCAATACTGAAGGTCGTCGTTTTCAAGGCCCCGGTCCTCGGGCCCGAACATCACAGCCACCGGGTTCTCCCGGCACAGGGTGACCGCTTTTTCAGCAAACCCCCCGGGCGAAAGCACCATCTGCCGCTGCCGGCCCATGCGGGCCGTGGTGCCGGCAATGTAAGAAAACGGCGACACCGCCGTGGCCGTGTCGCCGCAAATTTCGATCTTTTCCACCACATCCCGGCAGGCGTGGGTGGCGGTTTTCATGATCCGGACCGGGTCCCATGCTTCCGGGGCCACCACCTTCAGCCGGGAAAGCCCCATGTTTTTCATGGCCCGGCAGCAGGCCCCGATGTTTTCGGGAATCCGGGGCCGCACCAGTATAATGGTGATTCCGGCATATCCCGCTCGTGAAATACACGGGATGCCCATGGACTCGGTCATCTGCCCATGATCTCGAATGAATTGAAAAAGTAACCGATCTCAAAGGCCGCCGTCTCGGGGGCGTCTGATCCGTGGACCACGTTGCGCTCGATCTCCGTGGCAAAATCCCGGCGAATGGTGCCCTCGGCCGCGTCCTTGTAGTTGGTGGCGCCCATCAGGGTGCGGTAGCGTAAAATGGCGTCCTCCCCTTCCAGCACCATCACCACGGCCGGACCCGAGGACATAAAGGTGGTCAGGCTTTCAAAAAAGGGCCGTTCCCGGTGAACCGCGTAAAACCCCTCGGCCTGGGCCTTTGTCATGTGAATCATCTTCATGGCAATGATTTTCAGGCCCTCTTTTTCCAGCCGCCGCACCACTTCACCGATCAGGCCCCGCTCCACGCCGTCGGGCTTGACAATCGACAGTGTTCTTTCCATGTAT
>JAXHVI010000245.1:0-2349 GCA_034189195.1 Thermodesulfobacteriota bacterium | reverse complement strand
CGGCAATGGATCGTGTGTTCCAAAACGTACCAAACGATCTTGTGGTGCCCGAGCCGGGTGTATACAGCGAAAACGGGAACATGGCGTTTCCAATTGCGGATGCGCGCTGTCTGAAAGCACCGGCGGATGCCGGCGTCATGCACACCACGATGTTCGGCTATTCTCCCGCAAGCGCGAAACTGCTGGAATGGCTTCCGGCTTGACGGTCGACTATCGGCAATGGGCCACTCAGATAGTTCCGATCTCGATTTTATTTTAAGGATGTTGTATAGGTAATCACGATCACGATTAAGATTGAGGGCAGGGTGTAAAGGAGGTTTTTTATGAAGGTTGTGGCGATCAACGGCAGTCCCAGAAAGAACGGCAACACCGGCATACTTTTAACGTATGTTCTGAAAGCGCTTGAGGCCGAGGGCATTGACACGGAGCTTGTGTCCCTGGCCGGGAAAAAGATTCAGGGGTGTATTGCCTGTTACAAGTGTTTTGAGAAAAAGGACAAAAAATGTTCCGGCCGAAGGGATGACTTTAACAAGGTCCTGGAAAAGATGGTGGCGGCGGACGGCATCCTGCTGGGATCGCCCACCTATTTTTCCAATGTAACGCCGGAGATAAAGGCCTTAATTGACCGGGCCGGGCTGGTGGGCACGGCCAACGGCGCCCTGTTTGCCAGAAAGGCCGGGGCCGCTGTGGTGGCGGTGCGGCGGGCAGGCAGCGTGTTCGTGTTTGACGCGCTCAACCACTTTTTTCTTTACAGTCAGATGATGGTTCCGGGTTCGTCCTACTGGAACGTGGGCATGGGCCTTGACCCCGGAGACGTGGAAAAAGACAGGGAAGGCATTCGCACCATGAAGGTGCTGGGGCAAAACATGGCCTGGCTGCTGAAAAAGTGCGGAGAATGATCAACAACCGGCTTCGGCCTGCGCCTGTTTTCAATGCCGTATCAAAAACGTGGCCGATGGTGCATCGCGGGAGCGCCGCACTCCAGTGCGGCAAAAGCTTAAAGGTGGCCTGAACGGGGAAAGTATATCTCCTGCCTTTATTCATGGATAGTGGGCGCCTGTTGATTGATAGGCTTTTGCAGGACCTCTACTTCTTTACCTTTTCCAATAAGCGGGAGATTTTATATTTTTCAGCGATGTTTTCGGCGGTCACCCCCATGTGGTAGCCCAGCAGGGCATCCACCAGGCCGCCGATCATCAGACTGTCCTGGACCGTCTCCCCGTCGCTCAGGCGGTATCCCCTGCGCGGCCCCCGAACAGCAGGTAGGGCGCGTTGCTCATGCTTTCCACGCCCAGGTCCACCGGGCCGAGGGAGGAAAGGGAACCGGCAAAGTCTCCAATGGGGGTGCGTGCGCCGCTGACAATCACCACGTCTCTCATGCACATGTCCTTTCGTTTTTGATGTCCCGCCTTTTATCCTTCAATCCCATACTCTTTCATCTTGGCCAGCAGGGAGGGGTGGCTGATCTCCAGGAGCTTTGAGGTCCGGGTGCGGTTGCCGCCGGTTTTGGCAAGGGCCTTTTCAATCAGCCGCTTTTCAAAGATTTTCTGGGCCGCCTTGATGGAATAGCCGTCAAACCCGGCCAGGGCATCGCCCGGATTGCCGGTAAAAACCGTGCCGAAATCGGGAGGCAGGTCGTCCGGTGTGATGGTGTCGCCCTCGGCCAGGACCACGGCCCGCTCAATGAGGTTTTCAAGCTCCCGCACATTGCCCGGCCAGGTGTGGGCCAGCAGACGGGAGAGGGCCGCCGGCGCCAGGCCGGTGATCGTTTTATCCAGTTTTTTATTAAACTCGTGGACAAACGTCTCTATCAGCAGGGGAATGTCCTCCTGGCGGTCGCGCAGGGGCGGCAGATGAATATGGAGCACGTTGAGCCGGTAGAACAGGTCTTCGCGAAAGGCGCCTTCTACCACGTCGGCCTCCAGGTTTCTGGCCGTAGCCGCCACGATACGGATGTCAATGGTCCGGGTGGCCGAGCCCCCCACCGGCCGGATTTCCCTGTCCTGAAGCAGGCGCAGCAGCTTGACCTGCAAAGAGGGGGGCAGTTCCCCGATTTCATCGAGAAAGAGGGTGCCCTTGTGGGCGATTTCGCACAGGCCGGTCTTGTTTTTGTCCGCCCCGGTAAAGGCCCCTTTCACATGGCCGAACAGCTCGCTTTCCAGCAGGTTTTCCGGTATGCCGCCGCAGTTGACCGGGATCAGCGCGTTCTGTGCCCTGGGGCTGTTGAAATGAAGGCTGCGGGCCACCAGCTCCTTTCCGGTGCCGGATTCGCCGGTGATCAGCACGGTGGTGTCGTGGGCCGCCACCTTGGTGATCAGGTCGGTAACGGCCTGCATGGCCTTGCTTTTG
>JAXHVI010000244.1:0-13255 GCA_034189195.1 Thermodesulfobacteriota bacterium | reverse complement strand
TCAGGCCCCGGCGGCGCAACCGTGGCCAGGGAACTGACAAAGCAGGGCAAGAAGGTCCTGATCCTGGAATGGGGCGGCAACGCACCGATCAAGGGATCCATGTTCCAGATGGCCCTGAATGCCGGCATGCCCGGTAAAAGCGTGCTGTTTACCAACAAAAAAATGCTGGCCCTGGTGCGGGGTATCTGCACGGGCGGCAGTTCTGTTTTTTACTGTGGCACCGCCTTTGATCCGCCCTATGAAATGATGCGGTCCCACGGCATTGAACTTGAAAATGAAACGGCAGAGTTGAAAAAGGAACTGCCCGTTGCACCGGCCGGTGACGCCATTTTCGGCCCCGGGGCCCGCCGCATGATGGAAAGCGCCCTGGAACTGGGCTATGACTGGAAGCCGCTCAACAAGTTCATCTACCAGGACAAGTGCAAGCCGGACTGCTGGAAATGCAGTTACGGATGCCCGGAAGGCGCCAAGTGGAGCGCCCGCATGTTCGTGGAAGAGGCCGTGGCCGAAGGCGCCGACCTGGTCAACGGCGCCAAGGTGACCCGGGTGCTGTTTGACGGCGACACCGCCACCGGCGTGGAATACAAAAAGAACCGGGGCATCCACAAGGTGACCGCCGACCGGGTTGTCATCTCCGCCGGCGGGGTGGGGTCTCCCACCATTCTCCGGGCCAGCGGCATTTCCCGGGCGGGCTACGACTTTTTCTTTGACCCCCTGATCATGGTGTTCGGCACGGTAAAAAACCTCAAGGGCAAAGGCGAGATCCAGATGGCGGCCGGTGCCCACATGGCCGACGAGGGGTACCTGATGGTGGACCTGGATTTTCCATGGCCCATGTACATGGTGCAGAGCGCGCCCAGGCTGCGGCTCCACAAGCTTCTCTCCAGGCGCGATACCCTGATGCTGATGATCAAGATCAAGGATGACCTGGGGGGCCGCATCACCGACGGCGGCGGGGTCCGCAAGGACATCACGAAAAACGACAAGGCCAAACTGCAAAAAGGATATGACCGGGCCAGGGGCATTCTGCAGAACGCCGGCGCCAAAGGGATCTTTTCCGGCTGGACCGTGGCGGCCCACCCCGGCGGCACGGTCAAGATCGGTGACGTGGTGGACTCGAACCTGAAAACCGAAAAGGAGAATCTTTACGTGTGCGACTGTTCGGTGATGCCGGACGCCTGGGGAATTCCGCCCACCCTCACCCTGCTGGCCCTGGGAAAGCGACTGGCGAAGCATTTGGGGGAGAATATGAAATAGGCTGCACAAAGTAACCCGCACTGCAAATGGTACCGCAGGGGTCAAGGGTTATTTTTTCGCTTTGCCTCGTCGGGCGGCACCGGCCGCCACCTCACCCTGAGGGCCAAGCCCACGTAACGCAGGTTCTTGAAAAACGAGTTGCGGCTCACCCCTTCGGTGCGGCCGGTCCAGAAGGTGGGCACCTGGCAGACCGAATACCCGTAGCGGATCGGCTTGACCGTGGTTTCGATAAAAATTTCGTGAAGCGTGGCCTTCCAGCAAACGCGGTCAACCACGGTTTTTTCCAGAACCTTGAGGCCGTAGGTCAGATCCCCCACATCCGTAGCATAGACCCTGCGAAACACCTGCTGAAAAAGCCAGTTCGTCATCAGCTTGACCGGATTGTACCGGGCAAACCCGCCGCCGGGCAGCCACCGGTTGGCAATCACCACGTCACATCCGCTCTCCCGGATTTTCCTGACCATTCGATCCACGGCTTCCGGCTCGGTTTCAAGATCGGCCGACAGCACAGCCACGTGGGTGCCGGTGGCCGCAGCCATTCCCTGGCGCAGGGCAAGGCCCACGCCGGGATTCTTCTGCTGCACCAGAACGGTCACCAGGGCGTGCGTTTCGGCCAGCTGCCGGCACACCACCATGCAGGCGTCAGATGAAAAAGGGGAAACCACCAGGAGGATTTCGTGAATATAGTCCCTGTCCTGTTTCAAGAGCCGCTCCACCGTCTGGGCCAGGGCGACGGTCTCAGAGTAGACGGTGATGATGATGGACAGTCTTATGTATGTGTCGGCCATCCTTGCTTCCGATCGGGTTGCGCCTGTGCGGCGTATCTGCTTGATCGCATTTGTGAACTGGTATATATACGGTCTGCGGCCAAAAAACAACCACCCGATACATCCAACCCTCAAACGGGCAGCTAGCGTGCGCAAACCGTTTCACATCGTGTTGACCACCATCGACACCCCCCGGGTGCTCTACGATTACATGGAGAACATCAACCGGTCCGGCTACACAGGCCAGGTGAAGATATGGATCATCGGCGACACAAAGACCCCGGCGGCGGCCGGCACCGTGGCCGAAGACCTCACCGGCAGGGGGCTGGAAACCGAATATATGGACATGGCCGCCCAGGATGCCTGGGGGCAAAGCTGCATCGATTTTTACCGCCGGCTGCCGGTCAACAATGAAACCCGGCGCAACATCGGTTTTTTAAAGGCCCTTGAGGCGGGATGCGAGATACTGATTTCCATTGATGATGACAACTATCCGCCGGAGGAGAGTTTCATCGACGGTCATGCCGATACGGGAAAACCGTGGAGAGGCCCCCTGATCGAAACCGGCTCCGGATTTCACAACACCTGCCGTTACCTGGAGCTGAGCCCCAAACGGACGGTCTTTCCCCGGGGGTTCCCGTTCCGGCTTCGGGACGCGGACGCCCCTTCAGGCATGGCGCTGGCTGAAGCCGATGCCCGCATCGGGGTCAAGGCCGGGCTGTGGACCGGCGCGCCGGACCTGGACGCCGTCACCTGGCTCACCGGCCCGGTGGAAAGCCTCTCCTATGTGGGAAAACCCGCCCACGTACTTTCCCAGAGCACATGGATTCCCCTGAGTACCCAGAACCTGAGCGTGTGCCGGAACCTGATTCCGGCCTGCCTGTGCGTTCCCATGGGTCACGACCTGCCCGGGGGCCGGCTGGAACGGTACGGCGATGTGTGGGGAGGCTATTTTTTACAGGCCCTTATCCGGGGGACCTGTTACCACGCGGCCTTTGGCCACCCCGTCACCCTGCATGCGCGCAACCCCCATGACGCGCTGGCCGACCTGCGCCGGGAATACTGGGGCATGCTGCTCACCGACTGGCTGGCCGACCTGCTCCGGCACCGGTTTGCCCCTTCCGCGCCGGCCATGACGGACCGGACCAGGGATCTGGGTGACTTCCTGCGCAATGAGGCCACGGCTCTTGTGCCGGACTGGTGCCCGCCCGAAGTGGGGACGTTCATGGCCCTCACAGGGGAAAACCTGCGGTTGTGGGCCGACGCCTGCGCCCTTTTCCTGTAGAACCGTCCTTTCTTTCAGTGCAGGCCCTTGGAAGCGCGCCTCAAAAAAACCGGCAGGTAAAAAGGCAGGAGGTGGGGCTGGGGAAAATCCCTCACGATCCGCATCATGCGCAGGGGATTTAAAAAGAAGGTCCGGTTGGCCTTGCGCTGGTAGGCATAGAGGGTGTCATCCGACACAGCCGACAGGTTGATCGAAATTCCGGAATATTCCATGTCAGCGTAATCAATGGCCGCAACCTTCTCCGGGCATTGGCGACGGGCCATTTCGTAAAGTTCCGTGTTGGGAAACGGCGTGACCGTAAAAAACGAGATGGTGTGAAGGCGGGAGCCGCAGGCCACGTCAATGGTCATCTGCATCTCCGCTTCGGTTTCCGTGGGAAATCCCATCATGGCAAATCCGTTGGCATAGACCCCGCAACGGACCGCAGTCTCCACATTTTTTAAAAACCTGCCGATATTCAGGTTTTTTCTGACCAGGCCCTGAATGCGGGGCGAGCCGGTCTCCAGGGCAAAACTGGCAAAATACATGCCCGCGCCGGCAAGGGCTTCGATCTCTTCTGCCGTAAAAATATCGGTGCGCACCCCATTGGGAAAGACCAGCCGGGTCTTGAGATTGCGGCTGTGAATCAGGTCGCAGAAGGTCATCAGCCGTTTTCTGTCCAGGTTGAAAATATCGTCCAGAAACTCAAAATCCGAAATGCCGTACGTTTTCGAAAGAAACGCGATTTCATCCACGATCCGGTCCGCCGAGTGGCCCCGGAAGGTGTCACCGAAGATGCGGTGGCAGTAGGCGCATTTGTAGGGGCATCCCCGGCTGGAAAAAAGAGAGGCATACCGGCGCCGGGGAATGGGCGGCATGGACTGGCGCTTCCAGTAGGCCGGCAGGTCGATCAGGTCATAGGCCGGGGGCGGCAGGCTGTCCACATCCTGAATAAACGGCATGCGTCCCGGATTGATAACGATGACGCCGTCTTGATCCCGCCAGAAGATTCCCGGTACATCGGCCAGACCGTCGCCTTCAAACCAGTGGCGCAGAATCACCTCAAAAGCCGGCTCCCCTTCACCGGGCACAGCGGCATGGGCCGCGTTCCCCTCCAGGGATTTTTCCTCAAAGGCGGATACATGGGGGCCGCCCAGCAGGATCAACGCGTCGGGCAACAGGGCCCGAAGCTTTTTCGTAATATAAGGAATCTTGTGCGATGCCGATGTCAGGGCGCCCAGCCCCACCACATCGGCCTTGAAGTCCACGGCCATCTTCACCAGGGCGTCATTGGACAGGTTGTGCAGCTTCTGGTTGACCAGGCAGAATTCGGCGGAAAACCTGGACCGGATATAAGCGGCAAGGGACATGATACCCAGCGGCGGGGTCACCAGCTGAAACACCCGGGGCCGGTCGCCCACATTTACCAGAAACACGCGGATCTTTTTCACTGCAATCGGTGCCTTTCCCATATCGCGCCCGGATTTTATTCAACAGGCCGCGTCTTGTGCCGCACGCGCCTGTGGCCGTTTCGGGCGCAAGGAGGACGCATGAACCTTCCGGGCTATGTATAGCGCTTTCTTTTGGCAGGGATCAAATAAAAAGTGAGGAGCCCCATCACCAGGGCCATGGCCAGGGCGCAGAGTGCCAGCAGTTCCCACTGCCCCAGAGGGACGGACTGCAAGAGAAACGGTCCGCGCCTGCCGTCAAACAGGCTCACCAGGGGAGAGGCGCTCCACTGAAAATATATCCGGTTATCAGCGATGATGGAGATGCCCTGCTGGAGATTGGCCATCTTGAGCATGTAATAAAAAGAGATGGGTTCGCCCAGACAGAAATAGATCTGCTGCACCGTACAGGAAAACAGGAACGCCCCGGCGGCAAACGGTCGCCAAAGACCGGTCGGGCGGTTCCCGGTGAAAAAATCGGCCAGCCGGCACCCGATGGGTATCAGCAGGAACGGCAGCACCATCAGAAAATAACGGGGCCCCAGACAGAAACCGCCGTGCCAGTCGCTGCGGCACGCAATGAAAAGCAGGCGGAACAGGACCATGGCGATGATGACAAAAGAGAGACACCGGTAGCGTTTATGCAGGTGCGGCCACCAGAAAACAGCGGCGAGCAGGATGGGGCAGAACCAGAAGATCCCCTTGCCCGGACTGGCAAGAAGACCGGCCAACCCTTCCCATGGAGTGGTAAACACCCCGTATACCACCCCTTCAGCGGTCTGACGTCCCAGTTCAAAAGGATTGCCGAACCGCATGTAATTATAGATGCCGTAAAGCAGGGCCATCATACCTGTTCCGGCAATAAAGCCTGCCGCGACCCGCGCACAGATCCACCGGTTTTTCCAAAAGCCGGTTTTCGATCGTGCCCACGGAGAAATGGCGATCACCAGAAAAAAGGGTGTCATCAAAATCGCCGTGATATGGGTGGTAAAGGCGAGCCCCAGCAGCAGGCCGCTGCCCAGAAAACGGGCGGCTCTACCTGAGGCGGGAAAAGCGCTGAGATCCCTTCGCGGAGAAATCAGGTAAAAAGACAGCAGAACAAAAACCATGGCCAGGGGCTCTGTAAACATCGTGCCTGCATAGTGCCACAGGGGGGTGGCCAGGCCCAGCAGCAGGGCTGTGATAAAGGCCGCTACCGGGCTGCCGGTCAGCCGGGAAATAACCAAAAACTGCACCACCACCGCGAGGCTTGCGATCAGAGGGATAAGAAACGACACCAGGAACCGAAGGGCATGGGGTTCCATATCGGCCGGTCGTTGCCTGAGAATGTAAGACCGGAAGGCATGGGCGTCCGCCGCGAAACTGATGGGAATCCGCCGGTATTCATACCATCGGGTCTGGTTAAGGCATGAGGCCGCCCGAATACACGGGGCCAGAAGAATGGACTGCGCGGGCGCAAAGCCCGCGTATCGCCTGCCGTCAACCCCTCTGGGCAGGCCGAAATCAGGCCATGCCTCCAGATCTTTTTCAACGGCAAAAGTGCCATGGACGGCAAGGGATTCTCCCACACGGAAAACCACCTCGCCGTCCGGTGTGCGAACGCCGCCGTAGGCCATCAGGGAAAACAGAAGAAGAGAGATCAGCCACGGCACCAGAACAGGCCCCGGCACACGAATCTTTCGGGCGGGAATTGTCATAAGAAAAATCAGTCGGACTTCTCTTGAATGGCAAGCAACTCCAGATCGACGATGAGCATGGCGTTGGGACCGATCACGCCACCTTCGAGAAAATTGCCCTCTTTGCCGTGGGCCAGTTCCGACGGGATGAAAAAGCGGTATTTGCTGCCGACGTTCATCATCGTCAGGGCCTCTTCCCAAGCGGGGATGACACCGGCCACCTTGACCCAGACCGGCGTGCCCCTTTGATAAGTGGACTCAAACACCGTGCCGTCCAGAAGCTTTCCCACCATGTGGATCTGGACATTATCGGCAGCCGCCGGCCGGGGGCCGTCCCCTTTCTGCAGCACCGTATATTGTAAACCACTCCCGGTAACGACAACCCCCTCTTTGTCTCTGTTATCCGCAAGAAAGGCTTTCTGCTCATTTAAATTCTTTTCCGCGGCAGCGGCGATTCGCTTGTTGTGAAATTCGCGCTCCTGCTGAGAAACCAGGGCCTTTACCCCGGTCATCTGATCCGGAGAAAGCATGGGTGTGCTGCCTGCCAGACCGTCCTCAATGCCCTGAAGAAACGCTTCCCGGTCAATGGTGACCGTCTTCAGTTCCTCAAGCGTGTAAATCATCTCCAGCCCCACAATATAACTGAACTGTTTTGATATGTTATCAATTTTTGCCGCCTGCTCTTTTCCGCCGTCTGAACAGGCCGTCATGCACAACATACCAAAAGCCATTACTGCAGATGGCAAGCGCTTTTTCATGTTGATTCCTTTTGCAGGGTGCTGTAGTTTACCCAAAAAGGGTTGTTTGCTTTGAAATTCTTAATGTTATTATCCGGTTACCCAAACCTTGTCAAGCCAAAACAACGGGACGCAATGATCAGGCGATTCATCTCATCCAGGTGGATTCAGGCGGGAATACTGGTGGCAATGGTGCTGATGGCCTACCTCCCATCCACCGGCCACTCCTTTATCTGGGACGACGACTATTATATCACTCACAACATGACCCTTGCGGGCTTTTCCGGGTTGAAACGCATATGGCTTGAGCCCGGCGCCACGCCGCAATACTATCCTCTGGTCTTTACCGGTTTCTGGCTCGAGTACCATCTGTTCGGTCTTAACCCGGCAGTGTTTCATTTCACCAACATCCTTCTGCACGCCGCGAACGCCGTACTGGTATGGCTGATCCTGGCCCGGCTGCGCCTGCCCCGGGCATGGCCGGCCGCCGCCCTGTTTGCGCTTCACCCGGTCAACGTGGAGTCCGTGGCATGGATCAGCGAACGCAAGAATGTGCTTTCCGGAATGTTTGTTCTGCTCTCCCTGCTGTTTTTAATCCGCGCGGCTCTTTCCGGAACCGGCGGTAACCAGTGCCCCGAAACGGCTTCAACAGACAGGCGGCTCTCCTACATGGCCTCCTTTTTGTTCTTCATACCGGCCCTGTTAAGCAAAACCGTCACCTGCATGATGCCGGCAGCGTTCCTGATGCTGGTATGGTGGAAAAACCCTCAGGGGTGGGGCAGAAAAGCAGTGGCAACGCTTCCCTTTTTTCTTGTCGGGGCCGCGGCCGCGCTGCACACCGTCATCATGGAAAAAAACCACGTGGGGGCTTACGGGATGGAATGGGCTTTCAGCGCAATCGACCGTGTGCTGATCGCCGGGCGGGCCCTCTGGTTTTACGCGTGCAAACTGGTCTGGCCGGCAAACCTGGTGTTCATCTATCCCCGGTGGGACATCAACGCCACTGTATGGTGGCAGTATCTGTTTCCCGTCGGCGCGATTGGGGCCTTTATTCTACTCTGGATGACAAGGGACCGGCTGGGCAGGGGGGCTTTGACCGGTGTGGCGATTTTTGCGACAGCGCTTTTTCCCGCCCTGGGATTTATCAATTACTATCCCATGCGATATTCCTTTGTGGCGGACCATTTTCAGTACCTGGCCGGCATCGCCGGTATCGCCCTGATAACGGCTGCGGCCCATCGCCTGTTTCATGGCATCCATCGATATCCCCCTAAAACAGCCTGCATCCTGTTTTCCGTCCTGCTGTTGCTGCTTGGCACGCGTACCTTACAGGAACAGAACAAGTATGAAAACCTCCATACGCTGTGGCGGGATACGCTGCGAAAGGACCCCTTGTGCTGGATGGCCCACAACAACGTCGGGGCCCTGCTGTCTAAAATCGGCGATTATGAAAAGGCGATTGCCCACTTCAACAAATCGCTCGGCATTTATCCGACAAACGTAATGGCCCATTTAAACATCAAGGGTGTGTCTAAAAAACTGACCGGTCAAACAACAGGGCCGCTGCTTTACGCTGGCGAACCCGGACGGCCCCGACTGATGGCATGGGATAACCGGCTGGCGACGGTTCTGACACGATTGGGATGGGATAAAGCGGCGAACCATTATTATCAAAAAGTCGTGGCCGTGGATCCCCGGAATGCCGAGGCCCACTACGGAACAGGCCAACTGCTGGAGCGACAGGGGAAAATCGACGCTGCGATTACCGCCTATGAAACAACGCTGGCTATCGACCCCCTGTACACGGACGTTTACCAAAGACTGGGAAAGATCCATCTGACGCGCAACAAATACGAGAAAGCGATAGACCGGTTTTCCATGCTGTTAAAAATCGATCCGTTCCGGGCAGAGGCATTTGAGCAACTGGGGCTCTCCTATTATCACACAGGCGACTTAGAAAACGCAATCAGAGCCTACCGGCTGGCCCTCAACATTCAACCCCATAACCGGGCCCTCCAGATGACGCTTTCGCGAATACTGACACAGCCCGAACCGGTGGAGGCCCTGCCGCCACGGCCATGACACGAACGCACGACCGACAGGCATACAGCCCACCGGTAACGACCGTTGTCGTTCTGTTGCTCTGCGCCGGCGCCGGCCTTCGCATCGCCGCCGCCAGCGACTGTTTGTGGTTTGATGAGATATGGTCATACATGCTGAGTCGGCATATGACTCAACCATGGCAGGCGCTGACGGTCGTCAATGTAGTGGACAACAACCATCCGTTGAACACCTTCTTTATGTATATGATGGGCGATCCTTATGACTGGAGATGGTTTCGCGTACCGTCCCTCATCACCGGCACGCTTCTGCTGATTCTCATATGGCGGGCGGCAGACCGGTTCAGTCCATCCGCGGGAATGCCGGCGCTTTTCATGGCGACGGTTTCCCACCCTTTTATCCTCTATTCTTCAGAGGCGCGGGGATACGCGCCGGCCCTGTTTTTTTCGGTATCCGCGTTTTTCTTTATTCAGCAGTACCGGCAGGAGCGCGGCACACGACCGCTTGTGTTGTTTTGGTTCACCATCACAATGGGTCTGCTGGCCAACCTTACCGTGGCGTTCATCTGGCTGGCCATCTTCCTGTGGTCGGTTATGCACGAAATGCGCGTGTCCTCGTCCTTCCGAACCGCCATGACCCACATCCTGAAATGCCATCTGGTGCCGCTGCTGCCCATGGCTTACCTGTCGCATGCCTACCTTGTCAGAAATATGGCGGTCGGCAATATCGGCAGTCGATCAACTGAATTTATCACGGATTTTCTGGCTACCGTGGTGGCAGCCCTCATGGGCACCCCGTCCACAGGGGGATGGTTTGTCGCCGGCCTTTTTCTTTTTATTTGTGTGTTTCTCTACGGATGGCGTTCTTTATACAGAACAAACGCGGCGGTTGCGATTTTCTTGCTGCTGGCCGTCTGCCTGCCCCCTCTTTTGGGAAACCTCGGCCGGCAACTGATGTATTTCCGTTTTTCCCTGGTCGCGTTTCCGTTCACTTATATCGTCCTGGCCATCGGAATCGCCGCCTGTTATAAGGGGAATCGCCTGGCCAAAACACTCTGCCTGCTTTTTGTGCTTTTCTTTTCTTACGGCAATATCACCCGCACCCACGCCTTGATCACCATTGGAAGAGGGGATTACCTGGGTGCCATGTCCTATATGGCGGCGCAACCCCACACCGGCCCGAGAGCGACTGCCCCAGGCAACGGCGACCGAACGCTTCTTGTCGGCAGCGATAACGACTTTCGCAACCTGCCGATCTTATATTTCTATGCCCGGTACCTGCCTCAAGACACCAAAATGATCTATGTCGGAGAAGGACAATGGCCCACCGAAGGTACGGACTGGCTGATCCGTCATTCCCGGCAGCCGTGCCCGGAAACGGCCGCGCTGTACCGGCCCAATGGCAGGCACGTCTACCGGCTGAAAAAAATATTCCCCTATGCCGGCGTTTCGGGCTGGAACTGGTACCTGTACCGAAGGGTGTCCACGGACACGACATCCGCGGACCGGCGAAAAAATATCACAGGGAGCGAAACATCCGCGCCATGAAAAGACTGATCATCATTCCCTGTTACAACGAAGAAAAAACCGTGGTCGCGATTGCCGAGGCGGCCAGGCCCCACGCCGACCTGTGCTTTGTTAATGACGCCAGCACGGACCGGACCGGCGACCGTCTGCATGCCATTTCCGGCATTCACATCATCACCCACCCCAGGCGCACCCACATTCCCGGCGCCATTCTCGACGGCATGCGGTTTGCCGCGGACAACGGGTATGACGTTGCCGTGACCATGGACGCGGGGCTCTCCCACGACCCGAACGACCTGCCCCGGTTTTTTGAGCATGACGGGTACGACCTTGTCATCGGGGCAAGACGGAAAACCATTGGAACCCCGGCCCACCGGAAACTGATTTCCCAATGCGCGGCCCGCATCGTCAACTACGGTCTTTCAGATACCCGGCATGATCTGAAAGGACCGGCCTTTTCAGACTGTACCTCCGGGTTCAGAATGTATTCGAAAAAAGCGCTGCAAACGGTTCTGAATGCGTCCCTTGCATCAAGATCCTTCGGATTCCACATGGAGACCCTTGCCGTAATATACAGCCATGGGCTTTCTATTCAGGAAATTCCCATCACCTACACGTTTACCAACAGTTCCTTCAATTCGGCGGCTGTGGGGGACGGCCTGCGTGTGGGAATCGGTCTTATCCGAAAAAAAATCCGCAACAGATAGCAGAGCGGTATCCCGGTTCGCCTCTGCCTGTTCATTTTCCGCGCCTTGCGGCCGATGCCCGACTCACCGCGTAAAAGATTCAGATTATTCGCCGGACGATTCCATGACACGAAGCCGGGCCATGTTTTTTATGGCGGTCTGATATTCCGGGTCGATGGCAAGTGCTTTTTCCAGGTGCTCAATGGCTTCCGGTATCCGCCCGCTTTGCGCCAGGGTCGTGGCTAAATTATTATAAAATTCCGGCTGCCCGGGGTCTGCCGCCAGGGCCGCCCGGTAGTGGTCAATGGCCTCGTCGATTTGCCCCGTATCGGCCAGCAGATTGGCCATGTTGTTATGGGCCAGGGCAAAATCCGGTTTCAGGGCCAGTGCCCGCCGATAGGCGGCCAGCGCGGCCGACACGGCCCCTTTTTGCGCATGGGCAAGGCCGATACCATGGTGAAGGCGGGCGTCCGCCGGCGCCTGTTCAAGAGCCTTTCGGTAATAGACAATCGCCTGATGTGCCGCTCCCCTCCCCAGCATAATGTTCCCCAGGTCGGTATAGACATCTTTCGCCGAACGGCGGCCGCTTTTGAGAAGACTCTCGTAAAGCGTGGCGGTGTTTTCCCAGATTCCGGCCTGCCGCCATGAAAGCGACATAAACCCCAGAACAAGAGCGAGTAAAGCCGCCACAAAAAAAGCAGAAAGGTATCGGTTATGTTTAACGATGTCATGCCCGCCCCACACCAGCATGGCCACAATACCGACCCCCGGCAGATAGGCGTATCGATGGACCAGCGAGTGACGAAACAGGCCGCTCAGAACGACCGGCAGCGCCATGGTCAGAAGAAACCAGAGCCAGCCGATAACCATGTATGGCCGCCTGCGGCCGGCATACACCACCCATCCGGTTATCAGGGATAATAGAGCCATCGCACCCGCGCTTTCCCACGCCCCCGGGGGCGCGTAGTCAAGCCCGCTGAAAACAGACAGATTAAAAGGAAGAAGAATTTTCAGCAAATAACCGAGATAAGATAGCGGAACACCGGAAAGAATATCCGTGACCAGAGGGGAAAGAGAGTCTTTTGGAATCATGCCGCGGACGGGGATTTTTATGTACAGATACGTCGCCAGGCCCGCGCCCGCCAGTGCGACAAGAAACAGAGGCGTCTTTTCCTTCAGCAGGTCGGCACCGGACAATCCCGGTTGCCCTGGAAGAGCACACGGATTATATGCAGGGGCCATCCCGCGCCACCGGCCAAGGGGCCAGTAGTCCATCAGCAGCAGAACAAACGGCAGGTAAATGATTTCGGGTTTTGCCAAAAGACCGGCCACGTAAAACAGCAGCACCAGGGCATACCCGGCCTTCGTCGGTCTTTTCGCATACCGGAAATAACACAAAAGGGTCAGGATAAAAAAGAAGCCGCTCAAAAGGGTGACACGGCAGGGCAGCCATGACACCGGCTCCACGTTCAGGGGATGAACGGCGAAAAGCGCGGCCAGCCCCGCGCTTTTCCACATATCGCCGGTGGCGAACCGAAACGCGTAAAAAAGAAGCAACGTATTGATGATGTGGATAAAAACGTTGACCATGTGGTGCAGGCCAAAGGCGTGGCCAAACAGAACAAGGTCCAGCATGTGAGACAGCATGGCCAGCGGCACCCGATAAGGAAAGCAGGAAGGGCCGGCCGTGAACGCGGCCGAGACATCAACCCCATGGGCCGTATGGACGTCCGCGTAAGACATGACCGTATAGTCGTCATCCCGCACAAGCTCGAAGTTTCGGACCTGCGCGTATACAACAAGCACGGCGGCCGCCAGCAGCAGGCTGATAAA
>JAXHVI010000243.1:0-2505 GCA_034189195.1 Thermodesulfobacteriota bacterium | reverse complement strand
GTGCGCCAGCCCGGCGAGTATGAAAAGGGCCGTATTCCAGGGGCACGGCTGATGCCCATGGGAGAGCTGGACAGCCGTCTTTCCGAAATCGAAAAAGACAAGCCGGCCATCGTTTACTGCGCCATCGGGGGACGCAGCCGTGTGGCGGCCCAGATGATGGCCGGCAAGGGGTTTTCAAGAGTCATCAACATGACCGGCGGGTTCAAGGCGTGGAACGGCGAGGCGGCCGTGGGTTCCCAGGCCCAGGGGCTTGAGCTTTTCTCCGGCAGCGAACCCATCGACCAGGTACTGGCCGTGGCCTACTCCATTGAGGACGGGCTGCGGGATTTTTACCTCTCCATGACCCGGCAGGTCAAAAATACCCAGGCCGCCTCCCTGTTTGAGAAACTGGCCGCCATCGAGGTCAAACACCAGGATCGTATTTATGAAGCCTATACCGCCATCACCGCCCAACCGGTGCCCCGGGACCGGTTTGCCGCCGACCGGGTGGGAAATATCATCGAAGGGGGCATGACCACGAATGAATACATGGCCATGTTCTCCCCGGACATGGAGTCAACAGCCGACATCATCGGCCTTGCCATCTCCATCGAGGCCCAGGCCCTGGACCTCTATTTCCGGGCATCGGAAAAGGTCGATTCCACGGAAGGCAAAAAGGCGCTGGCCCAACTGGCCGATGAAGAGCGCAGCCACATCAACGCGCTGGGCAAACTGATGGACACGATACAGGAGCAATAAATGGGCAACCTGGTACTTGCCGGCGGAGGCCATGCCCACATGGTGGCCTTGAGCCGGATTCACGAACTGGTAAGCCGGGGGCACTGCGTCACCGTGATCGGGCCTTCCCCCCACCACTACTACTCGGGCATGGGGCCGGGTATGCTGGGCGGCACCTACTCGCCAGAGGATATCCGGTTCGACACCCGTGAGGTGACCGAAAGAAACGGCGGCTCCTTTGTGTGCGACCGGGTCCAGCGAATTGATGCCGCCCAGCGGACCGTTTACCTGGTATCAGGGGAAACCGTTGCCTATGATGTGCTCTCCTGCAACCTGGGCAGCCATGTGCCCAGTACCCTGGTGGCCGAAGACAGCGGCGGCATCTACACCGTAAAACCCATTGAAAAACTCATGGAGGCCCGGCAGCGGGTCCTGGACGTCATCTCCCGGAAAAAGGCGACCATTGTCGTGGCCGGCGGCGGCCCCGCAGCGTCGGAGGTGGCGGGCAACATCCATTACCTTGCCGCCGGTTCGGGCCAGCAAATGCCCACCATCCACATGTGCGCGGGCACGGCCTTTATGGCCCGTTTTCCTGAGAAGGTGCGCCGCCGGGTGCACCGGTCCCTGACCGGCCGGGGCATTGTGCTCGACGAAACCGCCTTTGTTCGAACGGTTCAAACCGGTGCCGTCACCCTGGAATCGGGCAGAACCATTGAGGCAGACCTGATTTTTCTGGCCCTGGGGGTTGCGCCGTCGCCGGTGTTTGCGGCCTCCGGCCTGCCCGTGGGCCCGGATAAGGGACTGCGGGTAAACGCCTTTCTCCAGTCCCCGGACCACCCGGAGATTTTTGGCGGCGGAGACTGCATCTGGTTTGAACCCCGGCCCCTGGACAAGGTGGGGGTCTATGCGGTGCGGCAGAACCCGGTGCTTTACGCCAACCTGCTGGCCTCGCTGGAAGGAAAATCGCTTTTGCCCTTTGATCCGGGCGGCGACTACCTGCTGATTTTCAACCTGGGCCACCGTACCGGTGTGCTCAAAAAACGGGGCCTGATCATGGAAGGGCGGCTCCCTTTTCTTCTGAAGGACTATATTGACAGGCGATTCATGACAAAATTTCAGCGACTGGAGGCATGACATGCAGCCGTTTCACGAAACCGCCATGGAACTGACCGGCAAACTGAAAGAGGCACGCCTTCAGGCGGCCACGCTTTCCAAAAACCTGACGGAAACCGAATACCACCTAAAGGCTTCGTTCCTGCGGGACCGGCTGACCGTCACCCTGGCGGCCATGAAGGCCGGGGAAGCGGCGGAATAACCGGAAGGTTGTAAAAACGCCGGCCAGTCGGCTTCGCATTTGACAACGTGGCGGGGGTGCACTATGGTTCCACCCTGACGGCACCCCGTTGTCAGGGGTATTACAGCCGGACCGGAGAACGCACATGCCCTATTCAGATGTCCAGGATGCGGACAAATATATCAAGGCGCTGGCCCAGATCAGCCGGGCCATCACCTCTGAACAGTACCTGGAGGACATTCTCAAGCTCATCGTGATGGTCACGGCAAAGGTTACGGGCGTCGAGATCTGTTCGTTGTGGATCATCGAGGAGGAAGAGGGTGAAAAAGTGATCCGGCTCAAGGCCACCCAGGCCATCGACCAGGTCTACCTTAAAAACCGAAGCCTGCGCATGAACGAAGGGGTGGTGGGATATGTGGCCACCCACAGGGTTCCCATCATCATTCCCAATGTCCTGCAGGAGCCCCGTTTCAAGGAAAAAGAGATGGCCCGGC
>JAXHVI010000242.1:0-20991 GCA_034189195.1 Thermodesulfobacteriota bacterium | reverse complement strand
CGTGATATATCGGTGAAAGAGACGGTACGGGTCTGGTCTGATGTGACCAACAGCTGGCAGGAGGTCCTGGTGGAAGAGCGGGGCGGCGACAAGTTCGCCCAGTTTAACATAGAACTCCTGTGCCCCCTGTTTGACAAGAAAGCCGGCCTGGTGGGCGTACTGTTTTATGATGCGGGCAATGTGTATGATGAAGGTGATAACCTGTTCCAGCCTGCCCTTCGGGAGAGTGCCGGGTTCGGTGTCCGCTGGTTTTCCCCCATGGGGCCCATTCGCCTGGAGCGGGGATATATTCTGGACCCCAAGCCGGGCGAGGATTCAGGCGGGCGGTGGGAGTTCACCATCGGCACGGCATTTTAACCCGAAAATTTCATGAAATATGCGGGTTGCCCGAACCGTTCTAAATTTTTCGGGCCGGCGGTTTTTATCAGGCAATACATTTTTAACGCAACAAAACCAATAAGGAGGCGGTAATCCCATGAAGAAATTTGTTATATCGATGAGCGTGATGGCACTGGTGTGCATGGGGTGTTGTCTGCCCTGTTTTGGCGCTGATGTGGCGAAAATCGGGGTGGTGGACATTCAGAAGTTTTTCAAGGAATCGGACATCGGCAAGGCGGCCAATGCCCAGGTGGAAAAGGAACACGCCAAGCTCAAGGCCGATCTTGAAGCGGCGGCCCAGGATGTCCAGGCACTAGAGGCGGAGTTGGAGCGGGACGCCATGGTGATGAGCGAGGAGAAGCGCGAGGAAAAGGATCGGGCGTTTCGTATCAAGAAGTACGATTTTCAGGTGCTTCAGCAAAAATATTCGGAGAATTTAAGAAAGGTCAACCAGGAGATGCTCCGCAAGCTTGACACGAAACTCACCAAACTGACCCAGGAGTTCGGCACCAGGGAGGGGCTTCTCCTGATGATCGAAAAGGGGTATACCATGTATTATCCCAGCGCCATTGACGTCACCGACAAGCTGATTGTGTTTGCCAACTCCAAGAATTTGACCCTGGACGGGGAGTAACTCCCGTCGAAGACCGGGTGAGGCAGCCTGTCAATGAAACGCTCCCTTGAACAGATTGCCCGGCTGGTAAACGGCCGGGTTGTGGGGAACGCCGCTATGGAAATCTCCAGCGCCGCGCCTTTTGAGCAGGCCGGGGCTGAAGATATCACACTGGCCGGCAATGCCGGATTTTTAAAGCGTATTGACCAGACCGGCGCCGGCGCCCTTGTGGTGCCGGCCGGTTTTACGGACAGCCGGCGGAACCTGGTGGCGGTGGAGAATCCGGCGGCGGCGTTTGCCCGCATACGGCAGCTGTTTGACACCGCCTGCCGGCAGCCCGTGGGCATTGATCCCCGGGCCGTTATCGGCGGCGGCTTTGCCTGCGGAGAAGGTGTATCCATCGGCCCCGGCGTGGTGATCGGGGACCACGTGACCCTGGGAGACCGGGTTGTGCTTTATCCCGGCGTGTTTCTGGGCAACCATGTACGCGTCGGGAATGATGCTATTATTCACGCCAACACGTCGATTCTGAGAGAGTGCGTGCTCGGCAATCGGGTGATCATTCACGCCGGTTCGGTGATCGGCAGCGATGGATTCGGGTTTGCCCCGGATGGGGAAGTGTATGTCAAGATCCCTCACAGTGGGGTTGTGCAGATTGATGATGACGTGGAGATCGGCGCGGGCAATGCCATTGACCGGGCCACTTTCGGCCGGACCTGGATTCGGCAGGGCGTGAAGACCGACAACCTGGTGCATATCGCTCATAATGTGACCGTGGGCGAGAATACCATTATTGTCGCCCAGGTCGGTATTGCCGGCAGCACCACCGTGGGCCGCCATGTGATACTGGCCGGTCAGGCCGGTATTTCCGGCCATCTTGATATCGGAGACAATGCAGTGGTAGGCCCTCAGGCCGGCATCGTGAAATCGATAAAACCCGGCGAAACCGTTTCCGGTACGCCGGGCATGCCACACAAATTGTGGCTCCGTGCCCAGTCCCTCGTGGCCGGCCTGCCCGGAATGCGAAAGAAGATCGCGGAACTGGAAAAACGGCTGGCTGTTATGGAAAAACGGTAATTCATCACAACGGGACAGGCCCATGGAAACCATCGACATCGGGACGATTCTCAACATACTGCCCCAGCGCTACCCGTTTCTTATGATTGACCGGGTGCTGGAGGTGGTGCCCAACAGCCGGATTCGGGCGCTCAAAAACGTGTCCGCCGCCGAACCCTGGGCCGCCGGGCATTTCCCCGGCAATCCGGTCATGCCCGGCGTGCTGATCGTGGAGGCCATGTGCCAGGCCGGCGGTCTGTTGATCGGCCTCTCCCGGCAGGATACGCCGGTGGGCGGGGTCCGGTATCTCGCCGGGCTGGACAGGGTCCGGTTCCGGAAAAAGGTGGTGCCGGGAGACGCCCTGATTCTCTGCGCCGCTATTGTGAAAGAAAAACTCAACACCTTCAAGATCGATGCCTTTGCCGAGGTTGACGGCGTGCACGTGGCCGAGGCCCAGATCATGGCCAGCCTTCAGCCGTCGGGGGCAGGCGCATAAGGCAGGGGAGAAGAAAAGTGATACACCCAACCGCGATTGTTGATCCCGGGGCCGATATCGGGCCGGATGTCCAGGTCGGGGCCTATTCCGTTATCGGGGATAAGGTGTCTGTCGGGGCCGGCACCGTGATCGGACCCCATGCGGTCATCCAGTCCCATACCACCATCGGCCCGGAATGCCGGATTTTCCAGTTTGCCGCCATCGGCGCGGTGCCCCAGGCACTGAAGTTTTCCGGAGAAGAGACCCACGTGAGAATCGGGAGCCGGTGCACGATCCGGGAGTTTGTAACGGTCCACCGGGGAACGGTGGAAGGCGGCGGCCTCACCGAGATCGGCGACGACTGCCTGCTCATGGCCTACACTCATGTGGCCCACGACTGCCGTGTGGGCAAGCGGGTGATCTTTTCCAACAACGCCACTCTGGCCGGTCACATCACGGTGGGCGATTACGCCACCATCGGCGGCCTGGTGGCCGTTCATCAGTTCGTCAAGATCGGCAGCTACGCGTTTATCGGCGGGAAGTCCGCCGTGGTCAAGGACATTCCGCCCTATGTTATCGCCGCTGGAGACCGGGCCAAACTCTATGGGCTGAACATGGTGGGGCTCCGCCGGCATAATTTTTCGCCCGCGGCCCTGGCGGCCCTAAAAAAAACCTACCGGATTATTTTTCGCATCGGGCTCACCCTGAACGAGGCGGTGGAGCGGGCCTATGCCGAGGTGGAACAGACCGACGAGGTAAAAGCCTTCATGGACTTTATCACGTCGTCCAACCGGGGGCTGACACGATAGTTCGATGGTCCCGTGAAATTCGCGGGATGGATGAATATCGTTTCGTGAAATTTTCAAGACCAGAACGTGCGCGGCATCGAAAGCGGTTATCCGCCTTGGCGCCGGAAGAGAGCATATCATGAACATCGGACTGATCGCGGGGGGCGGCCGTTTCCCCCTGCTGTTCGCTCGTGCGGCAAAGACCGCCGGGCATGGGGTTTACGCAGTGGCCTACACCGGCCAGGCCGACCCCGCCATTCAGGACGCGGTCGATGCCGCTGCCTGGCTCAACGTGGGACAGGTGGAGCGGCTGCTGGAATTTTTTTCCCGCCATCAGGTCACCGACGCGGTGATCATGGGGTGGGTACGCAAAACCGTCATGTTCTCCGATTTCCAGCCCGATGACACGGCCCTGGCCTTTATTGCCGGACTGACGGAGACCCATGATGATCTGCTGTTAAGAAGCTTTGCAGGTCTGCTGGAGGAAAACGGACTTCGGGTAAGGGCCTCCACGTTTCTGCTGCCCCATATTCTTGCCGGTGAAGGGTGCTGGACGAAAGCAAAACCCACCGCCGGTCAGTGGTCCGACATTTCCCTGGGGTGGCGTATTGCCAAAGAGATCGGCCGGCTGGATGTGGGCCAGTGCGTGGTGGTGCAGAAAGGGTCCGTGCTGGCGGTGGAAGCCATTGAGGGTACGGACGCGGCCATTGCCAGGGGCGGCGGGCTGGGCGGCGGGGACGCGGTGGTGGTAAAGGTGTGCAAGCCCAACCAGGACCTGCGGTTTGATATGCCCGCGGTGGGGATGGAGACGGTCAGAACCATGCAGTCCGCGGGGGCCACGGTGCTGGCGGTGGAGGCGGGCCGGTCCGTGGTGTTTGACAAGCCGGAGATGATAAAGTTTGCGGATGCGAATAACATGAGTGTCGTTGCGTTGACGGACAAGGACGCAAGTCTCTCCTGACAAAGGGCAAAGCGGAAGATGGAAAAATTGCGTGTCGGCGTCGTGGGAACCGGGTATCTGGGAAAATTTCACGCGGAAAAGTATGCCGCCATAGAGGATGTGGATCTGGTGGGCGTGGCGGATGTCAACCGGGCCGCTGCTGAAGCGGTGGCCGGAAAGCTGAACACCACGGCCCACACTGATTTTCGGGATCTTTTCGGCCGCGTGGACGCGGTGAGCATCGTGGTGCCCACCCGCCACCATTTTGAGGTGGCCCAGTCCTTTCTGGAACAGGGTGTGGATATTCTGCTGGAAAAGCCCATGACCGAGACCCTGGACGAGGCTGACCGCCTGGTGGAGCTGGCCGAATCCACCGGCGCCATACTTCAGGTGGGCCACCTTGAACGGTTCAACCCGGCGGTGGCGCCCCTGAAGGGGATCGTCAAAAAGCCTTTGTTTATCGAGTCCCACCGGCTGAGCATATACAAGCCCCGTGGCACTGACGTGAGCGTGGTGCTGGATTTAATGATTCACGATATTGACATTATTCTAAACTTTGTGGGTTCCGGGGTGATCGACCTTCGGGCCGCCGGCATGACCGTGATCTCCGATTCCGTGGATATCGCCAACGCCCGCCTGGAATTTGCAAGCGGGTGCGTGGCCAACGTGACGGCCAGCCGCATCTCCACCCGGAACGAGCGCAGGCTGCGCATGTTTCAGAAGGACGCTTACATTGCCATCGATTTTGCCAGCAGCGGCATCACCATTGTCGATAAAAGCGAAGACGGCGATCCGTCGAGCTTCATTCCCGGCCTGTCCGTGAAAAACCTTTCGTTCATGAAATGGGACGCCCTGGAGCAGGAGATTCGGGCCTTTGTAAAAAGCGTCCGGCGCCGGGAGACCCCGGAGGTGTCGGCCCGGGTGGGCAGGGAGGCCCTGCGGGTGGCCCTGGATGTGGCGGATCAGATTCAGCGCACGGGAGACCGGATTGGATAAGCACGCTTTGCCGAACAGGATGCCGGCGGACCGGTGCGTGATGATCATCGCCGGCGAGGCCTCCGGTGACCTGCACGGCGCCAACCTGATCCGGCACATGCGCGAACAGATGGATGCCCCTCTTTTTTTCTGCGGTATCGGGGGGGCGGCCATGCGCCGGGCCGGCGCCAAGATCCTGGTGAAGGCGGAGCGGCTTTCAGTGGTGGGCATCACCGAGGTGATTGCCCGCATGCCGGATATTCTGAGCGGCATGAAAACGGCCAAACGGATGCTGGCCTCCCGCATTCCCGACCTCCTGGTGCTTATCGATTTTCCCGACTTCAACCTCAGAATAGCGGCAACGGCCAAAAAGCACGGCATTCCCGTTTTTTACTATATTTCTCCCCAGGTATGGGCCTGGCGAAAAGGCCGGGTGCGTACCATTCGGAAACGGGTGGACCACACAGCGGTGATTCTTCCCTTTGAGGCCGATTTTTTCAAGGCCCACGATGTCCCCGTGACCTTTGTGGGCCATCCCCTGCTGGACGCCGGATACGAACCGGCGCCGCTATACGAGAGAACAGAAGGACGGACAGTGGTGGGCCTGCTGCCCGGTTCCCGGGGCAGCGAGGTGACACGGCACCTGCCTGTAATGATGGAAGCCGCGGCCCGGATCAGCCGTCGCCATCCCCATGTCACTTTTCTGGTCTCCTGCGCGCCCTCGATTCCGGTGGAACGCACGGCTTCAATCACGGAAAAGTATATCGGCGCCGTCCCTTTTACCATTGTTCCCGGTGACGTGACCCAGGTATTGAAGAAAAGCATCTGCGTGGTGGCGGTGTCCGGCACCGTCTCCCTTGAAACGGCTCTGTACGGCGTTCCCATGGTGGTGATTTACAGGGTGTCGTTTCTCAGTTACTGGCTGGCAAGGGCCTTGATCCGGCTGGAGCACATCAGCCTGGTGAACCTGATCGCCGGTAAAACGGTTGTGCCGGAGCTGATTCAGAAAGAGGCTTCGGCGGAAAACATTGCCGTGCGTATTGTATCGATGATTTCTGATCCCCAGGAACTGGAGACCGTTCGAAAGGGGCTTGCCGAAGTCCGGAAGCGCCTGGGCGGTCCCGGGGCATCGGCCCGGGCCGCCCAAATCGCGGTCCGGCTGCTGGATAAAGGGGTAACCTGATGGCGATTTTTCGATTAAAACCACGACATCGCAGCCTGCTGGGCTACATCAAGGGAAACCGCTTCCGGCTTTACCTGGCCGTGGCCTGCATGCTGCTGACATCGGCCACCACCGCGGCCCTTGCCTATCTCATCAAGCCGGCCATTGACCAGATTTTCATCACCAAGGACGCCCGGATGCTTCGGCTGATTCCGCTGGCGGTGGTCTTCGTTTCCCTGCTGCGGGGCACGGGCATGTACGGTCAGGAGTTTTTCATGGGCCGGGTGGCCGAGGGCATCATCAAAAATTTTCGGGACAATCTTTATGCCCGGATCTGTCAGCTGCCCCTGGCCTTTTTTCACAAGGAGCGCACCGGGGTCCTGATGTCCCGCATCACCAACGACGTGAATCTCATCAAGGTCGTGGTGTCCAATGCCGTCACCTCCATGGTGCGCGATTTCTGCACGGTTTTTTTTCTGCTGGGGCTGATCTTCTACCAGATATGGGAGCTGGCCCTGGTGGCCTTCATCGTCCTGCCGGTGGCCTTCTACCCGGTGGTGGCCATCGGCCGGAAGGTCCGGCGGGTCTCCACCCGAAGCCAGGAGACCATCGCCGACATGAACGCTTTTCTGCACGAGACCTTTTCCGGCAACAAGATCGTCAAGGCCTTTGGCATGGAGTCCTACGAAGAGGCCCGGTTTTACGAAAAGTCCCGGTCGCTTTTTACGATCGAGATGAAAAGCATCATGGTGCGGGCCCTGTCGTCCCCGCTCATGGAGTTCGTGGCAGGCGCGGGCATTGCCTTTGTCATCTGGCTGGGCGGTTCCCGGGTCATCAGCGGGGTCTATACCACCGGCACCTTTTTATCGTTTCTGGCGGCGGTGATGCTGATGTACGACCCGGTGAAAAAGATTTCCGGCTTAAACGCCCTGCTTCAGCAGGGGCTTGCCGCAGTGGACCGGGTCTACGATATTTTAGAAACCCGGTCCGATATCGTTGAAGCACCGGACCCGGTGACGATACAACGGGCCCCCCACACGGTGGTGTTTGAGAATGTCTCGTTTGCCTACGACACCGGCGGGCCGGTGCTCAGTGATATTAATCTGACCGTGGCGCCGGGCGAGGTGGTAGCCCTGGTGGGCGCCAGCGGCGGCGGCAAGACGTCCCTTGTCAACCTGATTCCCCGGTTTTACGATGTGACCTCCGGCCGCATTCTGATTGACGGGCTGGATATCCGGAAGGCATCCATCGCTTCCCTGCGGGATCAGATCGCCATTGTCACCCAGGAGCCCATCCTGTTTAACGACACCGTGCGCAACAACATCGCCTACGGCAATCAGCATGCATCGGAGGCGGATATCCTTCAGGCGGCAAAAGACGCCTATGCATATGACTTTGTCGTGGGGTTTCCCAAGGGGTTTGATACCATGATCGGCGAGCTGGGCGCCCGGCTCTCAGGTGGACAAAAGCAACGGCTATGCATTGCCCGTGCCCTGATCAAGGACGCGCCGGTCCTGATTCTGGATGAGGCCACCTCGGCCCTGGACAGTGAATCCGAGGCGGTGGTGCAGAAGGCCCTGGCCAACCTGATGAAGGGCCGCACCACCTTTGTGATTGCCCACCGGCTCTCCACGGTGCATCATGCGGACCGGATCGTGGTGCTGTCGGACGGCCGGATCACCGAGCAGGGAACGCACGAGGATCTGCTGGCCCGCAAAGGGGATTATGCCCGGCTCTGCCAGATGCAGCTCAGTAACGGCGGGCTTCAGGAAGGTTGATGCTATCGTGCACGGTCTGTCGTTCCCCGGCTGCCTGCCGACCGACCCGGACATTTCATGAAATATTCAGGCTACAGGATCACCAGCTTTTTAACGGCCTTGACCACTGCTTCCGGTTCGTCGATGATCTGAAGAAAATCCATGTCCTCCGGAGAAATTGCGCCATCGGCCAGCAGGGTTGTCCGTACCCACTCCACTAGGCCCGACCAGTAGTCCGACCCCATTAGAATGATGGGAAGGGGCCGAATGCGCCGGGTCTGGGCCAGGGTGACCGCCTCGAACAGCTCATCCATTGTGCCGAATCCGCCGGGCATGATGATGTAGGCCTGGGCATACTTGACAAACATGACCTTGCGAATGAAAAAATAGTGGAACTGGAGTTTGATGTTGGCATAATCGTTGGGTTTCTGCTCAAAGGGCAGGTCAATGTTCAGCCCCACCGATTTGCCCCCCTTTGCCGAGGCCCCCTTGTTGGCCGCTTCCATGATGCCCCCGCCGCCGCCGGTAAGCACGGCAAAGCCGTTTTCGGCAAACAGGCCCGCAACTTTTTCAGCTTTTTGATAGACCGGCGAATCGGGATGCAGCCGGGCCGACCCGAAGATGCTCACCGCCGGGCCGATGTTGTGAAGCTCGTCAATGCCTTCCACAAATTCGCCCATGATTTTAAAAAGGCGCCAGGCCTCTTCCAGCTTGAACTCATCAAGGAGAAACTGTCTGTTCATTGTTGTTTTTTCCTGTTCTGGTGGGGTTGTTGGAATCCGGCCGCCGGCCGGATGACACTAGGCTTTTCAGCCCCGTCCCTGAAAACCGATAATCACCCGGCCCTCGTCCACGATTACCGGTATTTTCCGGTTGCCGCCGGAAAGGGTCAGCATGGCGTCAAGGGTATCGGGCGGGCCTTGTACCACATCACGATAATCCACTGTCCGTCCCGATGCTGCGTAGGCCTCACGGGCCGACCGGGTGAAGGGTCATGTGTGCTTGCCATAAATTATCACTGTGCGGTTCATTGCCACCTCCTGAAGGGGGAACGGTGTCACGGCATGCGGGCCGTTAGGTCCGGACACTCTATCAGGTTTTCCGGGAGAAATCCAGGCTCAGCCAGACACAAAAAGCCAAAAAAGCCTTGACTTGCCCTTCGAATGGATTTAAAAAGTAGAACTTTAATTTTTTGATGCCCTGTCCAATCACTGGCAGGGCGGTCTGTTTCATGGAGGTGGTATCATTATGTTGTGCGTGACTGTAAAAGAGAATGTCGAATGTCCCTTTATGACGGCGGCGGGCTGCTCCTTTATCGGAGGGGTGTGCAAGCCTGTTGTGGAAGCCTGTTCGGGCTGTAAACGCATTGCCGAGTTTCCCACCGGTCTGTACTGTACCGCCACCCCTGACCCCGCGGCCAAGTGGAAGCGGGGCCGGTGCAACCTGGCCACCCATGTGGTGGATGCCGCGGTGACCAAGTCGAAAGTAAACCCACTCAAGGCATCCAAGCGCGGTTCCAAATAGACGGACATACGGTGCCGTTTTCCAGGCCCCTGGTTGCGGATTACTGTTGATTCCGGCGGCGAGCATGTATTTCCCCGTCATGCCCGCCGCCCGAATTTTTTAAAACAGCCGTTGTCTTTACGAAAACAACTGCCTGTAAATCTTAATGGTCTGCCTGCCGGAAGAAAACCTTTCTGCGCGGGCCGGCAGCGACACCATGACAAAAGCCGAGTCCCATATAAAACCCGTGCTTTTGGGAATCGTTTGTCTGTGTGTCGGCATGTCGGTTTTCGGTTGTGCCGGCTCACAACCGCTCTCCTCCCGGGACAATATCTGCCGTATTTTCAAAGAGAAGGACGACTGGTTCAAGCCGGCCCACGCCGCCTCCCGGCGATGGGGCATTCCCATACCGGTGCTGATGGCCATTATGCACCAGGAGTCACGCTTTCAACCCAGGGCCAGGCCGCCCCGCACCACCTGCCTTTGTCTTCTGCCCGGCCCGCGCCCCTCCTCCGCCTACGGGTATGCCCAGGCACTGGACGCCACCTGGGGCGCCTATCAAAGGGCCACGGGCAACGCCGGGGCCGACCGGGACGATTTTGCCGATGCCGTGGACTTTATCGGCTGGTATTGTCACTTGAGCCGGGTGAAGTGCGGCATCTCCGCCAGTGACGCCTACAACCTCTACCTTGCCTACCATGAGGGCCAGGGCGGTTTTTCCCGGGGCACCCATCAGGCAAAGCCTTCTCTGCTTGCCGTGGCCCGGAAGGTGCAGTCCAGAGCCGACCTTTATTCCCGGCAGTTTGCCGGGTGCGAAAAGGCCCTCATGGATTCCCTCAGATGCTTTCTCTGGCCATTTTAATATTAAGTATGGTGCATCTCCCGATTAATAGAACACTAACAAAAACAGGTACAGAACCTTGATATTTCTTTCGATGACAAACCCTTGGACCCTCGACCCCTTGAATCCTTGAGACCTGCGCACCCACTAAGTCGAAGAAGATCCATAAATATAAATTAGTTGCGTTTCCCCCCGCCGAGCGCCACCGGCAAAAGGCAATTGGCCCGCACCGGCGTTTTTTGGCATAAAACACTTGAAAAGGCCGTATTGACTGTGCTAGAGAGTATTTTTTACAATTTTTAATTCAAACCCGTTTTCTAAAACCTGGAATGAGGACATGTAGATGGGATCACAAAAGGAGACAAAACTTGCTTACGGTCTGGCCGCAATCTTACTGATTGTGGGCGTGGTCTGTTATGCGGCGGTGCCTGCGGGAAAACCCGACGAACCGGTTCGGAAGGTTTACAAAAGCCTGGGGGGAGATGTGATGTTCGACCATCAGATGCATGCCCAGGTGGACGACTGCGCCGCCTGTCATCACCACGGTGAAACGGGCGATTACATGTCGTGCGCCGAATGTCACCGGGCCGCCGACGCCAAGACCGTTCCTTCCGAGTGCACGGCCTGCCACCCCGTGATTTACGACGACTATGTTTTTGATGAGCATCATGTGGTGCTGGAGACCGAACCGGATGCCTGGACCTGCAAGGACTGTCATGCCCTGGCCGAGGGCGAGGATGTTCCGGCCTCCTGCAGTGAATGCCACGAACCGGATTACGGGGATGCAATGATCATGAAGTTCCAGAAGACGTCGGACGCCCTGCATGACCAGTGCATCGGATGTCACGAGGATTACGGGGCGGGACCCGTTGCCTGTGGCGAGTGCCACGCCCAGTAGAGACACGTTTGCCGCGGCGGTGTCACGGCATTTAATAGTTAATGGGATGAAAAAGGTAAGGCGATGATAAAAAGACCGTTTTTCGGATTGGCAAAGCCTGCATTGATGTATGAGCCCCTGGATTCGACCCTGGCGGCCCAGGAAATACCGGCGCCCGCCGCCATCACCCTGCTGGTGGACGCACCCTTTGAAAATCAGATGGCGTTGCAGGTCCATACAGGAGACGCCATTGCCCAAGGTCAGGCGGTATTCCCCATTGCCGGCAGCAACGCTTATGCCACGGCCGCCATGGGCGGTGCGGTGTCCTCGGTGGATGCCTATACCGGGAATTTCGGCCGGCGGTATACCGCTGTAACCGTCAAGGTGGATGCGAGTGCCGCGGCGGACGACGCCTTTGCCCAGGTCGGCAAAACCCCGTCGCTGGAGGCAGCCGACCGGTTTTTACGGTGCGTGCCCGGCGGGCTGCCGGCCGGGCTGTTTGACACGCCTGACAAGATCAGGACGATCGTTGTGTGCGGTTTGGATTCGGACCTGCTGTGCGTGACCCGTCAGTATGTGCTGAAAACCGGCATGGAGGCCGTGTTGCGGGGCGCCGAGGCCCTGAAAAAGATGCTGGGCGGCGCGCCCCGGATGGTGCTGGCGGTGTTTGACAGGATGGCCCACGGCCTGCAGGCCGGCGGACTGGAAATGAAAAAGGTCGGCGCTGCCTACCCGGCGGCCAATCCGCGTATTATGGCAAAAGACCTGCTGGGGATGACCATTCCGGCCGACACCACCTTTGAGGCGGCGGGCATCTGTTTTGTCAGTGCCGAGGCGGTGGCGGCCCTGGGGAAAGCTTATGAGACGGGCAGGGTTCCGGACCGCAAGGTCGTTACCGTGGTGTTGAAAAACGGAGCAAAAAAATTGGTGTCGGTGGTGCTGGGCACGCCGGTGGGCCAGGTGCTTTCCGCCTGCTCCCAGGCGGTCAGTGAAAACGACCGGTTGGTCCTGGGCGGTCCGCTGACCGGAACTGCGGTCTACACCGAAAGCCATCCCGTGGGACCGGATACCGACATGATTCTTGTGCAGGGCGCCGACCAGGTCTTCGAGGTGTCGGAAAACAGCTGCATCAACTGCGGTGACTGCGTGAGAATCTGTCCGGTCCGGGTGCCGGTGAATGTGCTGATCCGGTATCTCCAGGCCGGGGCGTACAGTGAGGCCGTGGACAGCCACGACCTGCTTTCCTGCATTGACTGCGGCCTGTGCAGCTGCGTATGCCCGGCACGAATTCCGATATTCCAGTATATACAACTCGGCAAATACGAATTTGCCAGACTCACTACAGCGGAGGCGGATCATGCAGCATAGTTCTAAAAAACTGGTTGTTTCACATGCGCCGTTCTGGCATGACGGCAGCAGCCTGGCGGCCCGGCACTACAATATTCTGCTGGTGGCCCTGATTCCGGCAATCGCCGGTATCCTGACCTATGGTGTGCCGGCCCTGGCCGTGGTCTGCCTCTCCGTGTCCACCGCCATGCTCTGGGAGCTGCTGATTAACAGGGTTTCCAAGACACCGGTTTCCGTGGGGGATGGCAATGCCGCCCTGGTGGGGTTGCTGCTGGCCATGCTGCTGCCGGCCACCACGCCCTGGTGGATGGTGATAACCGGGACGTTTGTGGCCATTGTCATCGCCAAGCAGATTTTCGGCGGCCTGGGCGCCAACCCCTTCAACCCCGCCCTCATCAGCCTGGCCATCCTGGGCGTTTCATGGCCCGCCTTTGTGGACTTCAACTACATGCTGGCCGACTACGAAACCGGCTTCAATATGGTCTATCCGATGTGGTCGGCCAAGTATTTCGGTTCGGCCAGTGTGGCCGGGTTTACACCCATGGACCTGCTGATGGGCAAGCAGGCCGGCGGCATCGGCGCCACCTTCGGCCTGGGTATTCTCATCGGCGGCATCTACCTGATGGTTCGGGGCTATATCCGGTGGGAGATCGCGGTATCTTTCCTGGCCGGCGTGTTTGTCACGGCCCTGGTGTTCAACCTGAGCAAACCAGCGGATTATGCAGGCCCGGTGTTTCACCTGCTGACGGGCTACACGCTGATCGGCGCTTTTTTTCTGGCCACCGAGGACTCCTCTTCACCGGTCAATTTTGTACCCATGCTGATCTACGGCGCCGCCGGCGGTCTGCTGACCGTGCTGATCAGAAACATCGGCGTGCATGTGGACGGTGTGGTGTTTGCCATTCTGGTGATCAACCTGATCAATCCACTTGTTGATAAAATCAGACCAAAAGCAATGGGGAAGGTAGCATAATGCGTGAATTAATTAAAATGGTGGTGGTGCTGACCGTTTTGACAGCGGTTTCCGGCGGTCTGCTGGCCGGCGTGCGGGCCGCGACACAGGACAGAATCGAGCTCCAGGTGCTCAATTTTGTGCAGGGGCCGGTGCTGCGGGAGATGTTTGCAAACGCTTCCAATGACATGATCGCCGACCGGTTTACCATCGGCGAGGGCAAGGAGGGGGTGACCTTTTTCCCCATCGCCGTGGACGGCAAGGTCCGGTACGTGGCCCTGAGCGCCAGCGGCAAAGGCGGGTTCGGCGGTGATGTGGGCCTGATGGTGGCAGTGGATATTGAAACCGGCACCATTGCCGGCGCCGGCGTGACCACTCACAGCGAGACCCCGGGCATCGGGTCCAGGGCCAAGAGCGAGCCGGACCTGGTGAACCGGTTTGTGGGCCTTCCCGTGACCCAGGAGTTTAAGGTCAAGAGCGCCGGCGGCCAGATCGACGCCATCAGCGGTGCCACCGTCACCTCCGGGGCCGTGTGCAATGCCGCCACCAGCGCCGGCGAGATTTACCAGCAGTTGGAAGACGAGATCAAAAACAAGATAGCAAGTTTATAAACAGGGGAGTTGAAAAAATGGCCAAGTCTATTACGCAAGAGTTTACCAAGGGGTTGTGGGCGGAGATTCCGCCGTTTCGGCTGGTGCTGGGTCTGTGCCCCACCTTGGCGGTCACAACAAAGGTGGAAAACGGCATCGGCATGGGACTGGCCACCACCTTTGTGCTGGTGGGGTCGAACATTCTGGTTTCCATGCTGCGAAACGTCATTCCCGCCAAGGTGCGCATCGCCTGCTTCGTCACCATCATCGCCGCCTTTGTGACCCTGGTGGAGCTGCTGATGCAGGCCTATACCTACAGCCTGTTTCTGCAGCTGGGTATTTTTATCCCCCTGATCGTTGTGAACTGCATCGTGCTGGGGCGGGCCGAGGCCTTTGCCTTTAAAAACCCCCTGCTGCCGTCCATTGCCGACGGCCTGGGCATCGGTGTCGGGTTTACCCTGTCTCTGGCCGCCATTGCCGCGGTCCGGGAGGCCCTTGGCGCCGGAACGGTAACGGTCCTTGGCAACAGCTTTTCGCTGTTCGGTGACGCGTTTCTGCCCTTTGCCTTTATGGTGCAGGCACCGGGCGCTTTCGTGTGCCTCGGCCTCATGCTCTGCATCATGAACATGCTCGGTAGCAAATAGGAGACTTCAATGACCGAATATATTCTTCTGGCCATCAGCTGCATTCTGATCAATAACATTCTGCTTGCCCAGTTTCTGGGCAACTGTCCGTTTCTGGGCACCTCCAAGAAAATGGAGACCGCGGTGGGCATGGCCATGGCCGTGGTGTTCGTCCTGGTCATGGCCGGCGTAATCACCTGGTGCGTGGATGTGTTCCTGCTCAAGTGGCTCGACCTGGAGTTTCTGCGCACCCTGGCCTTTATCCTGGTGATCGCCTCCCTGGTCCAGTTTGTGGAGATGTTTCTGAAAAAGAGCATTCCGGCCCTTTACGCGGGTCTGGGCATTTTCCTGCCCCTGATCACCACCAACTGCGCCGTGATGGGCGCCTGCCTGATCAACATCAAGGAGGAGTATAATTTTCTGCAGACCCTGGTGGCCTCCTTCTCCTATGCCGTGGGTTTCGGCCTTGCCCTGATCCTGTTTGCCGGCGTGCGGGAGCGGATCAACCTGGGCAAGGTGCCCAAACCGTTGCAGGACACCTCCATCGGCCTGGTGACCGCAGGGATGATCGCGCTGGCGTTTTTCGCGTTCAAAGGCATGGCTTAATCATACTGTCGAAATCGTAATTCGAAGGAGTATGCAGTGTTAAATGCGATTATTTCCATGTTGGGGCTGGGCATGGCCAGCAGCATCATTCTGGGTGTTGCTTCCCGTGTGTTTTATGTTTACGAGGACCCCCGTATCGCAGCGGTCGAATCGGCAACCGCCGGCGCCAACTGCGGCGGGTGCGGATATGCCGGCTGCTCGGCTGCTGCCGCGGCAGTGGTGAAGGGCGAGGCCCTGCCCAGTGTATGTATTGTGGGTGGGCCGGATTCCGCGGCCGCCATTGCCGCCATCATGGGAGTGGATCCCGGAACCGCCGAGCCCAGAGTGTCGGAAAATGAGTGCACCGGCGGCAACCGGGCGGAAAACAAATACATATACAAGGGAATTCTTTCCTGCAACGCGGTTACGGCCCTGTATGGCGGAAGAAGAGAGTGCCCCACCGGGTGCCTGGGATACGGGGACTGCATTAAGGCCTGTGCCTTTGACGCCATCGAGATGAGCGGAGAGGGCTACCCGGTGGTGGACCCGGCCAAATGCGTGGGGTGCGGGGCCTGCGAGGCGGTCTGTCCGAAGAACATCATTCGGGTCAAGACCATGAGCCAGCGGCTTTTTGAGTTCAATGCCACCAACGGTGCCCATGCGCCGTGCACCCAGACCTGTCCGGCCCAGATTGATATTCCCAAATACATCAACCAGATCAAAAACGGAGACTATGAGGGTGCGGTCAACACCATTCGGGAAAGAAACCCGTTGCTGCTGGCCTGCGGCCGGGTCTGTCCCCATCCCTGCGAGGACAAGTGCCGCCGCGGGGTTGTGGATGAGCCGGTATCCATCAACCAGCTCAAGCGGTTTGTGGCCGATTACGAAATGAATTCAGGTAAACGACTGCCCATTCCCTGCGCGCCGTCCACCGGAAAAAAGGTGGCGGTGATCGGCGGCGGGCCGGCCGGCCTGACCGCCGCCTATTTTCTGCGCCGGGTGGGACACGGCGTGACCATCTTTGACGACAACCCGGAGCTGGGCGGCATGATCCGTTACGGTATTCCCGAATACCGGCTGCCCAAAAAGGTGTTAAAGTGGGAGACCGACGGTATTCTCAACATGGGCATTGAGCACAAGCCCAACATGCGGCTGGGCCGCGACTTTGACATGGGCAGCCTGATGGCCGCCGGGTACGACGCCATTTTCCTGGGCATCGGCGCATGGAAGGATTATGGTCTTAAGATTGAAGGCAACGACCTCAAGGGTGTGTATACCGGCATATCATTTCTAACCAAATTTGCCGCCTGGCAGCAGGGTGCCGGCAAGGACCCGGTGCCGGTGGGCAGAAAGTGCGCCGTCATCGGCGGCGGCAACACGGCCATTGACTGCGTCCGGACCCTGGTGCGGCTGGGGGCCGAAGAGGTTTCCATCGTCTACCGCCGGACCCGGAACGAGATGCCGGCCAACATGGTGGAGATCGAGGCGGCCGAACATGAGGGAGTCAACATGAAATACCTGTTCTCCCCCAACCGCATTCTCGGGGATGAGAATGGTAACGTGGTGGGCCTGGAGGTCCAGGAAATGGAACTGGGCGAACCCGACGCCAGCGGCCGCCGCAAACCCGTACCCAAGGAGGGCGCGGTCCAGGTGCTGGAGACCGACATGATTGTGCTGGCCATCGGCCAGGGGCCCGACATCTCCTTTAAACAGACGGAAAAGGGCCGGCGGGGAGAAGAACTGGCCACCACCAAGTGGGACACCATCGACCAGATTGACCCCCAGACCCTTCAGACCAACATTCCCTATATTTTTACCGCCGGCGACGCGGCCACCGGCGCCTCCCTGGTGGTGGAGGCCATCGGCGGGGGACGGCGCGCGGCCCGCTCAATCGATCTTTACCTTTCCGGCCAGCCGGTGGCACCGCCGCCCAATGACCTGTTCAAGACACATATTCCCGGGTGCCTGTTTGAAACAGTGGAGGGGGTTACAAAGCGTAAGCGGGTGGAGATGCCGGAGCTGGAGGTGGCCACCCGTATTAAGACCTTTGACGAGGCCGACCTGGTCATCAGCGAGGAGAACGCCCTGAAGGAGGCGGACCGGTGCCTCTTCTGCTGCACCACCTGCTACAACCGGGAGAACGTCTGCAAGTTGTAACCATAATTTGAGCAAATCTGGAAAAATCAGAAACGGGGCGAAGCCGTTAAGGCTTCGCCCCGTTTTATCTGGCATGCCGGTTTTGGTGCTTTCAGCCGGGATTGTCCAGAAACTTCATACGAAAAAGAAATTCATACCAGGCTTTTCCCCGCTCCCGGCTGTTGAAGACCAGCCAGTGGCCCCCGGAAAGAAAGTGATAGTCGGAGATGCGCCATTTTTCGCACAGTGACTGTACATGGCCAAAGGGGCAGAGACGGTCTCCCACGGACGCCACCACAAGGAGTTTGCCAGAAGACAGCTTCGGAAAGGGCGCGATAAAGAGGGCCACGTCCAGCCCGGCGGAAAAAAGATGCGGGCCGGGCCACATAGCCACTCTTGATGTAAAAATCAAGCCGCTGCTCATAGGTGTTGCGGTCCATGGCCGGCGGCGGCACAAAAGGTGCGGCCAGCTTCAGCGGCAGCAGGAAGATCCGGTCCACCAGGGGCTTCCCGCAGCATCCTGAAGCCGGGGCTTGACGGGCTGGGGAAGGCCGGTCATGTGGCATCTCTGTCTAAGGCCACGCCGCCGCCTTCCTGCTCAATTTCCCTGACCACCGTCTCCAGCGGATCCGCGTTGATGTCGGTAAGAAAGAGGCGGGCTCCCCGCCGGGCCATGGCAACGGCCGTGGCCCGGCCGATACCGCCGGCCGTGCCGGTGATAAAACATTTTTTGTGGGTAAAGTTTCTTATTTTCATGAAACCTCCATGAATGGGGGAGGGGTTACAGCCACTTGACGCATCAGAAGGCTCTTTTTGGGGCGTTTTCAGCGTCAATGGCCCGAAGCCGGTGGAGCATCTTTTTTATATCTTCGAAAAGCGGTGCTGTAAAGCACATGGGCCTGCCGGTCCCGGGGTGGACAAATTCCAGGCGCCACGCGTGAAGCATCTGCCGGCCGGCGGCATTGAGCAGCTCAAAAGAGGCCCGGCCGGAAAAATGCTGCCGTTTGCGTGTCCATTTGCACTGGTAGGTGGGGTCTCCCACGACCGGCCGTTGCAGTGCCGTGCAGTGGACCCGGATTTGGTGGGTCCGGCCGGTGTGAATTTCAAGTTCCAGCAGGCTGGCATCGGAAAAAGTTTTGCGCACTTTCCAGCGGGTTTCCGACGGCCTGGCCTGGGGGCTTGAAACCGACATTTTTTTTCTTTCCAGGGCGTGACGGCCGATGGGCAGGGTGATAATACCGTCGGTATATTTCATTTGGCCGTATACCAGGGCCAGGTAGGTTTTACGAACCTGCCTGGACTTGAACATTTCGGAAAGCGCCTGGTGGGCGGCTGCGGTTTTGGCCACCACCATGGCCCCGGAGGTGTTTTTGTCCAGACGGTGAACAATGCCGGGCCGGTCCGGATCGCCGGCGGCGCCAATAGCCGGAAAATGGTGCAGCAGGCGGTTGGCAAGCGTGCCTTCCTCATGGCCCGGTGCCGGGTGTACCACAAGCCCGGGGGGCTTGTTGACAACCAGCAGAAACGCATCTTCAAAGAGAATGGGAATGGGCGCTGGCTCAGGCCCGGGCCTTTCCGGCTTTTGTGAAGGAATACGACCCGTTATGGACTGGTTGATGCCAACTTTATAGGAAGGCTTCTGGGCCCGGCCGTCCACAAGGATAGTACCGTTCCGGATAAGCAGGACCGCTGCATGACGTGAACATCCCCACTGGCTGGAGACCAGCGTGTCCAGTCGCAGACCGTCGTGTCCGGCACTCGTCACAAGGGTGACGTCTCTATCCGGCGGCATGGGAGGGCTGAATTTTGGGAAAAAAGGACTCGATCTCAGAGATGACCGTTTTTTCTTCGGCCCCTTTTGCAATGGAAAGCTCTTTTACCAGCAGCCCCTGGGCTGTATCCAGCAGTTTTCTTTCCCCAAATGAAAGGTCTTTTGTCATTTTCAGCAAAAAGAGGTCCCGGAACACCTCGGCCACTTCGTACAGGGAACCGGTTTTGATTTTGTCCATGTACTCCTTGTATCGCCGGTTCCATGTCTGGTTGTCACCGGCGCCACACTCCTCCTGGCTGCGGATGATGTTGTAAATCTTTGAAACCTCTTTTTTGCAGATCACGTTGCGGATGCCCACGACCGTGAGGTTCTGGGTGGGGATCATGATGACCATGTTGGTTTCCAGGATTTTCATGATGTAAAAATCCTGCCGGGTATCGCCGATGTTCCGGGACTCAATGGTCTCAATGCGGCCCACGCCATGGGCCGGGTAGACCACCAGGTCGCCGGGTTGATAGTTGTTCGGGCCTTTTTTAACGGCCGGCCCTTTTTTGGTTTTTGCCTTCTGTGCCATTTTTTATGTCACCTCGGAGGTTGATAACTACAAATCTTACTATTTATAGCAGATTTTAACCGGTCCGGCAACTAAAAAGGGGGAGGGCCGGTCGGCTCTCCCCCTTTTATCTCAGGTTGTTAACAGTTTCGTGTTACAGGAACAGCACCGGCACCATGAGCAGGGCTACCACGTTGACGATCTTGATCATGGGGTTGATGGCCGGACCAGCGGTGTCTTTGTAGGGGTCGCCGACGGTGTCGCCGGTAACCGCTGCCTTATGAGCATCGCTGCCCTTGCCGCCGAAGTTGCCGTCTTCAATGTACTTTTTGGCATTGTCCCAGGCCGCGCCGCCGGTTGTCATGGAGATGGCCAGGAAGATACCGGTAACGATGCTGCCGATCAGAAGACCGCCGACAGCATAGGGGCCGCCGACTTTTCCGAACAGAACGCCCACAATGATCGGAGCAACCACCGGAATAATCGCCGGTACCATCATCTCCTTGATGGCGAACTTGGTGACCAGGTCCACGCAGGCGGAGTAGTCAGGCTTGGCCGTGCCTTCCATGATGCCCGGAATTTCACGGAACTGACGGCGCACTTCGTCAACCACCGCGCCGCCGGCCCGTCCCACGGCCTTCATGGCGATGGAAGCGAACAGGAAGGGCAGCAGGCCGCCGATAAACAGGCCGATCAGTACCCGCACGTCGGCCAGGTCAAAGACCAGAGCGACATGATCGCCGCCTTCATGGAACTGGAATTCCATGACATAGGAGGCAAACAGCACCAGGGCGGCCAGACCGGCGGAGCCGATGGCATACCCCTTGGTAACGGCCTTGGTGGTGTTGCCCACCGCATCCAGGGGGTCGGTGACGGCCCGGACGCTCTCGTCCATCTCGGCCATTTCGGCGATGCCGCCGGCATTGTCCGTAATGGGGCCGTAGGCGTCAATGGCGATAACCATACCGGTCATCGACAGCATGGACATGGCCGCCATGGCGATGCCGTAAAGACCGCCCAGTGTAGAGGCAACGTAAATGGCGATACAGATGGCGATCACCGGCAGGGC
>JAXHVI010000241.1:0-63782 GCA_034189195.1 Thermodesulfobacteriota bacterium | reverse complement strand
GGATCACCTCCTTTAAAGTTGCTGATCATTCAATGCTCTTATGTTTCCACGGAGCCGCAGTGCGACGTCCCTGCGGTTTTGTCCCGGTTAATGAAACGCCCCACTTCGTTTATCAGTTAATGTAAACTCAGGCCTCCCGATACGCTGATGTTCTGTCCTGTCACGAAAGCCGCGTCATCCGCGGCGAGCCATGCCGCGGTGCCTACCAGGTCATCTGGGTATTCGAGCCTCGGTATCGCGGAGTTATTGGCAATTTCCTTGCTCATCTCTTTGAAATCATGTTCCTGAACCGTTTCAGTTTGTATAAGCCCCGGAGAGATTGCGTTTACAGTAATTCCGTAACGCCCCGCTTCAAACGCCAGCCCCCTGGTAAGGCCGACAACCGCCGCCTTGGAGGTGATGTACTGAATGCCGTTACCCCGTCCCATGAAAACAATTTCTGAGGATATGTTGATGATACGTCCCCAATTTTGGGCGCGCATGTCGGAAAAGACCTCCCTGGCACACAACCACATCCCTTTTACGTTTACCGCCATGACACGGTCCCAGTCCGCCTCGTTCAATTCGTAAAAAGGCTTTGTTGCCCGCTCGTAACCGATATGTCTGAGCATCACGGCAGCATTGTTTACCAGGATATCGACTTTTCCAAAGCGCCGGCGGGTCTTTTCCACCATCGCCTTGACCTGCCCGGAATCGGAAACGTCACAGACTATGGGCAATACCTCGCGGTCTTCTGAAGCTATTTCTTCTGCGGCCTTTTTGAGTACCTCCTCGGTGGTTCCGCAAATTGCAATATCGGCCTTTTCAGAGTAAAGACGCCTGGCTATGGCCTTGCCGATTCCCCTTCCGCCGCCGGTAATGAGTGCTACATGTCCTTCCAAACGCTTGCATTGCATACGCCATTCCTCCTCTCATCAAATAAAACGTTAATAATTCATACGGCAACGTCCGTCGATCTTGGAACATCCATCACTGCAACGCCAGTTTCAGGATCGAAACGATGCTGTCTCGGGAATAAACCCCGGCCATGTTCCAATTTTGGGCGAGGTCATAGGCGTTATCGGCCAACGCATCGATGCCGCTTTCAGGAATGCCCAGATCCTCAAGCGTCACCGGGGCCCCGATCGAGACAAACCAATCCCGGAGCTTTTCAATCCCTTTGTCCGCATCCTTGACGCCGAATATCTGTTCCGCGAACCGTTCGAACCGTTCCGGTCGATTTTTCTTGTACCACCGCATCCATGCGGGCAGGACCACGGCAAGGCCAGCGCCGTGGGCCACATTGTAAAGGGCGGACATGGCGTGCTCCACCATGTGGGTGTCGAAACTATTGCCAGCGACACCCACAAAGGTGTTGCCGTTCAGGGCCATGGTGGAGGCCCAGGCGAACTCGCCCCGTGCGTCGTAGTCATGAGGATTTTTCAGGAGAAGATCGGTGGTCTCCTTGACCCTTTGAAGAAGAACCTCGATTAAGCCCGCGTTGTATCTGGGTAAATGATCGGCGGTAAAGTAGAGGTCGAGCAAGTGGGCGAAGATATCCGCCGCGGAATAGGCCAGATAGGCATTCGAGACCGTTGCCATCAAATCCGGGTTGATCACCGAGACCTTGGGATAGAGCAGCGGCGAATAGATGGGGTATTTCTGCCGTGTTTCCTCATTGGTGATCACCCCATAGGCGTTCATCTCGCTCCCGGTGGCGGCCAGGGTCATGACTGAAAATACGGAAAGAGCGTCTTGTACCACCGCCTTGTTAATGAAGAAGTCCCAGACATCTCCCTCATATTTCGCCCCAGCGGCGACGGCCTTGGCGGAATCCAGCACCGAGCCGCCGCCCACGGCCACCACCGCCTCAAAATGCTTCTCCTTTACGACGCGGATCGCCTCCTTGACGAAGCTGAGCTTTGGGTTACTCACCACGCCGCTCATGGCCTCGCAGGTGACGCCCTGGAGCTTCAGGGAAGAGGTTACCCGGTCCAACAGCCCGTTTTGCCCGACCCGTTCAGATCCATAAATGATCAGAGCGCTTCCGGTATTGAACTCCCTGACGTAATTGCCGATCTGGTTTTCCTTTCCTTTTCCGAACTCGATTCTTGTTGGATTGAAGAATGTGAAATCTCGCATACTTTTTTCTCCCTTGTTAAAATGACCGCATATCGGGCTTCTTCGGTCATGGCCGTATCTGTGTTTTCCATGATTGTTGAGCAACTATAATTCTTTGTTCCAATAAGGTGAATACACAATCCCATACATAACTTGCACAATCCTCACATCATGAATAGAATATGAATAAAACGAGTGAGAATAAAATCCAGGAGGTAAGGCATGGAGAAAACACGGATGGGTCAGGTGTCGATCAACATGGAGGCACTGATCAAGATGATCGAAACAAAAACTCCGTCAGAGGGTATGCAAGAGACTCCCATTCCAGAGGTGGTCTTGTTCAGGGAGTCTCTGCCGCATCCCCTCGAGCCCCTGCTTTACGATCCCTTTTTCATCTTCATCGCCCAGGGAAAGAAACAAGGTATCCTTGAGAACACCCGTTACGAATACGATTCGGGTCACTTTCTAACGGTCCTTGCACCTGTTCCCATGGCGTGCCAGGTAATCGAAGCGAGCAAGGAAAAACCGCTTCTCGCGATCGGCATTCTGATCAATCGGGCGCGGATACGGAACATGCTGATGAAAATAGATCAGGTGGAGCCTGCTCCTGCGAAGCCGGTTGAAGTGAATCCGTCGGGCGTCTTCACCGCCCCCTTGAACGAGGCGCTATTAAACGCCCTGATCCGCCTCATGAAAACAATGGATAGTCCAGCAGAAGCAGCCATTGTGGGAGAGGCCGTGGTTGAAGAAATCTACTTTCGCATCCTGAAATATGAGCAGGGCGGAGCCCTTCCCTTCCTGCTCCACCGGTGGGGACAGATCGAACAGATCACCCGGGCGGTGGAGTATATTCATCGGAATCTATCGAAAGTCATCTCGGTGGATAAACTCTCGGCGCTCGCCAACATGAGCAGCGCGGCGTTTCACAAAAAATTCAAGGAGGTGATGCACATGTCGCCTCTTCAATATGCGAAGCAAATTAAACTGATCAAAGCCCAGACTTTTATCCTTTCCGGCATGAACGTTAGTGAAGCTGGATACAAGGTGGGCTACAACAGCCCGGCCCAGTTCAGCCGGGAATACAAACGCCATTTCGGCATCGCGCCTTCCATCGATCGGATGGCCGGTCTGACATCACGATCGTCAGAAATCATGGAATATGCAGCAGGAGAATATGCCGCTGAATGACCGGATAAAAGGGAAGCGGCGTCAAGCAACAAGAAAGATAAGGCCCAAAATCCGCGATTATTCTAGTACCATGTAACACTTATAGTTTCGGATAAAGCCGCTTTAGTTTTGTCCGGGCATCAGAGGTTGTAAATTGCCACCTGAATTTGGCTGGTTGTTGGGGCTGATCAAATTTTTGGATTTGGTCAATTTTGAAAAAATTTTTGACTCAGCCTATATCGCGCCTCGTCGCGATCCCAAGCTGGGTCATTATTCGATGGCGGTCGGTATTCTGATGCTGCTGTTTATAGGGTTTAACCGCATCTGTCATTTTGCATATGTTCAACTGGATGCCATGCGTTGCGGATTTTTCAGGTTGGAGAAATTGCCTGTGGTCGGCACGTTCTGGCGGTATGTCGACAGCATGGGGACCAACCGGGGCAAATCTCTTTTGACGGTCATGAGTGTTTTACGGGAGCGGATCTGGAAGCAGCTTGATTTGTATTATGGCCGGATAGCCATCAGTATCGGCACCACGGTGGAAACAAGGTGGAATATTCGATCCATGACGCCGGAACCCCGTTGATGATTCACTTTCTCAATTTTCTGGATGAGGCCCGGAACAAACCAAAAGCATGGTCGGAAGATGGCGGTTGGCGGCAGAATTTTGCTATTGCGTAAAACGAGCAAAAAAAATTTGCACGATATGAACAATAAAAAAAGAAGTTATTGGACTTGGCCGCCGCCCGGATGCTTAATGGGCGCGGCTTGAAGGTGACCGAAATGTGAACCGGCAGGCGAGAATGTCTGCCGTCGATTGATTTTTATTCGGCCGAAAGGCTGTTTGCGGGAAGTTACGTGCAAAATTCAGGTTTTATGTTATACTCCTTTTCAAACCACGTCCGGCTGATCGGACCATGAAAATCCTGTCCTCTGTCCGGTGACGGCGTATTTCAAAGTCATTGGCGCACGGTTGATGGCTTTTTGATCCTCCTGATGGTTAGCCGGTTGGTCTGAATGGGACTGAATTGTGGTGCGGTAAAAAAAGGAGAAACAAAAAAATGCTGGAGCTCAAGGACATCACCCTGCGTCTGGACGATGGCCGTGCGGTACTGGACGGCGTCAGCGTCACATTGCAGAACAGAAAAATTTATGCCGTTACAGGCCCGAACGGCAGCGGCAAGTCGTCTCTGGCCCGTATCATCATGGGGCTGCAGCAGCCCACGGCGGGACGAATACTGCTTGACGGGCAGGATATTACGGATATGGACATCACCCAGCGGGCCGGGCTCGGCATCGGTTATGCCTTTCAGCACCCGCCCCGTTTCAAGGGCATCAAGGTGCGGGATCTGATCAAGCTCGCCGACGGCAGCCGAAACAAGGCGGGCATCTGTGACATGCTTTACAGCGTGGGACTGTGCGCCCAGGAGTACCTGGAGCGGGATGCCGACGCCACCCTTTCGGGCGGCGAGGCCAAGCGTATCGAGATCGCGACGGTGCTGGCCCGTCGCCTGAGGCTCGCGGTGTTCGATGAGCCGGAAGCGGGCATCGACCTGTGGAGTTTTCAGAAGCTGGCCGATACGTTCCGCGAGATGCACGGGAAATCCGACACCACCATCGTGATCATATCCCATCAGGAGCGCATTCTGGAGCTGGCCGACGACATACTGCTCATAAAGGAAGGGCGTCTTGCTCCCGTGCCGCGCGACATAATCCTCACATCCAATAATTCAGAAGCGAGCTGCCGCTGCCGGCAAAACTGTGGAAAGAGAGGAGAGGCTCATGCTGAGTGCGCTTGACAAACAACTGCTGGAAAAGGTCGCCGACCTGCACGATGTGCCCAAAGGCGCTTACAATATTCGTCGCAACGGAGAGGGCGTGCAGCGCAACACCACCGCCAATATCGACATTGTGACGAAAACGGATAAACCGGGCATCGACATTCTTGTAAAACCTGGAACAAAAGGCGAGAGCGTTCACATCCCCGTTATTCTTTCCGCCGAGGGCATGAAGGACGTGGTATACAACACGTTTGAAATAGGTGAAGGCGCGGACGTGCTGATTGTGGCGGGGTGCGGCATTCACAACGCGGGCGGCGAAACGGAGCAGCACGACGGCGTACACGAATTCTTTATTCGCAAGGGCGCGCGGATCCGCTACGTTGAAAAGCATTATGGAGAGGGCCCGGGCACGGGCAAACGCGTGCTCAACCCCAAAACCGTCATTCACGCGGAGGATGGCGCCGTCGTCGAGCTGGAACTGGTTCAGATCATGGGCGTGGACGACACCCGGCGCGACACCGAAATCACCCTGGCCGACCGGGCAAAGCTTGTCATCACGGAACGGCTGCTCACGGATTTTTCACAGAAGGCGGCTTCGGGCATTGATATTCGCATCAACGGCGAAGATGCCTCGGCCCAGGTGATATCCCGCTCCGTGGCGCGGGGAAATTCCCGGCAGGAATTTTTGTTCAATCTGGACGGCTACAGCCGGTGCCGCGGGCATATCCAGTGTGACGCCATCATCATGGACAACGCCGTGGTGATATCCACGCCGAGAATCGGGGCTTTTTGCGAACACGCGCAGCTCGTTCACGAGGCGGCCATCGGACGGCTTGAATCCCAGCAGCTTTTAAAGCTTATGTCGCTGGGGCTTTCGGAAAAGGAAGCCGAGGACACGATACTCAAGGGGTTCCTGAAATAAAGATCGATTCCGATTTGAATAACAAAAGAGGCCTGGGGAATTTCCCCTCAGGCCTCTTTTGTTTCAGGCAGTTTTCATCTCATCACATTCTCGTTGCCGCCTTGTAGGCTTTTGTCCGCCCGGCAAGGATATTCGCGATATCGGGGCTGTCGATATTCTCTTCGATCAGCCGCTCAAAGGCGCTGCCGATGACCACGCCGTCGGCATGTCGCGCGATTTTGGCCACGTCATCGGCGGTGCTCACGCCAAAACCCACACAGATGGGAAGCGCGGTGTGGCGTTGAACTTTTGCGCACAGGTCGGCGATGTGGGTGGTGTCCAGGCCGGTACTGCCGGTGACCCCGGTCATGGAAACAAGGTAGAGAAACCCGGAAGCCGACGCCGCTATGGCCCCGATACGCCCGTCCGGCGTGGTTGGGGCCAGCAGCCGGATCAGGGCAAAATCGTCTCCCTTCCAGCAGGAAGTGAGTTCCGCCGACTCTTCGGGCGGCAGGTCCACCACCAGGACCCCGTCAGCCCCGGCCTGTTTCGCGTCACGGTAAAAGTTTTCCGCCCCATACCGGAAGATAGGGTTGTAGTAGGAAAACAGGATGATCGGACCCTGGAATGTTTTGCGCAAGGTGGCCGTCATTTCAAAAACGGTCTGCAGGGTTGTTCCATTGGCAAGGGCCCGCTGGGAAGAGCGCTGGATCACCGGCCCGTCGGCCGTGGGGTCTGAAAAGGGCACGCCCAGCTCCAGGATATCGATACCGGCTTCGCACATGGCCCTGATAATGGCTTCGGAGGTTTCAATGGCCGGGTCTCCGGCGGTGACAAACCCCACCAGGGCCTTTTCTTTTTTCGCTGCCAGGCGGTTAAATGTTTCAGCAATGCGGTTCATGGCCTATTTCTCCTTTTCCATGACGGATGATACGATTCCCAGGTCTTTGTCGCCCCTTCCGGAGAGGTTGACGATGAGAATGTCTGTTTTGGGCCGCCCGGGCGCTTCCTTGATGGCGCAGGCAACGGCATGGGAGCTTTCCAGGGCCGGAATGATGCCCTCGGTACGGCAGAGCAGGTGAAAGGCGGCCATGGCCTCTTTATCGTCGATGGCCGTATATCGGACCCGGCCTGTGTCCTTTAAAAAAGCGTGTTCCGGCCCCACGCCCGGATAGTCCAGGCCGGCGGAAACCGAATGCACCGGCGCGATCTGGCCGAACCGGTCCTGAAGCACATAGGACTTTGAGCCGTGCAGCACGCCGGTCACCCCCCGGTTCAGGGTGGCGGCGTGGCGATTGGTGTCAAGACCTTCGCCGCCCGCCTCCACGCCCACCATCTCCACGGCGTCGGAAAGAAACGGATAAAAAATTCCCAGGGCGTTGCTGCCGCCGCCCACGCAGGCCACCAGCAGGTTCGGCAGTCGGCCCGTGACCTCCAGAATCTGGCGCCGGGTCTCATCGCCGATGATTCTCTGAAAGTCGCGGACCATCACCGGGTAGGGATGGGGGCCGGCCACGGACCCGATCACGTAAAAGGTGTCCCGCACCCGGGCCACCCAGTGGCGCAGGGCCTCGTTCATGGCGTCCTTCAACGTGCCGGAACCCGAGTCCACCGGTGTCACCGTGGCGCCCAGCAGCTTCATCCGCATCACGTTGGGGGCCTGGCGCTGAATATCCTCAACCCCCATAAAGACTTCACAGGTCATGTTCAGCAGGGCCGCGGCCGTGGCCGTGGCCACGCCGTGCTGGCCGGCCCCGGTCTCGGCGATCACCCGGTTTTTCCCCATCCATTTGGCAAGCAACGCCTGGCCGATGGTGTTGTTGATCTTGTGGGCCCCGGTATGGGCCAGGTCCTCCCGCTTCAGGTAGATGGCGGCCCCGCCCAGGTGGGCCGTCAGCCGTTTGGCGAAAAACAGGGGCGTTGGCCGGCCCACGTAGTCGGCCAGCAGGTCCCCCAGCTCTTTTTTAAACGCCGGGTCAAACATGATCTGGCGCCGCTTTTCGTCCAGTTCCAGAACCGCCGGCATCAGGGTCTCGGCAAGGTACATGCCGCCGTACTGCTCAAAATGACCGGTCGTGTCCGGGCGGGCAGTCACCGGCGTCTGGTGTGAAACATGGGAACGCATCAGAATATCCTCCTTAAGGGTTTTCCCGGGCTTGTGCCGGAAACGGTCTGTTTTATGTTGTTTATAAATAAAGCGATTTTGTCCATGTCTTTGATGCCGGGCGCGGCTTCCACGCCGGAACTGACATCTACGGCATCGGGCAGGGCCGCCAAAAGCGCCTCAGCGATGTTTTCCGGCGACAGACCGCCGGCCAGCACCAGGGGACCCTGCCGGGCCACCGGTCCTGTGTCGGCCCAGTTCCAGGTTTTGGCGTTGCCGCCGGGAAGAACGCCGGAACCGCATTCGGCCAGAAACGCTGAAGCCGTCTGGTAGAGCGGGGCCGCATTGAGGTTCGGCGGTCTTGAACCGAACAGGGCTTTGATCACGATAAGTCCCTGGCGGCGCAGCCGGGTCACCAGCTCCGGCGGTTCGGCGCCGTGGAGCTGTACGCAGCTCAAACCGCAGAAATCCACCTTTTCCATGATGGCTTCATAGGATGCGTTGACAAACACCCCCACAGTCTGAATATTGCCGGCCACAGCCGCGCAGATTTCCTCTGCCTGTTTGTCGCTGAGATTGCGCGGACTTTTTGCAAAAAACACGCAGCCAATGGCATCCGCGCCCAGGTCCGCGCACTGCCCGGCCTGCGCCGGCGTGGTAATGCCGCAGATCTTGATTTGGGGTATGTTGAGTTTTGTTTCCATAATTTTATCTGTTCTTACACACGAAGCACACGAAGGGCACGGAGCTCACGAAGATTTTATCGTATAAAACGCCGGATGCCGTCCCTGAGCAGTTTTACGTTAAAGCTGAAATTTGATACCGTTTAAAGTCAGTTCATGTGCCAGGCACTGTTCATATGCCGACTCAAGCAATCCGGGGCCAAGAGAACGATGCACGTTAATCGCACATCCTATGACCTTGTTTGGTAAGCTGTCAAAATCCATTTCTTCGTGCTCTTCGCTCGCAGCCCATAGGGCCGCATGCCTTACGGCCCCGTTTTAATCCGTTAAAAGCTGTTTCAGAAAGCTCACCGTATCTTTGGCCCGGACAAGGCTTTCGCCGATCAGAAAGTTATGAATACCGGCCGCTTTTGTCCGCCCGATATCTTCCCGTGATCCAATGCCGCTGGCCGCCACCGGCACCTGGTCCGGCCCGAAATCTGAAACCAGCCGGGTGGCCACGGCAATGTCGGTTTTAAAGGTTTTCAGGTTCCGGTTGTTGATGCCGATCAGTTTGGCGCCTGCGTTTGTGGCGGCCTCAAGGTCATTTTCATCGTGGATTTCCACCAGTGTGTCCAGGCCCAGCGCCCTGCACAGGCCGATAAGGTCGGACAGCATGGTTTGGGTCAGAATCCTTACGATCAGGAGCACGGCATCGGCCCCGGCTGCCGCTGACTCGTAAACCTGGTAGTCGCTGAGAATAAACTCTTTTCTTAACACCGGCAGGGAACAGGCCTTGCGGGCCTGCTTCAGGTCGGAAAGGGAACCTTTGAAGTAGGGCGCGTCGGTGAGCACCGAAATCGCCGCGGCTCCGCCGGCCTCGTATTTTGCGGCACAGTCGGCAGGATCCAGATCGGCCCGAATGATTCCCCTGGAAGGCGAGGCCCGCTTGATCTCCGCGATGATGCCAGTCCCGCCCTGTACATGGGCCTGTCGCAGGTTTTCGGTAAAGGGTCTTTTTGAATCCCGGTCCGCGGCCATGGCCTTGAGCTCGGCTTCCGGTACGCGAAGCCGGGCCGCTGCGACTGCTTCGGTTTTTGTCTGTACGATTCGTGTCAGAATGTCGGCCATTCCGTTATCCGTTGGATTTGGTAAATTCAATCAGTTGTTCCAGCTTCTCTTGGGCCTTGCCGCTGTCAATAATCCGGCCGGCAAGGGCCACGCCCGCTTTCAGGTCTTCGGCTTTGCCAGCGGCCACCAGGGCGGCCCCGGCATTGATCACCACCACGTTTCTTTTGGCGCCTTTTTCTTTTCCGGAAAGAATGTGCCGGGTGATTTGCGCGTTTTCAGAAGGCGTGCCCCCGGCCATCTCTTCGGGTTTGGCCCGGTCCTCAAAAAAGTGCTCCGGGGAAATATCGTAGGTCTGCACCCGGCCATCGTTCAACTCAGAGACTCGGGTGGACGCGCACACCGAAATTTCATCCAGACCGTCGTGGCCGTGAACCACAAAAGCCCTTTTTGCACCCAGCAGGTTGAGGGCGTCGGCAAACATTTCGGTGAGCTGTGGCGCGAACACGCCCAGTACCTGGCAGTTGGCCGCCGCCGGGTTGGTCAGGGGGCCCAGCATGTTGAAGATGGTGCGCACCCCCAGCTCTTTTCTGGGCCCGATGGCATATTTCATGGCGCCGTGAAACAGCGGGGCAAACAGAAAACCGATGCCGATTTCATTGACCGCTTCCTCGGCCACTTCCGGCTGAGTGTCCAGCTTCACGCCCAGGGCCTCCAGCACATCGGCGCTGCCGCACTTGCTGGACACCGACCGGTTGCCGTGCTTGGCCACGCAGATTCCGGCCCCGGCCACTACAAAGGCCGATGTGGTGGAGATGTTAAACGTGTGGGCCCCGTCCCCGCCGGTGCCGCAGGTGTCCACCACAACAGGCGAGGCAGCCTGAATGCGGGTGGCTTTCCGGCGCATGGCCCCGGCGGCCCCGGCCAGTTCCTCAAAGGTCTCCCCCTTGGTGGCCAGGGCCGCTATAAAGGCCCCGATCTGGGCATCCGTGAGATTGCCGGAAAAGATATCGGAGAAAACCCCGTCCATCTCCTCCCGTGAAAGGTCTTTTTTATTAATGATCCTGGAAAGTGTTTGTGAAAACATAATTTTCCTCCGCGTGGTTATTTATATCTGTAAAAACTCTTTTATTTTTTTTCTTACTCTTACTCTTACTCTTACTCACAATCTTCCCCATAATCAGCTTGTGACTCACCAAGCCGGTCCGGTAAGAAATTTTTAACCAGATCGATCAGCATGGACACTATTTCCTGAAGCATTTGTTTGTCTCCCTCGATTTGCTCCTTGCTTAAAATACCCTTGGCCACCAGAATATCCAGGGCTGCTGCACATTCAAGGGCAGATCCGCGGGCGATATCCAGGAATCTGCATCGATCTCTGGGCAATAACTTCCCGTTACCCTCGGCAATATTCAAGGCGATTGAGGTTGATGCACGATCAAGTTGATCATACACAGCGTATCGTTTAGGAGTACTATTCATGATCTCTTGCACCCGAACGATAAAATCAATTGATGCCTGATAAACCCTCAGTTTTTCATGGTCAAAAACAGCCTTCATAATGAGTGCCTTCCATCTTTCCCTACTTCCCTCCTCTTTTTAGGTCACGATTAAGAGTAAGAGTAAGAGAAAGAGTAAGATTTGGGGGTTGGTTACATTTGCAAAAAGTTTTTTAATATCCGTTTGCCTTTTGGGGTCATAATCGATTCCGGGTGAAACTGAATGCCCACGGTGGGGTGCTGCCTGTGGCGCAGACCCATGATCTCTCCGTCTTCATCCTCGGCGCAGATTTCCAGACAATTCGGCAGGGTCTTTCTTTCCACGGCCAGGGAGTGATACCGCATGGCGGTAAAAGGGGAGGGGATGCCTTCAAAAATCGGGACCGGGCCTGTGGTCACGGCCGATGTCTTGCCGTGCATGAGCCGCCGGGCAGCCACAATGGTGCCGCCGAAAGCCTGGCCGATGGCCTGGTGGCCCAGACACACGCCCAAAATGGGAGTTCTGCCCGAAGCGCGGCGAATCAGATCAAGGGAGATGCCGGCGCCCTCCGGCCGGCCCGGTCCGGGCGAGATCACGATGTGGGAAGGGGCCATGCGGTCCACCCCGGCCACGGTGATCTCGTCGTTTCTGGCCACGTGCACCTCGGCGCTGAGCATACGAAGGTACTGGACCAGGTTGTAGGTAAAGGAGTCATAGTTGTCGATCATCAGAATCATAATCCGCCTCATTCAAAACGGCGACAGCGCCTGTTGTTATATCCAAATCGAAATCGGTATCGGTATCGAAATCGAATGCCATATTCTTCTGGATAGTTATGATTTAATGGGTGTGTTGCCTCCCGGCCAGTTCCAGGGCTTTCTGAATGGCCCTGGCCTTGTTTACGGTTTCAACGCGCTCTTTTTCCGGGTCCGAATCGGCCACGATGCCGGCCCCGGCCCGCACCGTGAGACAACCGTCTTCAATGCAGGCCGTGCGGATGGTGATGGCCAGGTCCATGTTGCCGCTGAAGGAGATATATCCAACGGCTCCGCCATACGGTCCCCGGGGACCCTTTTCAAGCTCGTCGATGATCTGCATGGCCCGGATTTTGGGCGCGCCGGAAAGGGTACCGGCCGGAAAGGTGGCGGCCAGCAGGTCCCACGCGTCCAGGTCCCGTTCAAGGTCGCAGCGTACGTTTGAGACCAGGTGCATCACATGGGAGTAGCGTTCCACCACCATCAGGTCGGTGACCTGCACCGTGCCGGTGACCGCCACCCGGCCCAGGTCGTTTCTGCCAAGGTCCACCAGCATCAGGTGCTCGGCCCGTTCTTTTTCGTCTTTCAGCATTTCATCGGCCAGGGCCCGGTCTTCCTGTTCGGTCTTTCCACGGGGCCGGGTGCCGGCAATGGGCCGCACCGTGGCGATGCGGTTCTCAAGCCGCACCATGGTTTCCGGCGATGACCCTACCAGGGCCGTGCCCCCGATATGGAGAAAGTAAAGATAGGGCGACGGGTTGATGTATCTCTGGGCCCGGTACAGGGTCCAGAGGTCCGGAGCCGGGCAGCAGGAAAAGGGCTGGGACAGCACCGCCTGGATAATTTCACCCTGGCGGATGTAGTTCTTGGTGATCCCGACCATTGTTCTGTAATCCTCATCGGTTCTTTCAGGAGCCAGCACACAGGGGGCTGCCGCCGAGTTGCCGGCCTCCACGGGCAGAGGCGCCTGCACCACGGCAAGCAGTTTGTTGACCCGCCTTTCCGCAGCATCATAAGCCGCGTCAATGCTTTCCGCCGACCCGGTAAAGGCAATGGCCAGGGCCACCAGGGTGTGGCGGATATTGTCAAAGATGATCAGCTCGTCCGGAATCATGAAAGCGGCAATGGGCCGGTCTTCGGGAAGCCGGTTGGGAATCTTTTCAAAAAATGAGACCATTTCGTAGGTAAAATACCCCACCAGCCCGCCCCAGAACCGGGGCAGGCCAGGCATCTCGGCCGGCGTGTAGTCGGCCATGATGTTTCGCAGGATTTGCAGGGGCAGGCCATTGTGTCGAATCCGCTGCATCGTGCCGTTGTCCAAAATCTCCACGTGGTCCCGGAACAGTTTCACATGGGCCTTTGCCGATGCCCCCAGAAAGCTGTACCGGCCCCACCGCTCGCCGCCTTCCGCGCTTTCAAACAGAAAGATCGGCCCTTTTCCGGTGTATAGCTTTTTGAGGATAGAGACCGGAGTCTCGGTATCCGCCAGAATCTCGGCGCACACGGGAATGGTGTTGGCGGTCTGCGCCATCTCGTGGAATGTCGCTTTGTCCGGAAACTGTTGAAGGATCATCGTCGTTGCCCTTGTCTGTTGTTTAAATCATAAAAAAAGGCCGCATGCTCTTTTGAGCCCGCGGCCTTTTTTTATTTTAAAAACAAAAAAACCGCGGGCGTTCTTTCTGGTCGCCTACGGTTTGGGTTACGCTATGCCTGACAGTATCAAGCGCCGTGGGCGGACCGAACGGACCATGCCCACCACCACCAGTTACCCTGGTTTGCCTTGACTGAAGTTGACACTGTCGTGACGCTCATCTGTTTTTGCTTTCACAAAAGTCTGTTTGATATGCCGTCTATTATGGTATGTATGAACCGCTTGTCAAGCGAAAATTTTGACGGTTTTGTAAAAAGTCCGATTTCTGTGTTGCGCTGCTCTGAAAATTTTTAATGTGGAAAGGCAGAAACCGATGATTGCCGAAATTCTGGCCACGGGAAACGAAGTATTGTCCGGGGCGATCGCCGACACAAATGCCGCGCACATCGCGCAGGTGCTGGAAGCGGCCGGCATTGAGGTGCGTCGTCACACCTGCGTGGGCGATGACCTTGACCATATCGCGGCGGCGGTGACGGAAATTTGCGCCCGGGCCGATGTGCTGCTGGTCACCGGCGGGCTGGGGCCCACCGGTGACGATTTGACCACCGAGGCTGTGGCCCGTGCTGCAGGGAAAAAGCTGGTGCTCGACCCCGAGGCCGAACATTCCATGAAAACCTATTTTGTTCAGCGCAAGCGTTCCATGCAGCCGTCGGACGCCAAGCAGGCCATGCTGCCGGAAGGGGCACAGTGTATCGTCAACGCCATCGGCACGGCCCCGGGGTTCATGCTTGCCATGGGCCACTGTCATGTGTTTGTGATGCCCGGCGTGCCCCACGAGATGAAACAGATGCTTGAAACCGGGGTGCTGCCCCGCATCGAGACATTGCAGGGCGGCGGCCGGCTTTATGCCGCGTCCCGGATCCTGACCGTGTTTGGTCTGCCCGAGTCCACTGTGGGAGAACGCATGGCCGGTTTTGACGCCGCTTTTCCCAGCATGCGTTACGGTATCCGGGTAAAGTTTCCGGAAATTTTTATCAAGGTCTCCACCCGGCAGCCGGACGCGCGAACCGCCCAGGACCTGGCCGTGCAGGCCTGCCAGTGGGTGAAAAAGCAGGTGGGCGAATCTGTTTTTTCCGATGCGGGCCTTGCTCTGGAAGCCGAGGTGGGCCGGCTGCTGGTTTCCGCCAAGGCCACCGTGGCAGTGGCCGAGAGCTGTACCGGCGGCCTGATCGCAGACCTTCTGACCGGTGTTCCCGGCAGCTCGGACTATTTTCTTTTTTCCGGCGTCACCTATGCCAACCAGGCCAAGGTCGATGTGTTGGGCGTATCACCGCAAACCATTGAAACCCATGGCGCGGTTTCAGAAGAGACGGTAAAGGAGATGGCCGACGGGGTCCGGCGGGTTGCCGGCGCCACCTTCGGGCTTGCCACCAGCGGCATTGCCGGGCCTTCGGGCGGCACCAGAGAAAAGCCCGTGGGCACGGTGTGCATCGGCCTGGCAGGGCCTGACGGGGTGCAGACCTCCCGTGTCTGCCTGTCGTTTCAGAACCGGAGCATGAACAAGCGGCTCTTTGCTTTCCTGGCGCTCGAGACCCTGCGCAGAAAGTTACTGCAACTTTATTATTCAAAATCGGAATGGCAAAGAAAAAACGAATCCGATTTCGATCCCGATACTGATTGAATCGAATGGACAACGTATACACCACCATTGATACCGCTGTTGTGCGGGTGGGCAGTCTGATCGACGGCACGGGCGCGCCTGCGCGAAAAGAGGTTTTTGTGCGGGTGGAAAAGGGAGTTGTTCGGGCTATCACGGAGACCGCGCCATCCGGAGAAGATGCGGTTGTTGATCTGTCCGGCTGCACCGTGCTGCCCTGCCTGATCGACAGCCATGTTCATCTTTTTCTGTCCGGCAGCCTGGACCCGGAAGAACATCGCCGGCAGATGGCCGCCGGATTTGAGGATGCGTGCCGGACCATAGCGGAAAATATCGATTGCCAGCGGTCCTGCGGCATACTGGCCGTGCGCGACGGCGGTGACGGCCGGACCCATGTGTCGCGTTATCTGAGAGAAAGGACTGAAGACAGCCACGGCCTTTTCCTTGCCCGGACGCCTGGCAAAGGGTGGTTCAAGCCGGGCCGTTACGGAAAACTGGTGGGCGGCGAGCCCCTGCCGGAAAATGATTCTATGGCGGTAATCACCGAACGGATGGCCGGTGTCGATCATGTGAAGCTGGTCAACTCGGGATTAAACAGCCTGACCCGATTCGGCGTGCAGACGGCGCCGCAGTTTGCCCCGGAGGAACTTATTGCCATTGTGACTGCGGCTCACAGGGCCGGCCGGCCGGTGATGGTTCATGCCAATGGCGACATTCCTGTCCGCCAGGCCGTGGAGGCCGGGGTGGACTCCATTGAGCACGGGTATTTCATGGGAACCGACAACCTGTTACGCATGGCCGAACGGCAGACCACCTGGGTGCCCACCCTGGCGCCTATGTATGCTTTTGCTCAGACTACCGGCGATCCCGGCGGCGTGGCGGCCCGCACCCTGGACCATCAGATGGAGCAGCTTTCCTTTGCCCGAAGCGCCGGGGTCAGAGTGGCCCTGGGCACGGATGCCGGCAGCCCGGGTGTCTATCATGGCCGGGGTCTGATTGAAGAACTGTCGCTTTTCATGAAAACCGGCTATACCATTGAACAGGCTGTTTGCTGCGCCACGGCCAATGGCGCCGATCTTCTTCAAATGCCGGACCGGGGCCGGATCGCTTCGGGCATGCCGGTGCTGTGGGCCGTTGCGCCGGGTGATGAAAGCGGGCTTCCCGCCAGTCTGGCTCAGGCGGTTGTGTATGCGGGGAAGGGTTGACGAACAGGGATTTGTGCTTATGGTTATTGGCAATGGTGACATTTACATTGCAGAGAATAACACATATAAGTTTTTGTATCTTACTCTTACTCTTGCTCGTGATCCAGCCTGATTGATTTCCGATCAAGAGCACGATTACGATCAAGAGAAAGAGAAACAGCTCTTTATATTTTATAAAACACGGCCGTAACCTTAAATTTTTACCATTCATGTAGTGGAGCTACAACAGGGAGGACCCATGGGATCTTTTAAATACTACATTCCGGGACTGCTGCTGCTGGGCGGTTCCTTTCTGATCATCGCCTTTCCCCAGATTCTGGTGGCCATTGTGGCGGCCATGGTGTTCATGGCCGGTATCACGGCCCTGGGCCTTGGCAACATGATGAAAAATTACGAACAGGAGCTGAAAAACCGGGGCGGAGGCGGTTTTGCGGAGATGTTTTTCCGGCGGCGGGACCGCTGGTAGCAAAGCGGTCATTCGGTTTCCGGCCGGGATACCAGCACCACGCGCAGGTCCATCACATTGGTGTTGGTGGGGCCGGTAATCAGAAGACTTTCCAGCTTTTCAAAAAACGTAAAAGAATCGTTGTCCGCCAGGTAACGGGCAGGCAAAAGCCCGGCCTGTGACGCCCTTGAGGCGGTGCGGTCACTCACCACGGCGCCGGCGGCATTGGTGGGTCCGTCCGTTCCGTCGGTGCCGCCGCTCAACACCACGATATGTTCCTGCCCGGCAATGGTATCTGCCACTGCCAGGCAGAACTCCTGGTTTCTTCCCCCCTTTCCCGTTCCCTGAATTGTTACCGTGGTCTCTCCGCCGGACAGCAGACAGGCCGGCGGACAAACGGGATTGCCCGATTTTAAGATCTCTTTGGCCATGGCGCCGTGCATGCGGGCCACTTCCCGGGTTTCCCCTTCCACCATGGACGAGAGAATCAGCGCCCGATATCCCAGGTGCCGGGCCCTGTCTGCAGCGGCCGCCAGGGCCGCGGTGTTGTCCGCGCAGATATGGGTAACCACCTTTTCAAACAACGGATCGCCGGGTTTGGGAGTTTCAGTTTTCAGGCCGGCGGCGCCGTTCTGAATGTGGCGGATTACGGATGCCGGCAGGCGGTTTTTCAGTTGATAGGTGTCGATGATGCGAAGGCAGTCGGTAAAGGTGGTGGGATCGGCCACGGTGGGGCCTGAGGCAATGGTGGAAAGATCGTCTCCCACCACGTCGGAGATCACCAGGCAGAGGAGTGTGGCCGGAAACACGGCCCTTGCCAGCTGCCCCCCTTTGATTGCTGAGACATGTTTTCGCAGGGTATTGATCTCTGTGATGGTGGCGCCGCAGGCCAGCAGTTCACGCATGGCCGCCTGTTTGTCGGCAAGCGTGATGCCGGGGGCGGGCAGGGGAAGCAGGGCCGACCCGCCGCCGGAGAGCAGGCAGATCACCATGTCTTTTTTCGACGCGCTTTGGGCCAGGGCCAGAATGCGTTGCGCGGCTTTCAGCCCCCCGGCATCGGGAATCGGGTGGCCGCCCTCCGTCAGTTCTGTTTTTTTCAGCAGATGGGTGTGGCCGTACTTTACGCTGAGAATGCCGCCGGTCAACCGGTCCCCCAGCAGGTTCTCAACAGCGGCGGCCATGGGCGCCGCTGCCTTGCCCGCGCCGATGACATAAATGCGATCAAAGGCGCCGGTGTCATAGGACTGATCCGCTACCTTCAGTATGTTTTTTTGAAGACGGCAACATGCCGTCACCGCAGCCTTGGGCTCAACCGCGGCAAGGCCGGCAAAAAAGATTTCCTCTGCATGGGCTTTCATTTGATCGGGGATGGTGTCGGCAGGGGACATGGGCGTTTCCCGGGCACGGTTTTCGGTGTGGACGGCTTTTTTTCATTGTACGTTTGTCGGCGGGGCCGGGTCAAGCCCATGTTTTGTTTTCTTGACAAGGAGCCGGACTGGAGTTTAACTTGAGGAACAATCAAACAGGGCCGGAATACGTCCGTCCCTTTTCCAGGGAGTGTTCATTCATCTGTTATGAGGGCACGAAAAAGGTTTCCAATCCGGAAACTTTCATTTATGGGTGGAAACCAAGGAGAGACCATGGAGCTTAGAGGGGAGTTTCTTATCGCCATGCCCATGCTGACCGATCCCAATTTTCGCCAGACCGTGGTATGCATCTGTGAACATTCGGCGGACGGCGCTCTGGGCCTGATCGTAAACCGGATCTACCCGGCCCTGACCGCCAGGGATATCTTTGAAGAACTGAAGATGGAATATGTTCCGGAAACCGGGCCGCTTCCCGTTTACTACGGTGGTCCCGTGCACACCGGTGATCTGTTTGTGCTTCACGAGCCGCCCTTTGGCTGGGAGGGATGCCGGCCCATCCGGCCCGACCTGGCCCTGACCAACACAAAAGACCTTCTGACCGCCATTGCCGCAGGTCAGGGGCCCCGGCGGTTTTTGATCCTGCTGGGATATGCCGGCTGGGGGCCGGACCAGCTGGAGGCTGAGGTCCGGGAGAATTCATGGCTCACGGTACCGGTGGACCAGAGCATTATTTTTGACGCGCCGGTTGCGCGGCGGTGGGCCGACGCCATGAAACTGATGAACATTCCCGATCCCGCTTTTCTGTCCGGCATGTCGGGCAGTGCGTAGCCCGCCGAGTTCTTTCTTTTTTTTCCTGCCCACCGGGTTTTTCCCGTTTCGATTTCAGACTGTTTTTGGCGGTTAATATCTTGAAATGATCAGGATGCCAGTGTATGGTGGACGCTTGTTCGTGGCAGCCCTGACCCGAACATTTAATGAAATATCCGGGCCAACATCCATATTTTATGAAATTGTTCGACACGTTCGGAATAACAGGCAATGAAAACTTACACGGCTCTGAAGGATCGGCTCAAAAGTCTGAATGAGGCCCTGATGGACACCATGGCCCGGGCCCAGTCCCTGCCCGGTGTGTCGCCGGACGCGTTCGAGCGATGGCAGATCACCTGCCGGACCGTTCTGCGGCAACTGGATGATGATGCGGTCCGGGTGGCGGTGGTGGGTCCCATCAAGTCCGGCAAAAGCACGGTGGTCAATTCGATTTTCAGGGGGGATTACCTGAAGCGGGGGGCCGGTGTGGTGACCTCCATGGTCACAAAGGTGCGCAGCGGTGAAAGGCTTCGCGCCCGGCTGGTTTTCAAATCCTGGAAGGGGATTAATTCCGATATAGAACGGGCCGTGGTGATGCTGCCCACCATTCGCATCCCTTCCAACGGCGACGGTCTGGATATCCGCGACAAAGCCACCCGCCGGGCCCTTGCCGCCGCACTGGACAATCTGCCCCGGGAGTACCTGATCGCCAGGGACAGCCGGAACATGAACAGCGTGCTTCTGGCCAATTATCTTGCAGGCTATGACGAGGTGGCCGCCACTATCGGTGACGACACCCGGATCCGGGTGTTTGAGCAGGAGCAGTTTGCCCGGCACCGGGATTTTGCAGCCGATGACCGGCTGTCGGTCTACCTGGAAGATATTCAGCTGGATATCGATTCCGTGGAGATGGACCCCACCATTGAAATCGCGGACTGCCAGGGCAGCGATTCGCCCAACCCCTTGCACCTGGCCCGGATTCAGGACTATCTGCTCCTGACCAACCTTACGGTGTACGTGATCAGCAGCCGTACCGGCCTGCGCCAGGCCGACATCAACTTTCTCTCCATGATCGACCGCATGGGCATATCCGATCACCTGGTCTTTGTGATCAACTGCGACCTGGACGAGCACGAAACCTTGAAAAGCCTGACAGACCTTGTGCAGCGGATTCGAAACGAAATTTCCCTGATCAAGTTCGACCCGGAAGTCCACGTTTTTTCGGGCCTGCTCAATCTCTTCCGGTCCCAGAGCCCCGACCAGCTGACAGAAAAGGACGCCCGGCGTCTCTCTATCTGGCAGATGGAGGATTCGCTGGTGCGGTTTTCCGATGAGGGAACCGAATCCTTTGAAGCATCGCTTTACCACAAGTTAAACCGGCAGCGCTATGCCCTGCTGCTGAAAAATCATGTACAGCGGCTTTCCCTGGTGGCGTCGGGCCTTTCCCAGTGGGCTGCGGCCAACCGCCGCCTGCTTGAGGAGGATGAGCAGAGCGCGGCTTCCATTTTTGAGAGCACCCGGCGGCACAAGGAGAAGCTGGACCGGGCAGGGGGGCTGCTGAAAAGTACGCTGGACGGATCGGCCCGCAAGCTGAAAAAAGATCTTAGATCCGATATCGACCGTTTCTTTGACCCAAAGGCCGGTGAGGTCATGCCCGAGTTGATCTCCTTTATCCGGAACTATCAGGTAGACCTGGGCAAATATGAACAGACCCTGGCCACGGCCGGTTTTTCCAATGTGCTTTACATGGCTTTTCAGGAGTTCAAGCAGACCCTGGATGTTTTCATGGCGAAGAGCATCAACCCCAAGGTCCTGGGGTTTGTTCGAAAGCAGGAGCAGAAGATTGCCGACTATTTTGAGTCCATTGCCGAATCCTTTGACAGCATGGCAAGGGATGCCATTGCCGAATACAAGAAAGCCATGAAGGACCTTGGCATTCCCACCCAGGCAGGGGACCAGGGGACCATCAAGAACCGGGACATCACCCTGGTCAAGGCCCAGAGCGGACTTCAGCTGCCCCCTGCCGTGTTTGCCATGAACTACACGGGCAAGATCCGCACCGAGGCGGTGATGCGGCTGGGGGTCTATTCCGCGGGAAAGTTTTTCAAAAAGCTTTTGAAAAAGCCGGTCAAAACCGAAAAAGAGGGCGAACTGCGTGCCCTGAAGGACGGCATGGGCCGAATTCTGCGTGAGACCGAAAAGGGGATTGTTTTCCATTTTAAAAGCTATCGGGAGAACATTAAATTTCAGTATGTGTTAAAACTGGCGGAGGCTGTGTCCGACAGCTTTTACAATGCGGTTATGGACCGGTTCCGGGCCTATGGTGCGGATATCTCCAGTATTCGGGACGCGGTGGCGGAAAAGCGGGTAGACAAGGAGCAGATGGCCGACGCCCTGGCAGCTCTGGCCGAAACCGTTTCACACACCGGACAAAAGATTGTCGAACTGTCCGGAGACCTGGCCTTTGCAGCCGACACTCAGGGTAAACCTTTCCGGCAGGAGGATGTTGTCTGATATTCCGGGAACCAATAAATTGCCGTTTGCCTGACCGATCGATTTATGGAGGAGCAGAAAATGAGCAGAGTGATTGCGATTGCCAATGAAAAGGGAGGGGTGGGTAAAACCGCCATGGCCATCAACCTGGGAGCGGCCCTGTCACAGGAGAACAAGCGGGTCCTCGTCGTGGACATGGATCCCCAGCACAACGCCACCATCGGCCTGGGCGTACAGGTGGATGACGAGACCCTTTCAGTTTACGATCTGATTGTGGGAACCGAAGATGTGTCGGCGGGCGACACCATTGTTCAGACCCAGTGGGAAAACCTTGACCTGCTGCCGTCCCATCCGGACCTGGCCGGCGCCGAAGTGGAGATCATCGACACCCCTGGCCGGGAGCGCAAACTGGCTCAGGCTCTGGCCGATGTGGAGGATGCCTACGATTTTGTTCTTGTGGATACCCCGCCCAGCCTCTCTTTGCTCACGGTCAATGTCTTTGCCTATGTGCGGGAGGTGATCATTCCCTGCCAGATGCATCCCTATTCCTACGCGGCTTTGGAGAGCCTGTTCGACACCCTGGATATCATTCGTGAAGGGATCAACAGCGATCTCTCTGTTGCCGCCATTGTACCGACCTTTTATGACAAACGAACCGGTCTGAGTGAGATGATTCGGGAAAAGCTTTTAAAGGACGGCCGGTACAGCGATTTTGTCTCCCAGGCGGTGATTCGAACCAACACCGCGGTCGCCTACAGCACCGAGGCGGGCAAACCAGTGGTTTTTGCCAGCCGCCGCAGCTACGGCGCCTGGGATTACACCCGCCTGGCCGAGGAGCTGCTGGCAGGAAAATAGATGGAAAAGTTTTTCCGGGTGGCACGGGCGAAGGCCGCAGTCCTTGCCCGTGGGTTGCGTCTGAGCCGTCCGGTTTCCAGCACGGGCAAGCTTTGCTTTGCCCGTGGTACCCGGCGCTCCGTGCAACGACGTTTTAAAGCACATGATTTTTTGAAATAGAAATGGAAAGTTTTAACCGTATATTCCATGGCATATACGGGTTGATGCCAGTGAAAACAAAACCGCCCCCAGCAGGACCGGGGACGGTTTTGTATCTTAAGAAGAGTGGAATGACAGGCCCACCGTCATCCGTGTGGTTCTTTACCGGCGGATTTTCTTACATCTCCGGACCGGGCGTTTCGGCGGGCGTTTCTTCCGGCGTCACGATCTCCAGCAGTTCCACGTCGAACACCAGAACGGCATTGGGGCCGATGCGGTCACCCGCGCCCCTGGGGCCATAGGCAAGGTCAGCGGGTATAAAAAGTTTGTAGGCGCTGCCCACCGGCATCAGCTGCAGGGCCTCGGTCCAGCCCTTGATCACACCGGTAACCGCCAGGGTGACAGGCGCTTCCCGCTCGTAGGAGCTGTCAAACTCGGTGCCGTCGATGGTGGCGCCCCGGTAGTGTACCTTGACCCGGTCTTTTTCCGTGGGCACCGGGCCATCCCCCTTTTTTACAACCATGTATTGAAGGCCGCTTTCCGTGGTCACCACATCGGGCTTTGCCTTGTTGGCTTCAAGAAAAGCCAGTCCTTCTTCAAGGTTTTTCTGGCCCAGGGCATCCCGCTCCGCCATCTGTTTTTCCCGTAATTTTTTGGAAAATTCGGCCAGCAGGGAGCGGGCGTCCGCTTCCTCGATAAGCAGGGCGTTGCCGTCGACCTTGTCTTTCAGGCCGGCTGCCACCATGTCGATGTTGACCTCGTCCTTAATATTGAACAGGGCCTGGGCCATGTTTACGCCGATGGCGTAGCTGGCCTTGTCCTTGTCGGTTTCAAGGGCCGTCGGCGCGGCCTGGGTATCGGCGCTCTTCCGGCAGGCTGTCAGGCCGGCAATCATGGCGATGGCGACAAAAAAGGTAATCATTTTTTTCATGGGGAGGTCCTTTCTTATATGGGAGTGCATATCTGCCTGTCTCACAGGCAACAGTCCGGCATATTAACACCGGCCCATGGCATTAGGCAATGATTTTATGCGGCTGGCCGGCAGATGAATGCGCGTTCAGATCTTCGGCCATGCGGCGGTACGCCCCGGCGGTTTCACTTTTTCCCTGGGCCTTCAGCACCTCGGCCGGGGCCAGCTTCAGGATCGCCACGCGGTTGTGCCGCTGATCAAACACCCTGTAGCGGCGTGACAATCTGGTTTCGCACAGCAGGTTCAGCACACGATAGGGACCGATCCTGGCAACCATTCTGATTTCTTTGCAAAAGCCCGGCCGGTCCCGTCCAAGTCCGGGACGGACAAAAAAGTCATAAAAGGTTCAGGCCGATGGTACCAATGGCAGGTTCAGGGGTAAGGTGATTTGCGCGGCGAAAAGAGAAGCGGTAGAATGACGTCATGTCACTTCCCGATTTGAAAAGGAAAAAGCTGCTGGCGCGACTGTACCGCCGGTATAACAGGCGGTCTTACGTATCGCCCGATCCCCTTGAGTGCCTTTATCGTTTTGACGAGGTAAAGGACCGGGAGGTGGCTGCCCTGATCGCCGCCTGCCTGGCCTATGGCCGGGTGGCCCGGATCGTGAAAAGTGTTTCCGCTGTTCTGAATGTCATGGGGCCGTCACCCCACGACTTTATTTGCTCTGGCACACCGGCCCGGTTTGAAAAAGAGTTTGCCGGGTTTCGACACCGGTTTGCCGATGATGTCCACCTGGCGGCCCTGCTGGCGGGAATACAGCAGGTGCTTTTGACGTACGGATCGTTAAATGCCTGTTTTGTTGAGGGTCTTCGAAAGAAAGACCCCACCGTGATTCCGGCTCTTTCTGTTTTTGTCGACCGTCTCAACGCCGATGCCGGCGGCATCGGCCATCTGCTGGCCGACCCCCGGAAGGGCAGCGCCTGCAAGCGGCTGAACCTGTTTCTGCGATGGATGGTGAGAAAAGACAGTGTGGATCCGGGTGGATGGACCGGCATTTCCCGTGCAAAGCTGGTGGTGCCCCTGGACACCCACATGCACGCCATCGGCCTTGCCCTGGGCCTGACCCGGCGGCAACAGGCCGATTGTGTCACGGCAATCGAAATGACACAGGGGTTTGCCTGCTTTTCCCCCCGTGATCCGGTGAAGTATGATTTTGCCCTGACACGCTTCGGCATTCGACAGGAGATGAAGGTTGACGACCTGATTCGCATGGCGGACCGCGCGCAAACAGGCAAAGCCGGGCATGGATCGGTCCGCATTGGCACCACCTTGATGTAAATGCTTTTTCAGCCGGTTTGCCGTGTTCCCAAATTGTTTGCGTGGGCCGGCCCGTTCATGTAGAATTCAGGGCCTATGAAGACTTACTACGACTGCATTCCCTGCTTTATGAAACAGGCCCTTGGCGCGGCCCGGCTGGTGACCGGAAACCCGAAACTCCACGAGCAGGTGCTTCGGAAAATGGCCAAAAAGATCAGCACCATGGACTTGAGCCAGTCACCGCCCCTCATGGGTCGGGAGATTCACCGGACCGTGCGTGCCGTCACCGGCGTGGACGACCCCTACCGGGAGGTCAAGGATTTTTACAACCGGTTTGCCATGGACATGTATGACGATCTGAAAAGCAAGGTCGCAGCTTCGGTCACACCCCTGGAAACCGCCGTGAAACTGGCCATTGCCGGCAACATCATCGATTTTGGTGTGAGCAGCGACCTGGATGTGGAACGGGTGCGCGAAACCATCGACAATGCGTTGTCCGAACCGGTTTTTGGGGACATAAACGTTTTTGCCGAAGCTGTGTCAAAAGCCGAAACCATTCTTTACCTGGGCGATAATGCCGGAGAGATCCTGTTTGACCGGATTCTCATTGAGACCCTGCCTGCGGCAAAGGTGGTGTTCGTGACAAGGGGCGGCCCGGTGATCAACGACGCTACTTTCACGGACGCAGAAACCGTTGGGTTGACATCGTTGGTGCGGGTCATGGACAATGGCGCGGATGTGCCGGGGACCGCGCTCTCCGAGTGCTCCGACGCATTTGTTCGGGCGTTTGAAAAGGCGGACATGATCATTGCAAAGGGCCAGGGCAACTACGAAACGCTTTCCGAAGTGAATCAGGCGGGAAAAATATTTTTTCTCTTCAAGGTCAAGTGCCCGGTGGTGGCCCGTGATATCGGTTGTGAAATGGGCCGGGCCGTGGCCGTCTCCAAAAACAGCGAAAAGATCGGATTTTAAATAATGAACGAGACCATGACCATTACCATGCAACCGATCGGTGTCGTGAACACCGACGCCACAGAGATTCCCAGACACTGGAGCGTGTCCGATGTGCAGGGCCGGCTGGAGATCGACCCGCAATATGCCGCCGGACTCTCCGACATTCAGCCCGGTTCTAAAATTGTGGTGCTGTTTTGCTTTCACAAGAGCCCGGCCTTTGATCCGGCCCGTCATCTGCGTCAGACCCCGCCCCACGGAGAAGGTCCCCTGGGCGTGTTTTCCATCTGCTCGCCGAGGCGGCCCAACCCCATCGGCCTTTCCGTGCTTGAGGTGCTTGAGATTCAGGGCACGGTTATTCATGTCAGGGGGCTTGACATGCTGGATGGCACACCGATTCTGGATATCAAACCCTATATTGAAGGCAGGCAGGATTGCCCCAGCTATGCGGAAGAGAAGTAGAGACTGTGCCATTTATTGAATGCTTATGGAAGAAGTTGCGATATGAAGCAATCAAGACGATTTATCTGTTTTATCGGCGTGGTCCTTCTGCTGGCGGTCATGGGCTGCCAGCAGAAGGACCCTTCCCCCGGAGCCCTGGTGCAAAAGGGGAACGACCTCTTTTTCAAAGGTGACTACCGGCAGGCGGAGCAGGCCTACCGGCAGGCCATTGCTGCTGACGCTTCCCTTGTTCCGGCCTGGATGGGGCTTGCCGAGACCCGTCTCAAATCGGGTGATGTGAAAGAGGCCGCCGATGCTTATGCCCGGCTGCTTGAGATTGATCCCGGTCATGTTCCGGCCCGGCTGAATATGGTCCGGTTCGATATTCTGTCTAACCGGCTGGAAGCGGCGGAGCAGGGAGTGCAGCAGGTGCTGGCCCTGGAGCCGGCCAATGTTGACGCCCTTTTTCTGTTTGCTGAAATTTGTGAGAAAGAGGGCCGCTTCAAACAGGCGGAACAGCTTTATGGCCGGGTACTTTCCGTTCAGAAAGACGATACCGCCGCCCTGTTGCGGCTTGGCGCCATTTTTGCGAAGACCGGTGATACGGCTCAGGCCAGGGAACATCTGGAACAGGCGGTGGCCGTGGACCCATCCGCCATAGATTCCCGCCTGGTGCTGTTTGATTTTCACATGAGCCAAAAGGATTATGCGGCCGCTGAAAAGACGCTGACCGCGGCGGTGGATGCCCATCCGGAAAATCCGGATTTGCATATCCTGCTGGGGAATTTTTATTTTTCACGGAAGCAGGCGGATTCAGCGGAACAGGCTTTTCTAAAGGCCGTGGAGACAGGCGAAAACCATCTGCCGGCTTATCTGGCCGCCGCCAATTTTTACCGGTCCGTGGACAACCCGGACAAGGCACTGGATATGTACCGGTCGGCCCTGGCGATCAATCCGCGCAGCCTTCGTGCCCGGCAGGCACTGGCAGGGTTTTATCTGGAGAATAATCTTCTGGATGCGGCCGCAAAGGAGGTGGAAACCATTTTACAGGCAAACGACGCATATCTCCCGGCCCGCCTGCTCAAAATCCGGTTGCTGATCGCCCGGCAGGAGTATGACCGGGCCATCTCCCTTTGTGATGCCTATCTGACGGAAAACCCGACCTCCAGCGATCTTTATTATGTCAAAGGCCTGGCCTTGTGGCACAAGGAAGACCTGGTTTCCGCTGAAAAGGCCGTTTCCCGGGCCATTGCCCTTTCACCGGGCAATATCAGCGCCCGGCTGCGCCTGGCTGATATCTATCTGAAAATGGGAGAAACGGAAAAGGCCCAGACGGTCAACAGTGAACTGCTGGCTTTTTTACAGGAGCACCTGAACCTGAATGTGGTGTCAGCCCCTGTGGCCGACCCCGAAAGGACCCGGCCCCGGGGGTTGGACTCGTTTGTATCCCTTCTGGACATTGCCGACGCGCATCCCTTTGGGGATGCCGAACGCCTGAGCGGCCTGATGGAAAGATATGAACAGACCATTGAGGGATTTGAGGCGGCATTGCGAAAAAATCCCCTTCAGGCCGGGCTGTTTGAAAATATTGTGTTTCTTAAGGGCGTGAAAGGCGAGTACGACAGGGCCATCGAACGGTGCAACCAGCGGGTGGCCTCGCTTGAGCAGATGGCCGATATCCCTCCGGAGCAACGGCGGTTCCTCATGGCGGATGTGTATACGCTCAAGGGGGACCTGTATCTTGCCAAAGGCGACAGGGAAAAGGCAAAAATCGCCTTTCAGCAGGCCGTTGACATGGACCCCGATACCCTGAAACCCTATTTTGCCCTGGCCAGGCTTCATATTCTGGAAAAGGACCTGGACGGCGCCATATCTCAATATCGTACCGTCCTGAACAGGCATCCTCGGCAGGCCGGTCCCCATATGTTGATGGGCGTGCTTTACAAAATGAAGGGGGATCCGGAACAGGCGGAACATCACTACAGGGCCGCCCTGGACCAAGACCCTGAGCTGGCCCATGCCGCCAACAACCTGGCTTACCTTCTTTCGGAGACGCCGGACCGGCTGGACGAAGCCCTGGATTTTGCCCTTCGGGCCCGGTCCCGGGCACCGGAGGACCCCTACATCATGGATACCCTGGGCTGGATTTACTACCGGATGGAACGGTATGAAAAGGCCCTTGAGCATTTACAGGCGGCGGCCGATCGCATTCCCGATAATGTCACGGTCAACTACCACCTGGGTATGACTTATTACAGGCAGAACCAGTTCGAACAGGCCCGTATTTTTCTTGACAGGGCATTGAGCATCAACGGGTCGTTTTATGGAGCGGAGAAGGCCCGGGCCCTTCTGGATGAGTTGATGTAAACCGGTTGCAGACTTTTTTGCACTGACAGGCCAATGAAATACTTTCCCATAAAAACGCTGATCATATTCCTGGTGCTGATGCCGGCGGTTTATATCACAGGCGTTTTTCTGCTGGAACATCATGTTCAGAAGCAATATGCGTCGGACATTGAGAACCTTTATATCGGTGACACACAGCCGTTGCTGGAAGGCCGCATAAGGCTGAAAGATGCGGTTGCCGCCAACATAGACACCTACCTGCGCGACCGGAAACTCAATCCATTGGGCATAAAGGCCGATGTGCTGGTCCTGGCCGGCAACCAGATCATGATCTATCCCGCGTTTCCCGAGTCCGACGCGGAGGCGTTAAATCCCCTGTCCCAGGAACAGATCGCTTCGAATAATTTTCGCCTGATGAATGAAGGGCTGTCAGTGCGCGTGGATGTTTCACTGGCCAGGGGGTCTTTTCTGGACATCGGGATCATCGGCGGTTACCTGATGGTCGCCGGTTTCGTGTTTCTCTACTTCTACCGGTCCGGCCTGCGCCGGGCAAGGGCGGATGAGGCCAGCCGCCAGGAGGAGATCCATCGGCTCAGGGAGGCCGAGAACCAGCACTACAGCCGGATTATGCTGTTAAGCGAAGAAAGAAAACGGCTGGCCGGCGAGATTGAACAGACCCGGAAAAACCTTTCCGAATACCGGGCCACGGCCAGCCGGACCGAGGACCAGCTGCTCGATGAGATGATCGCCCTGGAGGAAAAGGTCAACATGAGCATGGCCCTTTCCGAGGATCTGCGGCGTGAGAACGAAGCCCTGCGACAGGTCGCTGAAGCGCGCGATACGGAAAAACAGAAAACCGGGAAAAAGAGCGCGGCTTACGGAACGGTTGATAAACGGTTCAAGACCCTGTATAAGCAGACCCTTATGCATAAGCGGGCCCTGGACAGCTTTATGGGGCTCACCGACGACATGAAGATCAAGGCCGAAGAGGTGATCAAACAGTTGGACGGCGACCCCTCAAGCGCGGATGTGAAAAGAAAGGTGGACTTACGAAAGAGCCGGGAAAAGATATTTGAAGTGGGGTTTGCCTACAACGGCAGGCTCTATTTCCGCAACATGGACGACGGACGCGCGGAGGTGCTGATCATCGGCACCAAGAACTCCCAGGTCAAGGATATGTCGTTTCTGGATACGCTGTGATGCTGAAATTGCAAAAAATCAGATTTCTGGTTCGAGCCCAGGTGGCGTGAGAAATTTAATCGCGGGAATACATTAAAATATCGTACTCGTGCTCGTACTCTTGCTCTTGATCCTGCTTTCTCCCGGTGCCGGGTGATTTTCGATCAGGATTACGAGTAAGAGCAAGAGTAAGACTTGTTGCCATCTTTAGAGATTAGCGTTCTGGTTGGGGTTTTATTTTTTAGAAATTACCTGAAGAGACAAACAATGATAGCCAAACGCGCCCGGCAGATCACCCCGTTTCTGGTGATGGATGTCCTGGAAAAAGCCGACGAGATGGAGCGGCAGGGCATCGATGTGGTTCACCTGGAGGTGGGGGAACCCGACTTTGACATTCCGTTATGCGTGAAAACAGCGGTGGAAAAGGCCCTTGCCGACGGCCGGACCTACTATACCCACAGCCTGGGCGACATTCGGCTGAGGCAGGCGATCTGCGATTACTACAAAAACCGGTACGGCGTTACCGTGACCCCTTCCCGGGTGATCGTCACCGCCGGCACCTCGCCGGCCATGATGATGGCGTTTGCCGCTCTGCTGGATCCCGGTGACGAGGTGATTATTTCTGACCCCCATTATGCCTGTTATCCCAACTTTATCGCCTTTGCCGGGGGCCGGCCCGTAACGGTGCCTGTTTACGAGGCCGACGGGTTCCAGTTTTCGCCGGAGGCCATTGCAGCGGTCATGACGGAACGCACCAAGGCCATTTTTATCAATTCCCCTTCAAACCCTACCGGAACGCTGCTCTCCAGGGAGCGAACGGCGGCTATCGCCCGGTTTGACCCCTACATTATTTCCGATGAGGTCTACCACGGCCTGGTGTACGAGGGCAGGGAGCACTCCATTCTGGAATTTACCGACAACGCCTTTGTGCTCAACGGGTTTTCCAAGCTCTACGCCATGACCGGTCTTCGGCTGGGGTACCTGATCGTGCCGGAGCCCTTTGTGCGCACGGTCCAGATCCTTCACCAGAACTTCATGATATCGGCCAACTCGGTGGTCCAGTTCGCCGGCATCGCGGCCCTGGAGCAGGCTGGCGACGACGTGGCCCGCATGAAGGCGATTTACAATGAAAGGCGTATTTACATGATCCGCCGGCTGCGGGATCTGGGGTTTGCCATTCCGGTAGAACCCACCGGCGCTTTTTACCTGTTTGTCAATGCCGGGCACCTTTCTTCCGACTCTTACAGTCTTGCCTTTGACATTCTGGAAAAGGCCCGTGTGGGCGTGGCGCCGGGTATTGATTTCGGGAAAAACGGTGAAGGGTTTCTGCGGTTTTCCTACGCCAACTCTCTGGAAAACATCGCCGAAGGTCTGAACCGGCTGGAGCAGTATCTTGAACGGCGCTGATCAACCGGTGCCGCCGGTGCGAAAAGGCCAGGCCGTGGACCTGGAGATCGAAACCCTTGCCTTTGGCGGGCGGGGGCTGGCCCGTGTCAACGGGCTGGCCGTGTTCGTGGACCATGCCCTGCCCGGGGACCGGGTGTCGGCCCGCATCACCCGAAAAAAGTCAAACTTTGCCGAAGCCCGGCTTTCGGAGGTCCTTTCCCCCTCGCCGTTCCGCGTTGTGCCTCCGTGTTCTTACTGCGGTTACTGCGGCGGCTGCCGTCTTCAGATTCTCGACTATGGCAAACAGCTTGACTGCAAGCACGAACAGGTGGCCGACGCCCTGCGCCACATCGGCCTGGTGGAAAACGCGCCGGTGCATCCGGTGATGCCCGCCGACACGGTGTGGGGCTATCGCAACAAGATGGAGTTCTCCTTTGCCGACCGCCGCTGGCTGCTGCCCGAAGAGATGGAGACAGTCGATATCGACACCTCCTTTGCCCTGGGCCTTCATGTGCCGGGCACGTTTCACAAGGTGATCGATATCAACGCCTGCCTGCTGCTGCCCGAACCGGGCAGCGCGATTCTTGGCGACGTGCGGGCTTATGCCAGGGCCTCCGGGGTTCCGGCTTACGGCCTGAAAAGTCACCAGGGGTTCTGGCGCTTTTTGATGCTGCGCCATTCCGTGGCCCATGACAACTGGATGGTCAATATCGTCACCGCCTCCGAAGACCGGCGCCTGTTGCAGCCCATGGCCGACCTGCTGGCAGACCGGTATCCTGAAGTGGTCTCCGTGGTCAACAACATCACCGCCAGAAAGGCGGGGGTGGCCCAGGGCGAATATGAGGTTCTGCTCCGCGGCACCCCCTTTATTACAGACCGGCTGGGCCGGTTCTCTTTTGATATATCGGCCAACTCTTTTTTTCAGACCAGCACGCGGGGGGCCGAGCGGCTCTACACCGTGGCCAGGGAATATGCCGGGCTGACCGGGAGCCAGACCGTGGCGGACCTTTACTGCGGCACCGGCACCATTGCCATCTGGCTGTCGGAGGCGGCAAAAGAGGTGATCGGCTTTGAAATCAACGACAGCTGCCTGGCCGATGCCGTAAACAACTGCCGGACCAACAATGTGTCCAATGTCCGGTTTGTGGCCGGAGACGTTAAGGAGACCCTTTCCCGGCTGGACTGCCGGGCCGATGTGCTGGTCATTGATCCGCCCCGGGCCGGCATGCACAAGGACGTTGTGGAACAGGTCCTGGCCATGGCGCCGCCGCGTATTGTCTATGTGTCGTGTAATCCCGCCACCCTGGCCAGGGATGTGGCCACGCTCAGTGAAGCCTATACCGTGGCCGAAGTCCAGCCGGTGGACATGTTTCCCCACACCCCCCATATCGAGTGCGTGGCCCGGCTGGACAAGAAGGCATAAGATTGCATGGCTGCCGGCCGGGCCCGTGTACCGGGGGCCTGGCAGGAGTCACTGAACCTTGATTTTGCTTTACACGCAATCAGGCCTCTGCTACCATATTTACACAATTGTTAAAAAAAACAGGGGCGGTGGGGCGGTCGACATGACTGTCTGCCGGTATTCTTTCACGGATTCTCAGGATCTTCAGACGCTGTAATCACCCCCTTGTTTCCTGAATGCAGCAGTGCAAGCTGTTTTCAGGCGGCTGCTGTTCGGGCGTTGTGCCCGGCAGCGCCGTTTTCCCCGTCTTGCAGACGGCGGGGTAACATCGGCAGGAAGCAGAAGGAAGAAGATGGAAAAGAGAATGATCATGTTTGTGGCAATGACCGTTCTGGCAGTGCTTCTGGCGCTGCCGGCAGGGGCAAGAATGACCATAACCAACGGAAACGGGCTGAACGGCAGGAACTATTTGTCCACCGACCTCTCCCTTTCCGAGCTCGAACAGGTAGTGGGCCGGGGGTTTGTTTCACAGCTCACGCCCGAGGAGATCAGCGACATCAACGCCCGGGGCCTGCTTCCTTCCCCTGAGGCGATCCGCGCCATGACCCGGGACCTTCTGGACACCACCATCAAGGGCATTCGCATCGTCATTGACAAGTCCAGGTTCACCAACCGGGAACTTGCCGATGTGCTGGCCGAATGGGAGCGGGTGCTGGCCGGAATATAGACGGTTCGAGTGCCAGCGCTGCAAACAGAAGAAAGACCGGCTTGAAAGAAAGGTACCATGGCGGAAGGTGAACTGCTGACAGGCCAGGAAGCGAGGGAGATTCTCAGGGATCTGAGGAAGAACAGTACCATTCTCCAGATGCACCTGAAAGGCACCCATTTCAAGAAATTGACCGTTGTTACCGCTATTCAGCCAAAACCCGGCCGGCCCCTCCTTTATGTGGATCACCCGCCCGGGTTTGCCAAGGCGGCGGAAGGCGTCGATAACTGGGAAATCGTTTTTACCTTCACCGGCGTCCACGGCATTCCATACAGCTTTACCACATTTGGCGGCTTTTTCAGGGAAGAAGACAACACCATTGCCGTGGAAGCGCCGGAGGCGGTGGAGCGCAAACAGCGGCGCAAGCACCTGCGGGTCAAACCGCCGGTGGGGACCGTAACAACCGCTATTATTGACGGTGAGGGATATGATATCCAGATCGTGAATATCAGCCTGGGCGGGGCACTGGTGATGTTCTCCAGCCCCGTCATAAAAGAAGACGTGGTCAAGCGGGGCCAGGAGGTAAAGGACATCACCATCGACCTGTTTCCCGGTAAAGCGGGCAAGGAACCGGTCAAGGTGGACCGGGCCGTGATTCGGCGCGTGATCACCGAGCATGTGACCAGCAAACAGCATTACGGCCTGATGTTTATCGACATGGCACGGAACGAGACGATGCGGTTGAAGGATTACATCTATGTCAACCAGCGGCTGATGCTGCGCAAGACACTTATTTCCTCCTGACGTGTTGATTTGCTGGAATATGCGCGGCAGGCCTGCGAATACACCTGTAAAGGTGATGGCCGTCCTGATGGGACGATATTTTTTTGTGCCTGTGGAAGGACTGAAAAAGCGTACGGGAGTTTTAAATGGCCATATTTAAAAGAGACAACGCTTCAATTTATTACGAAGACACCGGCGCCGGTGCCCCGGTGACCGCGGTACACGGGCTGATTGAAGACACGGTTTACCGGAGCCTTATCCCCATACCATGGAGAATCGCATGAGAATTGAACGATTAACGGACCGGTGCAATAACTGCATGCTGTGTGTAAAAGAGTGTATTGCCGGTGTGTGGCGCGAGGTCAACGGCGTGCCCGAGCCGGTGTTTCCTCTGGCGTGCAACCTGTGCAGCCACTGCGTGGCGGTCTGTCCCCGGCAGGCCATTGTTCACTCCCGCCTGAATCCGGGCCGAGTGGACAGGGTGCGACGAAAGCTTTTGGACGCGGAAACCTACAGGGAGATCGCTGTCACCCGGCGCAGCATTCGGCGGTACAAGGATTTGCCGGTGCCCCGCCAGACCATCGAAAAGGTGCTTGATCTGGCCCGGTTTTCCCCCACGGCCAGTAACTCCCAGCACTTGAGCTATATCGTGATCACCGACCGCGCGATCATTCAAAAGGCCGCCGACCAGGTGTTTGCCATGGGTGTCAAAGCCTACCGATGGGCCACTTCCCGGCCCGGTAAAATGGTTCTCGGGCTGTTGAAAAACAACAAAAAAATAGCTTCGCTGCAGCGCTACATGGCAGCCATGGATTATTATATTGAGCAGTCCGCGGCGGGCCGGGACTATATTCTTCACAACGCACCGGTGCTGATTCTGGTGTGCGCGCCCAGGGGAGCAGATTTTGCCGTGGACAACTGCAACATCGCGGGTACCAATATCATCAACTATGCCCATACCCTTGGCTTGGGCACCTGTTACATCGGTTTTCTCACCCTGCTGCTGCGGCGCGGCAAAAAGCTTCGTACCCTGCTGCGGATTCCCGATAACCGGCAGGTGGGCGTCAGCCTGGTCATGGGATACCCGGCCTATCGCCATTTGTTTGCGCCGGCTCGAAAAAATCCTTGCGTAACATGGGTTTAGTGATATATTGGACAGCATGCCGCAAACCTTCTGGACAAGGGGCCGGCAAATCATCAACAGGCAGGACAACCGGAATTCGCGGAGGTTTTTATGCGTATGATCAGCAGAAAACAGTGGGCGGTGTTAACAATGGCGACAGCTCTGTGTGTGGCCCTTGGCGGCTGTGCCGGACTTAAGACGGACAAGAATGCGTCATCCGATACGGCCGTGGCCGCACCGGCCCGGGAACAGCGGTATGAACCCGTAAAACCCACCTCGATTTATCACGACTTTCAGGATGTGCTTTTTCCTGTCGAATTGAAGCTGGACCGGAAACGCTCCGCTGTTTACGTGACCGACGGCTTTAAAACCGGCATGCTGACCCTGTCCGGCAGCGTGGACGCCCGATCCACGGTCACCTGGTTTGAAAATAACATGGTTAAGGACAACTGGCACCTGGTGGGGTCGTTAAAGGCCCAGCGCACCCTGCTGCTGTTTGCGAAACAGAACCGCTACTGCGTTATCAGCGTCACCGACGGTATGATGAAAACCCATGTGGAAGTATGGGTGGCGCCCACGCTTGCAGACAAGGGCACCGGCCGGTTGCAGTAACCATCGACAGCGGGAACACGGTATGGAAATAAACGGCAAACAGATCGTGCTGGGGGTGTGCGGCGGAATCGCGGCCTACAAGAGCGTGGAACTGCTGCGCCTGCTGGTCAAGCAGGGAGCCCGGGTCCGGGTGATCATGACCGAAAATGTCCGCTATTTTGTGGGGCCGCTCACTTTTGAGGCCCTTTCCGGTGAACGGGTCTGCACCAGCCTGTTTGACGACAGGGAGGACGGTTCCATTCGTCATATCGAGTGGGCCCGGCAGGCCGACGCCGTGATCGTTGCCCCGGCCACGGCCAACATTCTCGGCAAGCTGGCCGGCGGCATCGCCGACGACGCGCTGTCCACCTTCATGCTGGCCGTAACATCCCCCCGCATGCTCTGCCCCTCCATGAACTCGGCCATGTACGAAAACCGGGCTGTTCAGCGGAACCTGGACACACTTGAGCAGGACGGGTACGTGATTGTGGAGCCCGGCACCGGCGAGCTGGCCTGCGGTACTTCGGGCGTGGGCCGCATGCCCGAGCCGGCGATTCTTTTTGACCGGCTGTGCGCCATGCTCTCGCCAAAGGATTTGACCGGCAGAAAGGTTCTGGTTACAGCCGGACCTACCTGTGAAGCCATCGACCCGGTGCGGTTTATCAGCAACCGGTCTTCCGGTAAAATGGGCTATGCCCTGGCAGCGGCGGCTGAATACCGGGGCGCCGAGGTGGTACTGGTCTCCGGCCCCACGAACCTTGCGCCGCCGGTCAACGTGGAAACCGTTGCCGTGGAAAGCGCGGACCAGATGGCCCAGGCCGTGTTTTCCCGCATGGCGGATACCGACATCATCGTGAAGGTCGCGGCCGTGGGAGACTACCGGGTGGAGACGCCTGCCGACCGCAAGATTAAAAAAAGCGGGCAGGCCGGGCTGCCCCTGGCCCTGGTGGAGAATATCGATATTTTAAAAGAGATCGGGGCCCGCAAAAAGGCGGGCCAGGTGGTGGTGGGGTTTGCCGCGGAAACCCACGATCTGGCGGCCAATGCCAGGGCCAAGCTGGCCGTCAAAAAGGTGGACCTGCTGGTGGCCAATCCCGTGGCCGGCAATGAAACCGCCTTTGGCGCCGATACCAATCAGGCCACCCTTTTCTACAAAGACGGCACGGAAGAACAGCTCCCCCGCATGGACAAGGCCAGGCTGGCCCACGCCATTTTAGACCGTGTGGCCGGACTGTCCGAATAAAGGTGCAGCCGCCGGCTGCAAGAAAATCCATGTCGCCGGTTTCTCACGCAGACGGGCGGCACGGGCCGACAGGCCTTGCCGCTCCAGAACCAACCCGTGCACAGGGTCATGACCAGCACCATCGTGGCCGTCCATATGGGCATGGCATGCGATCGTTTCATGACGGTTCTCCCTTATGTTTTAAAAGGGATCTGCACCGGCCCCGGTATTAGCCCGGATATTTCACGGGTTGATTCGGCCGCAGATGCAAGGCGCGGGACATGAAGCTGTGGTCAATCTACCGCGAATGTCCCGCGGAACTCAAAATTCACGTCAGAGCCAATAACGAAATCAGGCGGGCGACACGGGTCAAGGCCGCCACACGGCCTGTTTGTAGTGACGCCGTCAGGCGTTTGACGGCCGGCCATAAACAATGCCCTTACGGGCACACTACAAACCGGGCTTTCCGTTTTCGATTTGGATTATGGGGAAAGCTTATCCCTTTTGACCCTGTTTCTGGATTTTGGCCCAGGTGTCTCTAAGGGTGACGGTTCGGTTGAATACCGGGCGGCCGGGCGTGGAATCTTTTGCATCCGCGCAGAAATAGCCCAGGCGCTCGAACTGAAAGGCCCGGCAGGGAGGGGCCTGCGTCAGGGCCGGTTCCAGAAAGCAGGGGAAAAGGGTCTGCAGGCTGTCGGGGTTTAAAAATTCGGTAAAGTCCCTGCCTTCGTCATCAGACGGGTTTTCCTTTAAAAAGAGCCGGTCATAGAGGCGCACCTCGGCGGCTACGGCATGGCGGGCCGACACCCAGTGCAGGGTAGCCTTTACCTTGCGGCCGTCCGGCGCGTCCCCGCCGCGGGTGGCCGGGTCATAGGTGCAGCGCAGTTCAATGATGTTGCCGGAGGCGTCCTTGATTACCCGTTCGCATTTTATAAAATAGGCGTAGCGCAGCCGCACCTCCCGGCCCGGCGCCAGGCGGAAGAACTTTTTGGGCGGCTCTTCCATAAAATCGTCGGCCTCGATGTAGAGTTCCCGGGAAAACGGCACCATGCGGGTACCGGCTTCCGGGTCTTCCGGGTTGTTGACGGCGGTCATCTCCTCGACCTGTCCTTCCGGATAGTTCTCGATAACCACCTTCAGGGGGTTGACTACGGCCATGCGGCGCTGGGCTGTTTTGTTGAGATGTTCCCGCACGGCATACTCCAACAGGGCCACGTCCACCAGGCTCTCTTTTTTGGCGATGCCGATCAGATCGCAAAAATTTCGCAGGGCTTCGGGCGGCACGCCTCTGCGCCGGATGCCCGCAATGGTGGGTATGCGCGGGTCGTCCCAGCCGGAAACAAAGCCGTCGGACACCAAGCGGGAGAGCTTGCGCTTGCTCAACACCGTGTAGGTGAGGTTGAGCCGGGCAAACTCGGTCTGTTTGGGCCGGGGCGGGTCGGTAAGCTGTTCCACGAACCAGTCGTACAGGGGCCGGTTATTGGCAAACTCCAGGGTACACAGGGAGTGGGTGACCCCTTCGATGGCATCAGACAGGGGGTGGGCAAAGTCATACATGGGATAGATGCACCATTTGTCCCCGGTGCGGTGGTGGGCCTCATGGCGGATGCGGTAGAGGGCCGGGTCCCGCAGGCAGAGGGTGGGTGAGGCCATGTCGATTTTCGCCCGCAGAATATAGGCGCCGTCGGCAAACTCGCCGGCCCGCATGCGCCGGAAAAGGTCCAGGTTTTCGGCAACGGGACGGTCCCGGTCCGGACTGGGCTGCCCCGGCTCGGTCAGGGTGCCCCGGGTGCGGCGGATATCCTCGGCGGAAAGGCCGCATACATAGGCCTTGCCGTCTTTGATTAACTGTTCGGCAAAGGCGTAGAGCCGCTCAAAATAGTCGGAGGCAAAATAGATCCTGTCACCGGGGTCAAACCCCAGCCATTTCACATCCTCCCGTATGGAGTCCACGTACTCCACGTTCTCCTTGCCGGGATTGGTATCGTCGAACCGCAGGTTGCAGACGCTGTTTGCATATGCCTCGGCAATGCCGAAATTGAGGCAGATGGACTTGGCGTGGCCGATATGAAGATACCCGTTGGGCTCCGGTGGAAAACGGGTGACCAGACCGTCGGGATATTTGCCGGCGGCCAGGTCCTCGTCAATGATCCGCCGAATGAAATCCGTATTTTTTTCGCTCATGGCGCTGCTCCAAAGATTCCTGTTTCCGGCTTATATATAGGATTTTAACGATTGACACAAGATCATCCTCACGCCCTCTCTGTCTTACTCTTACTCGACAACCAGTCTCCGGGGATCACAATCACGAGCACGAGCACGATCACGAGCACGAGTACAATCGACAATCACAGGCTCTCATCCATGCTGCCGGAGCGGTAACCGGTAAGATCAAGAGAGACATGGGAAAAACCGATTTTTTTGAGCTGCACCGTCACGGGCTTTCGCACGGCCGCTGTGGCCAGGGATTCAACGGCTTCCGGCGCCACCTCAATGCGGGCTGTGCCGCCGTGGTACCGGACCCGGCAGGGGGTATACCCGGCGGTTATCAGCATCTCTTCGGCCTGTTCAATCATGGAAAGAATTTCGGGAGTGATGCGCGTGCCGTAAGGTATGCGGGTGGCCAGGCAGGTGCCGGCCGGTTTGTTCCATGTAAGCAGACCCATGTGGCGGGAGGCCTCCCGTATTTCAGCCTTGGAAAAACCGGCCATGGCAAGGGGGGATATCACGCCGGCCTCTGTACCGGCAGCCAGGCCGGGCCGATGCTCGTTCAGGTCGTCGGCGTTCACCCCGTCGGCCAGGTTGTCGATGCCCAGGTCCGCCGCCGCTTGTTTTAACTCGGCCCAGATCGTTTTTTTGCACACATAACATCGGTCCGGCCGGTTTTGAAGGAATGCCTCGTCGGTCAGGCGGCCGGTTTTCACCAGAATGTGCCGAATGCCGATGGCTTCGGACATGCGGTTTGCCGCGGTCCGTTCCCGGTCCGCGTGCATCGGCCCTATGGAGGTCAGGGCCACGGCCCTGTCTTTTAACACATGGGCTGCCATGGCCAGCAGAAAGGCGCTGTCCGCGCCGCCGGAAAAGGCGACACCCAGGGGCCCGTGATCCTTGAGAAGGGCCGCCAGCCGCTGTTTTTTTTCTTCAATTGTCACGGTGTGGTTGCCCTGTCAATTTTGTCTTTGATGGCTCATGGTTATCAGTAAAAAGGGTTTACAAGACCAGGGGCTTTTTATACACTGGCCCATGATTTATCGTGCTGCCTTGCTGCGGCAAAGCGGTTCGTGTGTTTCCGGATACGGTTTAGAAAGTCGATAACAGACGGCTATCATATATGATGTGAACCATATTTTCAAAGGAGTGAGTCGGTATGGGGAAAAAAAGCCTGTTTACACCCACAACGGACCCCGAGGCGAAAGAAGGTGCTGCCGCTGCGCCGAAGAAAAAGCGGGCAGCCAAAAAACAGCCGGCAAAAAAGGCGTCAACAAAAGAGCAGAAGGCCCAGGTCTCTGAGGCTTCGGCGGTTCTGCCGAAAAACGATGTTGTTGAAACAGCGCCGGAAGTCGTTGCGCCGCCGCCACCGGCAGGAGACGGACGGCCCCAGCCGGCTGCTGTTTTTGAAAAATCCGCCGGCTGTTCAGCGCCGGTGCAGCCGCCGGTCATGGAAAACGGAGACGACGCCATGACACGGCTGCTCTGGGGGGCGGTGGGATGTCTGGCTCTGGCCGTCCTGATTCTGCTGGTGGCCAGCTCCATGAATGCCGGTCGCTACTATGTGACGGAATCCAGAGGGGCTGTTGAAATATGGAAGGGTGATTTTACGCCGGCGGGTAAAGAGCGCATCATGGTGCTTCACGATGCCGCCTGGGACGCAAAGAAAAAACGGATCTACAACAAGGCCGATGTATTTGCCTTTGCATCGCGGTTTTACACGGCCAAGGCCGGTGATCTGCTGGAGGCCGAAGGCATGCGGGACTATCCCCGCATTCTTTCCTATGTGGACAGGGCAATTGAACTGAATGCCGATATGGGCCGAAAGGATCAGGTCGAGGTGCTTGAGGTTGTGAAAAAATACGTACAGGAAGCGGCCATCCTTGATTCCGGCGAACCGGCCACCCAGAGCGTGGTGGCCAAAAGACTCAACGACGCCGGCCATGCGCTGGCCGGTCTTCTGTTTGAGGAGTACCGGCAGTAGCCTGTCGGAGCGGTATGGCGGCGGGTGTATTGCCTTTCAATCTGCTCGATCCCGCTTTTGGCATCACTGCGGTCCTTTTTTCCTGTCTGCTCCAGGTATGTAACGTCCAGGAACCGGTGGCAGACCTTCAGATGTGGATGACCGAAACCTTTGACAGCCTGGACCAGTGGAAGCCCCTGACTTTTCCAAAAATCAAACAGCGCACCTGTCGACCATATCGAGGTGCTCTGCCAACGGTGATGCCATGTCGTCGAAAACCATGATCGTGCTGTTTACCCGCTACCCCGAACCCGGATTCAGCAAAACCCGGCTGATCCCGGTTCTTGGAGAAGCCGGGGCCGCCCGCCTGCAGCAGCGCATGACCGAGTTTACGGCCTGGCAGCTTCGCAACTATGCCGCGGACCACGACGCTGAACCGCGCGTTGCCTTTACCGGGTGCGGGGCCCAGACCATGGCCGACTGGCCGGGCCACGACCTGGCATACATTGAACCGCAGGGGCAGCATATCGGCATTCGCATGGCAAATGTCGTGAAGGCGGTGTTTGACGACGGTTACCGCCGGTGTATGCTTGTCGGCGCCGATTGCATGGGATATCCTGCTGTACTGTTCAATCAAAATGTAAGAGACCCACAATGACATATTATCGACTGATAGTGACCCTGTCTCTGATGCTGGTGCTGGTCTCCTGTACCACCCGGCAGGTGAGAGAAGACTACGCCGGTTCCACTGAACAGCGGCTTACTTCCCACAGCATCAACCAGGTCATGGAGAAACTGCCGGAAGCGGATTTTGCGCTTCTTTCCGACCAGCCGGTTTTTTTGGAGTGCCTCTTCCTGAATGAGATCGAACCGCTCGCCTATGCCCGGCGCCGCCTGGAGATGGCCCTGCTGGAAAAATACCGTTGCCGCCTGGTCGGCGATCCAGCCGAGGCACAGTTCGTGCTGACGGTTTTTTTTACCTCCATCGGCACCGATTTTGACAAGAACGGCATCAGCACGCCTGACCTTGTGCTTCCCGGCATGGGCGGCCCCATGAGCATCGATATTCTTGCGCTGGAGATGTATCACGGGATAACCGAGTTCTATTATTATATTCGGGATGCCGAGGGTCGGGTTGTCGTCAGGGGGAGGATGCTGAAAAAGGTGGTTCGCAACGACACGCTGCTGTTGCCGCTCATCACGATCCCCATCAATACGATGCGATAGCCGGACATTCTGAACGGTTCCCGGATTCCGCCGGGAAGAGATAAAAACCATTGTCTTTTAAGGCATTTTGTAGTAAAGACAAGAAGCGTGAAAAATGGTGAGGGTCTCAACCCGGCATCAAAACATCAGGGAGACGAACGTGAAATTATCGATTATTGGCTTTCTTTTCTGGATTGCCGCAGGCGTACTGTTTGCGTTTAAAATGATCGCCGCCCTGATGGAGCGGCATATCGAGATTTTTACCATCACCCAGATCGTGGGTAACAACGACTGGGTGGAGCAGATCCCCTGGCCCATGGTTCAGGAGTGGGCACTGCGCCTGTCCGAGACCTCGCTGATTTTTATTCTGCTGGCTGTGGGCGCGGTCTTTGTCGTGATCGGCATGTTCAAAAAAGGGTGATCAAAAAACGCCGTCCTTTGCTCCGGCCGGCCCGGTTCGAGGCCATCCGCCGGAGCGGTTATTCTTCTGGTGGCGTGGGTGCCCTTCACCGGCGGCTTTGTCAATATCCACGATTTTTCTTCCCTCCATGTAATCCCCGGTCTCATAGCGCGTGATGCGCATCGGCTTGCGGGTGATACCGGCCATCCGGTCCGCCTGGGTCCTGATGCGGGTCATGCTTTCGTAGAGCCGGATCATCCGCTTGACATCGGGTACGGCATGGACTAAATGTGTCTGACAACACAAAAGGCGGGCAGCGTATGGTCAACAAGCGAATAGGGGTTTCAGTCGGCCTGGTGATGGTCGTCCTTGGCATTGCCGCGTATGGTGTGCTGCGTTTCAGGCCGGAACCGGGAACGGCGCCGGTTGAGACGGCGGAAAAGGCCGGTCCCGCGGCCGGCGTGAACACCGAGGTGTACCTCTATTTTGCCGCCAGGGACGGTGCGAGCCTTTCTGCGGAAAAACATGTCGTCGCCATTGCGGCTGATCCCGTTCAATCAGCCAGGGCGATTATTCGTGCCCTGGCGCGGGGACCCCGGCAGGCCGATCTCGTGGCAACGGTGCCGGTGGATACCACCTGTCGCGCCCTTTACGTGACAGCGGATGGAACGGCCTATGTGGATTTTTCCTCCGCCATTCGGGAGTATCAGCCGGGCGGCTCCCAGGCCGAGCTGCTGACGGTTTACGCCATTGTCAACTCCCTTACCGTTAATGTGGACGGTATCGACAGGGTCAAGTTTCTTATAGAGGGCCGTGAGGCGGATACCCTGGCAGGCCACGCGGACCTGCGGTTTGCCTTTGCTCCGGACATGCGAATGGTAAGATGAACACACAGAAGACAAAAATCGAAAATCTGCGCAACATCGGCATCATTGCCCACATCGACGCCGGCAAGACCACGGTGACCGAGCGCATTCTTTATTATACCGGCCGCTCTTACAAGATGGGCGAAGTCCATGACGGCCAGGCCGTGATGGACTGGATGGTCGACGAGCAGGAGCGGGGGATCACCATCACTTCGGCGGTGACCACCTGCCAGTGGAAAAACACGGAGATTCAAATCATCGACACCCCTGGCCACGTGGATTTCACCATTGAGGTGGAACGGGCCCTGCGGGTGCTGGACGGCGCCGTGGGAGTGTTCTGCGCCGTGGGCGGAGTGGAACCCCAGTCGGAAAAGGTGTGGCGCCAGGCCGACAAGTACCGGGTACCCAAGATCGCCTTTGTCAACAAGATGGATCGCATCGGCGCCGATTTTTTCGGCACCGTGGACATGATCCGGGAAAAGCTCAATGCCCGTCCCGTCCTGCTTCAGATTCCCGTCGGCAAAGAGGAGACCTTTACCGGCGTCATTGATCTGGTGGAGATGAAGCAGATCGTATGGGACGATGAGACCCTGGGGGCCCGTTTTGAGGTCACCGATATCGAGGAGGCCTACCGGGAGGATGCCGAGCTCTACCGGGACCGGCTGATGGAAGCCCTGGCCGACGTGGATGACACCATCATGGAGTCCTACCTTGCCGAAACACCGGTGGAAACCGCTGATCTCGTGAAGGCGATTCGCGGCGCCGTGACCCGCCTGGCCCTGGTGCCGGTGCTGTGCGGCAGCGCATTGAAGAACAAGGGGATCCAGCCCCTGCTGGACGCGGTTGCCCTTTACCTGCCCAGCCCCAAAGACGTGCCGCCCATCGAGGGCATCCACCCGGATACCGGCGATGGGGTCCGGTGCGAACCCAAAGCCGCCGGCCCGCTGGCGGCCCTGATTTTCAAGGTTTCCATCATCGAGGGCCGCAAGCTCTCTTTTGTTCGCGTCTACAGCGGCAGACTGATGGCCGGAGAAGAGGTGTACAACCCCCTGCGCAAGCAGAAGGAGAAGGTGTCCCGTATTTTAAAGATGCACGCCAACAAGCGGGAGCGCATCGAAGAGGCCGGGCCCGGCGCCATTGTAGGCGTGGTGGGGCTCAAGGACTCCTCCACCGGTGAAACCCTCTGCCGGGCCAGCGCGCCCGTGACCCTGGAAAGGATGGAGTTCGAGGAACCGGTGATCTCCATCGCCGTGGAACCCAAGACCCATGCCGACCAGGAAAAGATGACCGATGTGCTGGCCAAGTTCGCCGCCGAAGACCCCACCCTTCGCGTGCGCATCGACGAGGATACCGGCCAGACCATTCTTTCAGGCATGGGCGAGCTGCACCTTGAGATCATTGTCAGCCGCATGACCCGGGAGTTCAACACGCGCGTCAATGTGGGCCGTCCCCAGGTGGTCTACCGGGAGACCATCGGCAAAGAGAGCGCCGGCACCGTGGTGTTCGACCGGGAGATCGCCGGCCAGCGTCATTTTGCGGAAGTATCCCTTGTTCTAAGGCCGCTGAAAAGAGGGTCGGGCAATGTGTTTAAAAACAGCCTGGCCCCGGAGGCCATTCCTCCCCAGTTTCTGCCGGACATTGAAAGGGGTGTCATGGAGTCTTTTGAGAGCGGGTCCTTCATGGGCTATCCGGTCATCGACGTGGAAGCCGAGGTAACGGGCGCATCCTTTAAAGAGGGGATGAGCACCGGCCTGGGATTCGGCGTGTGCGCCTCCATGGCCTGCAAGGAGGCCTTTTCAAAGGGCGGGCCTTTTCTTCTGGAGCCCATTATGAATGTGGACGTGTTTGTGCCGGACGACTATATCGGCGACGTCATCGGCGATCTTAACGCCCGCGGCGGCAAGATCGAGGCCATGGCGGTCAAGGCCGGCATGCAGGAGATCAAGGCCACGGCCCCGCTGTCGCGCATGTTCGGCTACTCCACGGCCCTGCGCTCGGCCACCCAGGGCAAGGGCACCTTCTCCATGCAGTTTTCTCATTTTGACAGCCCCGGCAAGTAAGCCGTTCTCATATAAACATCGAAATCGGTATCGGTATCGGGATCATCCGGTGTCCGCCCGAAGCCGCCGGCTTTGTCTTTGACGCGGAATCGGCAACCCCATACCCGCCTAAAGAAAGGTCCCATGATGCTGAGCCCAAATGCCAGGCTTTTCAATTTTTATCTTAAATATTGTATCAAGCCGATACAGGTGTTTCTGCCCACAGACCATCCCCTGGTGATGCTTGGGCTACGGAGAATCGTCAATACCGGTCGCCGGCTGATCAACCGGGTGCCGGCTTTTGTTTCCATTCAGCAGGTGGATGCCGGGGGTGTGCCGGGAGAGTGGGTAACGGCCGGGAGTGCCGTTGATTCAAAAAGGATCATTTTCTATCTGCATGGCGGCGGCTATTTTTTCTGTTCCCCCCAAACCCACCGGGCCGTTACCTGGCGCCTTTCCAGGGAGACAAAGGCCAGGGTGCTGAGCCTGGATTACCGAATGGTCCCGGAATATACGGTGGATGACTGCCGCACGGACGCGGTAAAGGCTTACTGCTGGCTGCTTGACCAGGGTCATGACCCGGCCGATATCGTTATCGGCGGCGATTCCGCCGGCGGCGGGCTGACCCTGCTGACCCTGCAGGCGCTCAAGCAGAAGGCGGTGCCACTGCCCCGGGCCGCCTTCTGCCTCTCTCCGTTCGCGGATATGAGCCGCACCAGCCCCACCTTCATCACCAACGCGAAAAAGAGTCACCTGTTCCACGTGAACGCGCTCAGGAAAGTGGAGACCTATCTCTCCGCCGGCCGGGACCCCTATGATCCCGCCATATCCCCGGCCTTTGGCGATTTTTCCGGCCTGCCGCCGCTTTTCATTCAGGCGGCCGACACGGAACTGCTGCTGCACGACTCCCTGCTGGTGGCAAGAAACGCTTTAAAAGCAGGCGTTCCGGTCGAACTGAACATCTGGCACAACCTGCCGCACGTGTTTTCCGTGTTTGCCGATATCCTGCCGGAAGGCAAAAGGGGGATAAAGCAGATCGCCGGGTTTGTAAACCGCCATCTTTCTTAGCCCGGACCGGCCATCACAAGGCGGCTTCAATGGCGCCGATGTCACCAAAGTCATTGACGGGCCGGGGCCGCTGGTTCTGGTCCGTGCCGGTCAGCCAGTAGAATTCGCTGCTGTAAGTGGCAATATAAAAAGAGATGCCGGGGTTTTCACTCAAATTGCCTGACGCGGGAAACAGGGCCAGCCACTGGTGCCGTCATCCGAACCCGAACTCGATTTCGATCTGGATAAAGGCCGATGACAAATCGTCGAAGGCGTGACAGGTTTTGGTGCCATGCCCGACAACGCTCATGATAACGTGGTAGCGTTTGTCGCGATACCGACACCGGAAGCGGCTTCCGGCTTGTTGGCAGAGATCGTTGGCCCACTCCCAAACGGCTTCGTAGCCGCGCATTCCGCGTTGGGGGTGGTTTGAAAATTGACATACCCCGGCTGTACGGGTATGGTTTTTCGCTCCCAGTCACCAAATAAAGGACAATGCGCATGCAGACCGTCATTCCGGGAAACCTGCTTACCACCGCCATGGCGGTGATGCCCCACACCGACGTGGACCGGGCCCTGGAGACCGCCCTCTCCCTGGACGTGCCGTTCTGGCCCCAGCTGCCCAACTACAATTATTATGAAGACATGTATGTGCAGGCGGCCGAACATTTTCCCGGCATCGTGCTGGACCTGGAGAACCGGACCCTTCGGTTTTCCATGGATAAATTCGTTGCCGAATTTGAAGAGACCCTGGCCCGTTTTGACGACCCGGCCACCTTTGACATCAGCGAGACCTATTCGGTGGTGTATCACCGGTTCCTGGCCATGGATCTTTCCGACCGGCCCGCCATCCGGGGCCAGCTGGAGGGTCCCGTCAGTTTCGGGTTCAATGTGTTGGACCAGGACGAGCGGCCCATTCTGTTTGACGACACGGTGCGGCCCTTTATGCTGGAGTTCATGGCCAAACGGCTCAACGTGCAGCTGGCCCGGTTAAAGGAGAAAAACGCCAACGCCTTCATGTTTGTGGATGAGCCGGGTCTTCAGTTTCTTTTTTCCGCCATGGCCGGGTACAGCGACCTGAAGGCCAAAGGCGATCTGGACGAATTCTTTGCCCGGGTGGACCGGCCCCGGGGTGTTCACCTGTGCGGCAACCCGGACTGGGACTTTCTGCTGAATATGGACCTGGATGTCCTGTCCATGGATCTTTACACCAATGCCGAGGTGTTTGCCTCCTATGCCGGGGCCATCGGCCGGTTTCTGGACAGGGGCGGAGCCATTGTGTGGGGCATCGTGCCCACGGGGTTTGACGCCTTTGCCGGAGAAGAGATTCCTTCCCTGATCGCGCGCCTGGAAATGGTGTGGAAGGTGCTCTGGTCCAAAGGCGTTGACAGGGAACTGCTGGTCTCCCGGTCCATGCTCTCGCCGGCCACCTGCTGCCTGGTCAACCCGGACAAGGAAAAAACCGTGGAACGGGCCTTTGCCACGGTGAAGCAGATGTCCGCCATGCTGCGGGACTCCTACCTGTAGGTCACGCAATAATCAGCATCATTTGTTTTTCGAATTTGTCTGTGCCGGCAGCATCGAAACCGGTTTATTTTCACGGGCCGATGGCCTATGATAAAAGATTGTGAAATATAGAACAGCAACCGGTAGCAGAAAGGAGCGGGTCATGGTCGTTGTGGCAAAACTGAAAGCAAAGGCGGAAAGCCAGGCAGCAGTGGAATCGATTTTAAAAGGGCTGGTTGCCGAGGCTCGGCAGGAGGAGGGCACCCTTGCCTACACCCTGCACCGCAGCCAGACCGATCCGCCGGTCTTTCTTTTCTATGAGCAGTACAAGGACATGGATGCACTGGTGGCCCACAGCTCCACCGATCATTTCAAGAAGGCGTTTGCCGGTCTCAAGGATCTGCTGGCGGAAAAGCCGGTGATCGAGATGTATGATGAGCTGGACGCCATTTGAGGGCGGCTTCGTAAAAATTCATGAACAATTTTTTCCGGCTGGGTATTATCATCGTGGCGCTTGCGTCGGGCTTCGAGTGCCGGGCTGAAGAGCGGCCGCCCTCAGCGGTTGAAGGCCGTGGCGTTTATGACAGCCGGTACAGGAAGACAATGGCCGGACGACAGTTTTTCAATATTGAGCCCACCAGAAAGCACAACGCCTGGGACATGATCAAGTGGGGCCTGACCCGTAAAAAGGCCCAATGGCCCGATTCCGTGCCGGCCACTGCCGGCGACATTCCTCCCCGGCGGGTGGAAAAGGGTATTCGGTACACGGTGGTGGGCCATGCCGCGGTGCTGATCCAGGCCGACGGCATCAACATCCTGACCGATCCCATCTGGTCAAAGCGGGCCAGCATGGTCTCCTGGGCCGGGCCAAAGCGGGTCACGCCGCCGGGCATCCCGTTTGACAGGCTGCCCCCCATTGACGTGGTGCTGATTTCCCACAACCATTACGACCATCTGGACATTCCCACCCTTCGGCGGCTGGCGGCCCGGGAGAATCCGCTGGTGATCGCGGGGCTGGGAACCCGCCGCACGCTGGATCGCCACGGCATTGATCATGTTCGCGAACTGGACTGGTGGCAGCAGACCGAAGTCAACGGCGTCACGGTGATGTTTACCCCGGCCCGCCATTTTTCCCGCAGGGGCGTGACCGATTACAACGAGAGCCTGTGGGGCGGGTTCGGCATCACGGCGCCGTCGGGCACTGTCTGTTTTGTGGGAGATTCCGGTTACGGCGGTTTTTTTAAAGAGATCGGCAGGCGGCTGGGCGCCGTGGACCTGGCCTTTATTCCCATCGGAGCCTATAACCCGGCCTGGATGATGGAGACCGTGCACCTGACCCCGGAGCAGGCCTTTCAGGTCCACCTTGACCTGGGGGCCCGCCGGTCCGTTGCCATTCATTTTGGCACGTTTCAGCTTACCGACGAGCCCATGGACGAACCGGCCGACCGCCTTGCCCGAATGGTTGGCGAACATGGCCTTGCGGATAAAACTTTTGTGGTGCCCGTGTTCGGGCAGGCCGCAACCCTGGAGGATTTATGAGACGACGTTTGACAGTCCAACTGGCAGCCGTTCTGATGTCAGTGCTTTTGTGCGGCGGCTGCGCGGCTGTGTCCGGCCTGCTGCCGGATTTTTCCTGCCCCTGCCGGACGGACCGGTTCCCCCACCAGGCAAGCGACCTTGCGCCGGACCCGGCCCTGGTGTTCGGCACCCTTGACAACGGGTTCTCCTATGTGCTGATGGAAAACCGTCGTCCCGAAGACCGGGTCTACATGCACCTGATGGTGAATGCCGGCTCGTTTCATGAGACCGACGACCAGCAGGGGCTGGCCCATTTTCTGGAGCACATGCTGTTCTGCGGCTCCACCCATTTCCCTCCGGGAGAGCTGATTCGCTACTTTCAGAAGATCGGCATGCGGTTCGGCAACGACGCCAATGCCAGCACCGGGTTTTTTCGCACCATCTACGACCTGCACCTGCCTGCCGGGGATGAACAGACCCTGCGCGAGGGGCTGGTTGTGATGACCGATTATGCCGAAGGAGCCCTGCTGCTGCCCGAGGAGATCGACCGGGAGCGGGAGGTGATCCTGGCGGAAAAACGGACCCGGGATTCAGTGGCCTACCGGACCTTTACCGCCACCCTGGCCTTTGAGATGGAGGGGGCCCGGATCGTTGACCGGCTGCCCATCGGCATTGAACCGGTGATCCAGGCCGCGGACCGGGAGACGCTGAAAAACTTTTACGATACCTGGTACCGGCCCGAGCGGCTGGTGCTGGTGGTGGCCGGCGACATGGACGCCGCTGCGGCCGAGGCCATGGTGCAGGAGGCTTTTGGCGCAATGGAACCCAGGACCCCGGCGATGCCGGTGCCCGATTACGGCCGGGTGGCCCACCAGGGGGAAAAAGCCTTCTACCATTTTGAAAAAGAGGCGGGCGGCACCGAGGTGACCATTGAGACCATGGTGGCCGCCGAAGAACCGCCGGATTCAAAGGCGCGTGTTCGGGAGCGCTTTACAAGGGACACGGCCTTCTGGATACTGGACAACCGGCTGGACGATCTTGCAGAGAGCGCGTCTCCGCCCTTTACGTCGGCCGCCACCGCCGCGGGCCGGGCCTTTGAACAGATCAACTATGCCCATATCTCCGCCACCTGCCCGCCGGAGAGATGGCAGACGGCCCTGGCCGCCATTGAGCAGGAGCTGCGCCGGGCCCTGGCCTACGGGTTTACCGCGGCCGAGGTGGAGCAGGCCCGAAGGGAAATGCTCAAGGCGTTGGAGGTAGAGGTGCGGCAGGCCCCCACCCGGGAGAGCGGCGGCCTGGCCGGCCGAATCATTCACAGCCTGGCCGCGGGCAGGGTGCTACAGTCACCGGACCAGGTTCAGGCCCTGCTGGCGCCGGTGGCCCAGAGCTTTACCCCGGCCCTGCTGCACAAGGCACTCAAAACAGCCTGGGCTCCGGATAACCGGCTGGTGCTGGTCACGGGCAACGCAGACCTGACGCAGGCGGGATCGGCCCCGGAAGACCATATCCTGTCGGTGGCGGCCGAAAGCCGGGCACAGAAGGTGGCCCGTCCCGATGAAAGGGAAATACCTGTTTTCCCCTACCTGCCGGTGCCTGAAACGCAGGGCAGGGAGGTCCGGCAGGTTTATATCGACGACCTTGACATTCGCCAGGTCGATTTTGAAAACGGGGTAAGGCTGAACATTCGCAAAACCGACTTTGAGAAGGACCAGGTAATGGCCCGTGTCGGTTTTGGTGACGGCGAGTCGTCGGAACCTGTTGACAAACCGGCCCTGGCCGAGCTTTCCGCCGCTGTGATCAACGAGAGCGGTTTTGAGAAAATGACCACCGATGAGCTGCGCCGGGCCCTGGCCGGCGCCACCGCCGACTTTTCCTTTGCCGTGACCCAGGAGCGGTTCGAGCTTCGGGGCGGCTGCGCGTCGGACGAGGTGGAACTGCTGTTTCAGCTGTTTTACACGTTTTTCAAGGATTTCGGGTGCGGCCCCGATGCCCGGCAGCGCAGCCTGGAACAGCTGGCCCTTCATTATAAACAGATGGCGCACACCATTGACGGCGCCATGGCCCGCTTCGGGCATCGCTTTTTCGCCGGGGGGGACTCCCGGTTCGGCATGCCGCCCGGCTATGAATCCTTTGTTGCGGTATCGGTCGACGACATGCGCGCGTGGGTGGCCGGCGCCCTGGCCGGGTCCCCGCCGGAGATCTCGGTGGTGGGAGACCTGAATGTGGACCAGGTGGTTGCTGTTGCGGCCCGCTATTTCGGCACCATGACGTTTGGGGCCGATTCTTCCGGCCCGGAAGGCCGCCAGGGGATGCCGCTCTTTCCCGCGGGAGAATCGTTGACGCTCCAGGTACCCACGGCCATTGAAAAGGCCCGGGTCCAGGTGGCCTGGCCCACGGACGACTGCTGGAATATTTACGCCAACCGGCGGCTTTCGGTGCTGGCCGATATTCTCACCGACCGCATGCGCACCACCATCCGGGAAGAAACCGGCCAGTCCTATTCCCAGTATGCCTATCACGAGGCCTATTGCGCTTATCCCGGTTACGGCGCCCTTCACGCGGTGGTAAGCGTGGCGCCGGGCGAGGCCGAAACAGTGGTGAACCAGGTGCGGGCCATTGCCGCGGATATCGTAAAAAACGGGGTGTCCGAAGACGATGTGGCCCGGGCCGTGGACCCGACCCTGACCCACATTCGGGAACTGGTCAAACAGAACCGGTACTGGCTGGGCAGCGTGTTGATGGGCTCCAGCAAACACCCGGAGCGACTGGCCTGGGCCCGGACCCTGACCGATGATTACGCGTCCATCACGCCGGAGGAAGTGACCGCCCTGGCCCGGCAGTACCTGGCGGACGACAGGGGCGCCGCCCTGGTCATTCTTCCGGAATCCTTTTGAAAACATGACGTTGCATTGTATGTTGCGGTGCGGTATAGTAGGCCCGTTTTTATTCGCTGGCGAAGCAGATGATGAACAGACGGAGCGCTGACCATTGCCTGGAGGCGCGCCTCAGGTACTCGATAGTTCATACCAGACATTCATTCTAAGGACCAAGGAGTATGTAATGAAAGGGGACAAAAACTGGGGAATCTCAACCAAGGCGGTGCATGCCGGCGAGATCCGGTATAACGAATACGGGTCGGTGACCACGCCCATTGTTCAGACATCGACGTTTATCTTCAAGAATATCGACGAGATAAAGAAGCTGGCCGTAGGGGCCGTGGAACGGTTTGAATACGGCCGGTACGGCCATCCCACCCAGATCGCCGCGGAAAACAAGCTGGCCTTTCTGGAGGGGGCCGAGGACGCGGTGCTGTTTTCTTCGGGCATGAGCGCCATCACCACCACCCTGTTCGGCCTGCTCAAGTCCGGGGACCATATCATCATCACCGATGATGCCTACCGCCGTACCCTGGAGTTCTGCAAGACCTGCCTGGTCAAGTTCGACATCGAGTGCACGGTGGTGAAGATGTGCGACTACGGGGCCATGGAAAAGGCGATCAAACCCAACACCCGGCTCTTTTTCTCCGAGTCGCCCACCAACCCCTACCTCAACATCATGGACCTGGAACGGTTGATCGGCATTTTTAAAGACAAGGGCATTCTGGTGGTGTCGGACAGCACCTTTGCCACGCCATATAACCAGAAACCCCTGGAGTACGGGGTGGACATCGTGATTCACAGCGCCACCAAGTACCTGGCCGGTCACAACGACCTGCTCAGCGGCGTGGTGCTGGGCAGCAAGAAGCTGGTGGAACCGGTTCGCGAGTTTCTCAAAATCACCGGCGGGGTGATTGATCCCAACTCGGCCTACCTGCTGATTCGGGGCCTCAAAACCTTTGGCCTGCGTATGGAGCGGCTCAATGAAAACGGCCGAATCGTTGCCGGGCGGCTGGAACAGCACCCAAGGATCAGCAAGGTCTACTATCCCGGCCTGCCGAGCCATCCCCACCATGAGGTGGCAAAGGCCCAGATGAAAGGGTTCGGCGCGGTGGTGACCTTTGAGGTGGATGGCGACTGCGAGTATGTGCTCAATTTCTTAAGCCGGCTCAAGATCATCAATATCGGCCCCAGCCTGGGAGGGGTGGAGTCGCTGATCACCCACCCGGCCACCATCAGCTACTACGATAAAACACGGAAGGAGCGTCTGGCCCTGGGCATCAAGGACGGCCTGATCCGCCTGGCCGTGGGCGTGGAAAACGCCGATGATATTATCGCGGATATTGAGCAGGCCCTGGCGTGAGGGATGTCTTACGGTCTTCTGCTGACATTGACGAAAAGGACTTGAAATGAAGCTGACCTGTTACGGCGCCACACAAGAGGTGACCGGTTCCATGCACCGGCTGTGTTCCGAGCACGACTGTATTTTACTGGACTGCGGCCTGTTCCAGGGCCGGCGGGACGAGACGGCTGAAAAAAACAGAAAGATGCCCATTGACCCGTCAACAATCACCAACATCATTCTGTCCCATGCCCATATCGACCACTCGGGGCGGCTGCCCCTGGTGGTGAAAGAGGGTTTTGCAGGCCGGATTGTTTCCACCCGGGCCACCCGGGATGTGTGTGAATACATGCTGCCTGACGCGGCCCATATTCAGGAGTCGGACGCCGATTACCTGAACTACAAGGCGGTGCGGAACGCACTCTGTAAGCAGTCGGAAGGCAAGCATTCCGGCAGAATCACCAACCGGGAAAAGGAGCGGGCAAAAAAGATGCTCAAACAGGGCCGCCACCGGCTGGACCGGGAAAAGATCGTCGCCCTGGCCGACGCTTTCAAGTTGGGGCCGGTGGAGCCGCTTTACCGGATGGCCGACGCCCGGGCCGCGCTGTCCAGCTTTGAGGGAATCCCCTACCAGTCTCCCGTGGTGGTGGGAAAAGAGATGACGGTGTCGCTTTATCCGGCCGGACACATTCTGGGATCAGCCATTACCATTATCACCTGTAGGGACAGGGACAGGGTAAAACGGATCTGTTACACAGGAGACCTGGGCCGGTTCGACAAGGCCATCATTCGGGACCCCACTCTGGATTTTCCCCCGGAAGACCGGAACATCGACCTGCTGATCATTGAGAGCACCTACGGCGACCGGGAACATGAACCCGTGGCCGATCTGACCCGGCGGCTGGGCGTTGCGTTAAACGAGACCCTGGGCAGGGGCGGATCAGTGCTGATTCCCGCCTTTGCCTACGGCCGCACCCAGGAGATTCTCTATTCGATTCATGAGCTTTATATCACCGGGCAGGTGCCCCGGGTGCCGGTCTACGTGGACAGCCCCCTGGCCAGCAACCTCACCAGGGTCTTTTCCGAGCACCCGGAAGCCTATGACTTGGAAGCCCATAGAACGTTTCTGGAGAAGGGATATAACCCCTTTGTGTTTCAGGACGTGCTGTTTACCGAATCCGTGGAGGAGTCCATTGAAATCATGAAGGACCAGCGGCCCCATATTGTTGTAACCGCCTCTGGCATGTGCGAGTTCGGCCGCGTTCTGCACCACCTGCGGTACAAGATTCACAACGAGAAAAACGCCATTCTGATCGTGGGCTACATGGCGGAAAACACTCTGGGCCGCCGCATCCTGGAGCAGGGCACCGAATACCGGCTGTCGGGCCGAAAAGGGGAACCGCCCATGATGCGTGTTCTCGGAAAAGAGTATCCGCTCAAGGCCAGGGTGGAGAACATCGGCGGGTTTTCCGCCCATGCGGACAAGCACGAACTGATGCGCTTTGTAAAACAGTCCAATCTCGATATTCAAAGAGCCGTTGTTGTTCACGGTGAAAAGGAGCAGTCCGCCTGTTTTGCAAAGCGCCTGAAAGCAGAGGGGATTGATGCCGTGGTGCCCCGGCGGGGAGAGACGATCGCCATCTGACCGGCGCAGGCGGCAAAATGGAATGCGGTTTTTTTTCTTGGGGCGATTAATGGTGTTGACAATGATGCGATATGAGATATAATCCCCCCGATTACAGCTGATGGACGCGTAAAAAGTCGAATTTTATCAAATCAGGCACGATAACATACTGAATTTATTGAACGCGAATTTTCAAAAATGACCGTTTTCCGACTTTTTACGAGTCCGTCACAGTTTGAAAGATATTCAAACCGATCAATGGGCCGGGACCGGGCATGAAAAAAGAACAGGAGTTGACCTCCACAGAACGTCTTTTAAATAAAATCAAAAACAGATCTTCCAACTCCCCGGCCGCGCCGGCCTCACGGCCGGAACCGGTTTCCGCGGGCCCGGCCGCCACTTTCCGGCCCCGGCGGAAACCGGCGTTGTTCCCGTCCCCTTTTTCCCGCTCTGCCAGAAGCGCGCCCACCGGCATTATCTTCGGCAAGGAGTCCCTTTCCATCGTTACGCCCGGTACCGGTGCCGACGGCGGCACCTATGTGGCCGATATTCAAAACATATCCTATCCGGACGGCGTCGATATTTTTTCCGAGGGGCTCGGTGATATTCTTTCCAAGGCCCTGGCCGGTCTGGACCCGGTCCGTCGTTCACGGGTCTGGTGCGTACTGCCGGAAACCCTGGTGAACATCCGCTACCTCAAGCTGCCCAGAACAACGGGCGACAACCTGGAAAACGCCGCCTTCTGGAGTTACAAAAAAGATGTGGCGGCCGATGAAAAAGACATTGTCTTTGATTACGAGGTGCTTGATGAAATAACCGAGCGGGGGGTTGCCAAGCTGGGGGTCTGCGCCTACAGCGTTCATAAGGACGTGGTGGCGCGAACGCGGGAAGTGCTGGAGGGGGCCGGCTGCGTTGTGGAGGGGATTACGTCCGGGGCCTTTGCCCTTCAGACCCTGATCAAGAGCCGTGCCCTTCGGCCGGACATTGAAAACATCTGCTGCGTCCACGTGGGCCGGGAGGCGTCGGCCATTCATATTTTTTCCGGTGCCAGCCTGATGCTGGTGAGGCAGATCCGGGCCGGGCTGGCCAGCCTGGCCGAGGCCATGATGAGCGCAGGGGAAGGGGAGGATGTGCTTCATCTTGAGAGCGAGGGCCCGGAAGATACGGCAGTGAACCATCTGGTGCGGTATATGCGGGAGATGGGGGATGCGGCGGGAACGGACGCAGACACCCTTTTCCCCACCCTGGAACCGGCAGTGGAACGGATCGGCCGGCAGATCGAGCGCACCATCGCGTTTTTCCGCCAGAACATTCAGCCGGACCGCGTATCGGCCGTGCTGATTCACGGTGAGGTGGCCGAGTACCGGCCTTTTGTCCGCGCCATTGCCGAGCTGCTGGGCATTCCCGTGTATACGCCCGACGATATTCTGAGCTCGGATGTCCGGTTGGTCCATGCGACGCACCTCAAGCAGGAGGCCCAGTTTCTGTTCGGCCTGGGGCTTGTGCGGGCCTCTCTGGCCGACACGCCCAATATTCTTTTTACCGCCGCGGACAAACGGGCCTATCAAAAGGCCGCCATTGTCAACAAGGGCGTATGGGCCGTTTTCCTGCTGGCCCTGGCGGCCTGCATCGGCATGGTCTCCTGGCAGGGCCTGACCCTGGCGGGCCTTCACAATGAAAGGGTTCGTCTGGCCCGGGAAACGGGCGCCGGCACCGGCGATCTGGACCAGGGGGTTTTAAGCAGCATATCGGCCAAGGTGGAAAACCAGCAGAAAACGCTGCGGGCCAAAAGCGTCAAACTGGCCCCAAGAGTGCTGATTCACGAAATGGTGACGCTCACACCGGAAAAGATCAAACTGTCGGGCATGACGCTGGACCTGGCCGAGTCCCGGCAGATCGATTTTTCAGGTTATGTGCTGGGCAGCGCCTATGCCCAGGAGTCGGCCCTGGCGGCCTATGTTATGGACCTGAGCGCGTCGCCCCTGTTTGAACAGGTCCGGGTGAACCGCCGCGGCAAGGCGCTGCTGGACGGACAGGACGTGCTGGAGTTTTCGGCCACCATCACACTGTAAGGACAAATGCGGATGAACGGTCATGATGCAGCCCGGCAGAAATATAAACAGACGCTGATTGTGGCGATTGCGGGTGTGCTGATGCTCTCCCTGGCGGCGGTCCTGCTGATCCGGCCCCTGGCCGGCAAGCTGGATCTGGCCCGGCAGGAGATTGCCGTAATTAAAGGTCAGTTTAAAGAACAGGAGATCCTGCATCCCGCCTACCAGGAACTGGTCAGGCAGCATGAGGATATGGCCGCGATCCTTTCTGATATCGAGGCCGGCACCACCCCACCGTTTCTGGCCGACACCGACATTACCCTTTTGCCCGAGGCCTTTCGGAATGCCCTTGAAAAGTCGGGGCTGACCCTGGAAACCTGCGTGCCGGACCTGGCTTCGATCACGCAGGGAGAATCCTCTTTTCTGCTGGATATCGGCTTTAGCGGAAATTTTATTCACCTGCCGAAATGGTTTGACATGCTGGAGACGGAACAGCGGATCGTGGATGTTCGCCGCATGACCATCAGGCAGGACGGGAAAAAACAGTACGGAATGACCCTGTGGGTCAACATGGACCGGTGATATGACGCTTCGGGAAAAAATTATCGTGGTGCTGGCGGGAATCGCCCTGTTATACGGCGCCTATGAACTGGGCTTGAAAAACCTGTTTTCCGGCGCCGGTGATAAACCGGCGCAAGCGGTTGCTCCCCGGGGGGAGGCGGACCTTTCGAATTTTACGATGGAACTGACGGCACTGACCGGCCATTCAGGTCTGTCGGACCGGGAACGGTATATTCTCGATCACCGGCACAGCCGGTGGGAAACGGATCCCTTTGTGGCGCCGGAGACCCTGGCCGCCATGGGAAAAGCCGAGAGCGGCGAAGCATCCGGTGACAGGGGCCAGGGTCCCCCGGCCCAGGATCGCTTTGAGTATTCCGGGTATATTGCCATCGGGAATATGAGACTGGCCGTGATCAACGGCCGGGAATACGAGGAGGGGGAGCGACTGGTTGACGGCGGCTACGTGTTGCGCCGCGTTCAGCCGACCCGGGTCGTCCTGTCGGGTGACGGCGGCGGAGATGTGACGGTAAAGCTCAAGGAAATCGACGTAAAGGTGGAATAAGATGATGCGAAACCAGTGGGGGGCAAGAATGGGCCGGCGTGTCCTGTGGATCTGCCTGGCGGCTTTGTGTGTGTCCTGGGGGTGCGCGAAAGACCGGTCGGCGGTGCAGCAGCAGGATTTTCTGGAAAAATGGCAGGCCCGGGCCGAAGCCTCGAAAGGGTATTCACCGGGGCCGTTGCCGGACATGGAAAGCCCGGTTGTGATGGGTGCCGACAAAGAAAAAAACAATGCCATCGAGACCATTGACGTAAAGCCCGGTTACAAGCTGGGCGCTGAAGACGGCAATGCCCTGATCGGCCTTGAGGGGCTGCCCGACACGCCGGTGACCATTCACATGACAGACACCGATATCGCTGTCATCCTTCGGGCATTGACCAAGGCCGCCGGCAAAAACATCATCATCGGCGCCGGTGTGAGCGGACGGGCCAACATCAATGCCGAGGGCGTGCCGTGGAAGGAGGCCTTTGCCGGCCTGCTGCGGACCCACGGGCTGACCTACAACCGCATCGGCGACACACTGCGCATCAAAACCCTGGCGGACATTCAGCAGGATTTCGCCATTGAAAACGCATACCGCAAGCAGCAGGGCGAACGCAGTGTCACCCAGGTGTTTTTTCTGAAGTATTCCGAGGCCGCCGACGTGGCCAACCTGCTCAAACCGGTCACGGCCCGGGCGGCGGCATCGGCGGAGGGCGTAAAAGAGGCACAGCAGAGCGTTGTGGTGGACAAACAGAACAACGCGGTGATCGTGCACGCGGCCCTGCCCGGCATCGAACAGTGCGCGGCCCTGGTCCGGCAGATCGACCGGCCCACCCGGCAGGTGCTTATCGAGGCCCACATCGTGGAAACCTCCAAGGACACGGCCCGCCAGCTGGGCATTCAGTGGGGCGGCGTGGCCAAGGACAAGCAGCACAGCTGGTTTACCGGCGCCACAGAAGGACCCGCCGGCCAGACCCTGTTTGACGCCGATGGTGTTCCGGTTCCGGCCAACCCTTCCGGCAACTGGGCCGCCAATTTTCCGGCCAACGTGGGCAACACCGGCCTTTCTCTTGGCTATATCTACCAGGACCTGGGTCAGAGTCTGATCGCGGCCCAGTTGACGGCCCTGGAGGAGGACGGCAAGCTGAACATTCTCTCTTCGCCGTCCATCACTACTTTAGACAACAGCGCGGCCGTGATCGAGAGCGGCCGGGACGTTCCCTTTCAGACCGTGGAAGACAACGAGGTGAACATCGAATGGAAAAAGGCGGTGCTCAGCCTCGCGGTGACGCCCCACATCATCGACGAAAAGACCCTGCGCGTTAAAATCAAAACACACAAGGACGAGCTGGACTGGTCCAACGCGACCCTGACCGACGGCAACCCCACCATTATCACCAAGAACGCGGAAACCGAGATGATTCTGTTTGACGGCCAGACCACGGTGATCGGCGGTCTCAACAAACAGTCGTCGTCCCAGAGCCAGTTCGGGGTTCCGCTGCTGGGCCGCATACCGATCCTGGGGTTTTTCTTCCGGTCCACGAACCGGTCCAACGACATGGAAGAGGTGTTGATTTTTATCACGCCGCATATTCTGGAACCCTATACCGCCGCCACCGGCGCGGGCATCGACACGGAGAAGACGGTTGCGCCGGGCGGGGATTCCTGATCCATGGATTATTTCACCCTGTTGCAGTTAAAACGGGAGCCCTTTTCCAACGCGCCTGATCCGGACCTGTTTTTCCCCTCCTTTGCCCATCATGACTGCATGCAGAAGATGGAACTGGCCATTCGCCTGCGGCGGGGCCTGAATGTGGTTGTCGGCGACGTGGGCACGGGCAAAACCACCCTGTGCCGGACCCTGATACGCCGCCTTGCTGAAGATAAAAAAATTCATTCCCATCTTTTTCTGGACCCGGCCTTTGCCTCGGCGGGGGAGTTTTTGTCTGCGTTGCTGTCGGCCTTTACCGGAACGGTCCAGGACGCCCGGTCGGACGAAAATATGCTCAAGGAGCAGATAAAAAATTTTTTGTTTCATGCCTGCGTGGAAAATGAAGAGATTCACCTGGTGATTCTCGACGAAGGCCAGAAGCTTCCCGGTTTTGCCTTAGAGATTCTGCGGGAGCTGCTCAATTACGAGACCAACGAGCACAAGCTGCTGCAGATCGTTATTTTTGCCCAGCCGGAATTTGAGCAGTTGCTGGAGACACGGGAAAATTTCAAGGACCGGGTCAACCTGTTCTACCGGCTGGGGCCGTTGAGTTTCAGGGAGACGGTGGGGTTAATCCGGTTCCGTATCATCCGGGCGTCGGACGGCCGGTCGGCGGTCTCTTTCACGCCCCTGGCCATGTGGCGCATTTACCGGCTTTCCAGGGGATATCCCCGGAAGATCATTCACCTGTGTCACCAGGTGCTGCTGGCATTGATCATTCAGGACAGGACCCGGGTGACATCCGGCCTGGTCAACGTGTCGGCCCATCGCACCACGCGTGAGGTGCTGGCGCAGCGCCCCCCGGCGGCGCCCCTGGTGGCCGGCATCCTTGTGGGGCTTGTGCTGATTGCCGGTGGTCTTTTCCTGCTTCCGCAGGGAAGGGGAGGCAAAGAGACGGTCTCTTTTGCTGCCGTCGAATCGTCTGAAAAGCGTCAGCAGAAAACGGCGCTGGTCCGGGAAACCGCTGTTCCGGCGGCAGCGGTTCTGACGGTTGATTCGACACCGGAAACCGGGCCGGCGACAACAGCGCCCCTGTCGGCGGATGCCACGACTCCGGTCCTGTCCGATGAAACAGCAACGGTTTCCCAGGCAGCGCCCGTTAAATTGCCGCGAAAGATCAAAAGGCCCCGGCTTTCAAAGATTCTGGTCATAAAACCCCAGGCGGAAAAGCAGGCGGACGGGGTACCGGGAGTTATTTCGGCCGTGGAACGGCCGGATGACGTGGCCCTGCCCGGTGACAAACCCGTGGAGTGATCAACAAGGAGAGACTTGAAACCATGTCTGAAGCAGGACAATTGAGCGGCAAACGCACGCGGAAAAAACTCGGTGAAATGCTGGTGGATGCCGGCTATCTGACCGATGAGCGTCTGGCCGGTTATGTGGCGGCCCAGAAGCGGTCCGGTTTGAAGCTGGGCCAGTTCCTCATTCGGGAAGGAGTGGTCAGTGAATCCATGATCGTGGACCTGGTCTCCCGGCAGGCCGGTATTCGGCGATTCGACCCGGCCGAGTTTCCCGTGACCATGGAACTGGCCGCAAGCCTGGCCGAAACCGTGTCCCGCAAATACGGGGCCGTGCCGCTGCGGCGGGGCAAGCACCTGCTGCTGGTGGCCATGACCGACCCCCTGGACATTCGCTCCTTAGACGCCATTGAGGATGAGTGCGACCTTGAGGTGGAGCCCGTGATCTGCACGGAACAGGAGTTCTCCCACCTGTTTACCCAGGTTTACGGCACCCGCATCGACGGTTTTGCCGGAGAGGGATACGACCTTGCCGAGACCATGGACTACGGAGAAGACGAGGAACCGGCAGACGCCGGGGCCACGGAAATATCCTCTTTGCAGCACATGGCCGAGGAGGCACCGGTGGTGCGGCTGGTCAACGCCCTGCTGGCCCAGGCGGTGCGGCAGGGAGCCAGTGATATTCACATCAGCCCGGAAAAGCGCTACGTCCAGGTGCGGCTGCGTGTCGACGGGGTTCTGCACGAGGTGCCGGCCCCGCCCAAGACCATGTTTCTCTCCATTGTCTCCCGGCTCAAGATTCTGGCCAACCTGGACATTTCGGTGTCCAGAATTCCCCAGGACGGCCGCTTTACCGTGAAGATCGAGAACAAGGAGATCAACATCCGGGTTTCCACCATTCCCACCATTTACGGGGAAAACGTGGTGTTGCGCCTGCTGGACACCTCCGGCGGGGTCTACACCCTGGACCAGCTGGGCATGGCCGCCGAAGACCAGGAAAAGCTCAAGCGCAACATTCAGAAACCCTATGGCATGATTCTGGCCACCGGCCCCACGGGCAGCGGCAAAAGCACCTCCCTGTTTGCCATGATCAACCGGATCAACAAACCGGGAATCAACATCATCACCCTGGAAGACCCGGTGGAGTACCGTATCGAAAAGATCCGCCAGGCCCAGTTGAACCGGCGGGCCGGCATGACCTTTGCCAGCGGTCTGCGTTCCATTTTGCGCCAGGACCCGGACGTGATTATGGTGGGCGAAATCCGCGACGGCGAAACCGCCCAGGTGGCCACTCAGGCGGCCCTCACCGGCCACATGGTGTTCAGCACCGTTCACACCAACGACGCGGCCGGCGCCATCACCCGGTTTATCGACATGGGAGTGGAACCCTTCCTGGTCTCGTCGGTGATGCTGGTCTCCATGGCCCAGCGGCTGGTCCGCAAAGTGTGTGAATACTGCGCCGAACCCTACCAGCCGCCCCGGGAAGCGCTGCTCTTCATGGGCCTGGAAAACGCGAAAAAAGCCACGTTCAAGCGGGGAAAAGGGTGCGCCTACTGCATGAACAGCGGCTACAGGGGCCGCACCGGCATCTACGAGATATTGGAAATCGATGACGATGTGCGGGAGCTGGTCGTGTCCCGGGCCACTTCCCACCAGATCACAAGAGCCGCCGTAACAGCAGGCAAGCTTCAAACCCTGAAGCAGGACGCGGCCCGCAAGGCGGCCCTGGGCATTACCACTGTTGAAGAAGCGGCCCAGGGAGTGATGGGATAGGTTGATATGACGCTTTACACATACAGCGCGCTTACCGAAAGCGGCAACAAGATCACCGGGCAGATGGAGGCCGACAACGTGGAGGGCGTCTCCCATTCCCTGGCCCTGAAGGGATACATTCCCCTGGATGTCAGGCGGAGCACCCGTCAGCAGGGGGCCCGGCTGAACGCCATTATGGCGGGGCTTCTCTCTCCGGTGGGGTCCCGGGACGTGGTGCTGTTTACCAAGCAGTTCAAGACCATGCTGGTGGCCGGGGTTCCCATTATCAATATATTCCAGACACTGGAAAACCAGACCGAAAACCGCCAGCTGCGCAACGCCATCATCGAGATGGGCCGGGACATCAAAGAAGGGGCCAGCCTGCATGAGACCTTTAAAAA
>JAXHVI010000240.1:0-2332 GCA_034189195.1 Thermodesulfobacteriota bacterium | reverse complement strand
AAATCGGCTGGGGCTATACCGGTGACCCGTCCACGCGAACCGTGGATAACTTTATTGTCCGCTTTCGAAAGTACTTTGAGGACGACCCCAGAAAACCGAAATTTTTTAAAAGCATGCGATCCGTGGGATACGTCTTCACCCCCAACCCCGAAGCGTAATCGCGATGTTGTCCCGTAAGAAAAGGACTCCGGGACCGGCGAACGTGGCAGGCACAGAGCATCCCCAGTACATCGAGAAGAAAACACCGGGGCAGTCCCGATGTTATGCGTGCAACGGTCAGTTGAAGAACCGCACCTGGCAGTTCACGCCGGCGGGCAGCCTGTAGCCGGGGTTGGACAGCCGGACCCGGACCCCAAAGGTACCACTGGCCGCATCAATCACCCCATCCACGATCACCACCCTTCCCTGGTATGACCCGCCCGGCGGATCATCGGGCATGACCTGGGCTTTCATCCCCTCTTGAATGGTGCCGTAAAGCGTGGCCGGCACCACCACCTCAACGTTGAGCGGGTCCACGCAGGCGATGGTCATGATCGACCCCTCGCCGATATACTCGCCCGGTCCCAGATGGCGTTCCACCACGATACCGTTTACCGGGCTGTAAATGGTGCGCAGATCCAGGTTTGCCCGGGCTTCCTGAAGCTGAATCTCCATGATACGGACCTCGGTTTCCATCTCGTCCTTTTCATGAATGGAGATCAACTGTTTCTGGTGGAGCTCCTCGTTGCGCAGCATTTTTCTTTTGCCAAAATCCAGCCGGGCCAGGGCCAGGTCAACCTGGGCCTTTTCCAGGCCCGCCTTGAGCATGGCCACCACCTGCCCCGCCTTGACACGGTCACCCCGTTCCACGGGCACCTTCTCGATGATTCCCGGCACCTGGCTGCTGATCTCGACTACCTCGCTGGGCACCACCAAACCCCGGTGAAGCACCGCGTCACCCTCCCCGGCAATCCCATGCCCGCTCGCAAACATGCAGAGGCACACCAAACTTCCGATCATGGCAACTGTTTTCATGGCTGGCCTCCTATCCCGGATCCCTATTGTTCAGAATAAACAAAAAAAATGCCTTTTCACAAAATCCCCGGGCTATTCACTTCTTCCGGAAAAAGAAAGGGTGTCACTCCGGTTCTCGTCATATCGCAGTAACCGCTTCCGTGCCCCGGCATGAACCTTTTCCAGTTTTCGCTGTGCCCTTGTTATAGCCTTTTTCCCCAGCGGTTTCCAGAGCCCGGCCCCTCTTTTTTCCAGCAACAACGCCGCGCGACCGGCCAGCCCGGGGGAGCCGTCCTTGAAAAGGGGATCTTCCAGGGAGACAAACCCCTCGCACCGGCCCGGATCCCCCTGCCGGCCGCATCGGCCGGCCAGCTGACGGTCCACGCGGCCGGACTCGTGCCGTTCGGTCATGAGAACGTGCAGTCCGCCACGCCGGGCGACCTCAGGGGCCAGCTTGATGTCAGTGCCCCGGCCGGCCATGTTGGTGGCAATGGTGATACGACCCGGCTCGCCGGCCCGTGAAACGATCAGGGCCTCTTCGGCGTCCTGCTTGGCGTTGAGTACCTGGTGGGGAATGTCGCGCCGGGCCAGCAGACCGCTGAAGTATTCCGACACCGCCACGGTTCGGGTACCGAGAAGCACCGGAATCTCCTGCCGGTACAGCGCTTCCACGCGCTGCACAACGGCGGCATACTTTTCCGCCAGGGTAGGGAAAATCTCGTCCGGCGGTATCTGCCGCTGAAGGGGGCGGTTGGTGGGCATGCGCACCACCGGCAGCCCGTAAATCGCCCAGAGTTCCCGGCGAATCTCCCGGGCGGTGCCGGTCATGCCTCCCAGCTTCAGGTACCGCCGGAAGAACCGCTGGTAACTGATCCGGGCCACGGTCTCCCGCTGGCCCGTCACCGGGCAGCCCTCCTTGACTTCGATAAGTTGATGCAGCCCCCCCTCCCAGGAGCGGTCCGGCATGACCCGGCCCGTAAACTCGTCAATAATCTGAACCTTGTCGTCCTGGACCAGGTAATGCTCATCCAGCCGGTAAAGGTAAAGGGCCGTCAGCGCCTTTCGCACCAGCTCCTCCCGCCGAATGGGGCTCTGCCAGGCCGTTCCCATGGATGCGGCCGCCAGGCCCACCGCCTCCCGGCCCTGCTCCGTCACCGTGATGGTGTTCACTCCCTGGTCCGCCTCATACTCGATGCGATAGTGCACCGATTCTTTCAGGTCCCCGGCCAGGGCCAGGGCCTGCCGGGCCTCCGTCTCCTCCCCCTGGCCGGCATCGCTTCGGGAAATAATCAGGGGGGTCCGGGCCTCATCCACCAGCACGCTGTCCACCTCGTCCACA
>JAXHVI010000024.1:0-2085 GCA_034189195.1 Thermodesulfobacteriota bacterium | reverse complement strand
CCGGATCAGCAACGAGGAATTTGTGCGCCAGTACGCCAGGGCCACGGTGGCCGTGGTGCCGTCGGTGTATGAAGGGTTCGGCCTGCCCGCCGGCGAAGCCATGGCGTGCCGGGTGCCGGTGATCAGCACCTCCGGCGGGGCTCTGCCCGAGGTGGTGGGGGACGCCGGTATTCTTGTGCCCCCGGAAAACCCCGAGGCCTTGGCCTGGGAGATCGTGCGGGTCTTCGACAACCCGGCCCTGGCCCGGGAACTGGGGCAAAAGGGATATGAGCGGGTGCATCGTCATTTCACATGGGAAAACGCCGCCAGAAAAACCGAGGCGGTTTACAGAGAGGTTATTCGTGGTCACCGCGGACTTCAGCAGGCTTAAAATAAAACCCGGCGCACGGATTTTAGACATCGGATGCGGCGAGGGCCGCCACACTTGTGCCGCCTACCGGCTCAAGGGCGTTACCGTGGTGGGCGCGGACCTGAACTTTAACTCCCTGGCAGCGGCCCGGGAAAAGCTGCGCTTTCACGATCAGCTGGGCGAGCACGGCGGGGGCCGGTGGGGCCTGTCCGTGACCGACATCACCCGGCTTCCCTTTGCCGACGCCACCTTTGACCTGGTGATCTGTTCCGAGGTGCTGGAGCATATCCCTGCGGACCGGGATGCCATGGCCGAGCTGCTGCGGGTGCTCAAACCGGGAAAGGACCTGGTGGTCAGCGTGCCCCGCTATTTTCCCGAGCGCATCTGCTGGATGCTGTCCGACGATTATGCCAATGCCAACCAGGGCCATGTGCGCATTTACACCAAGACCCAGCTGGTCAGCCGCCTGGAGTCCCTGGGCGCAAGAACCTGGGCCAGCCATTTTGCCCACAGCCTGCACTCGCCCTACTGGTGGCTCAAGTGCCTGGTGGGGCCCACGCGCACCGATTCCGCGGTCGTCAATCTCTACCACCGGTTTCTGACCTGGGATATCATGAAGCGGCCGAAAATCATCCGCTTTTCCAGCCGGCTGCTGAACCCGGTGATGGGTAAGAGCCTGGTGGTTTACCTGAAGAAGAATCCCGTGTAAAATAGGATGGATTTGTAAAAAGTCCAACATCTGCGTTGCGCTGCACCTTCGTCATTGCGAGGAGCGAATGCGACGAAGCAATCTCCTCCGCATATGTTCAGGATTGCTTCGCCTTCGGCTCGCAATGACGTTGTAAAATAAGCCGATTTTTGTATTGTAAAATAAAGTAACATATCATCTGCCTGCCGCCATCAGGGCTGGCGCCCACTCAACAGGTCAAATTCTCACGACGGAGGATACCGCCATAATGATGACCGCCGAAGCCTATGAGGCTTCTCTTCGCAAGCCTAATCTCAAGGTTTACATGTTCGGCCAGAAGGTGAGCAACGTGGTGGACCATCCCATCATTCGCCCGTCCATGAATGCCGTTGCCAAGACCTATGAGCTGGCCCACCGGCCCGAGTACGAGGCCATCATGACGGCCACCTCCCACCTGACCGGCAAAAAGATCAACCGGTTCACCCATATTCACCAGAGCACCGACGACCTGGTGAAAAAGACCCGCATGGGCCGGCTCCTGGGCGGGGCCACGGGCTGCTGCTTTCAGCGGTGCGTGGGCATGGACTCGCTCAACGCCCTTTCCATGACCACCTTTGACATCGACGCAAAATACGGCACGGAATACTGCAGGCGTTTTTTGCGCTACCTTGCGTATGTGCAGGAAAACGACCTGACCTGCGACGGCGCCATGACCTACTCCAAGGGAGACCGGTCCCTGCCGCCCCACAAACAGAAAGACCCGGACCTCTACCTGCGCGTGGTGGAGGTCAAGCCCGACGGCATCGTGGTGAGGGGCGCCAAGGCCCACCAGACCGGGGCCGTAAACTCCCACGAGGTCATTGTCATGCCCACCATTGCCATGCGGGAGGCGGACAAAAACTACGCGGTCTCCTTTGCCCTGCCCAGTGACGCCGAGGGCATCACCTACATCATGGGCCGCCAGTCCTGCGACACCCGTAAGCTGGAGATGGGCACCATCGACCGGGGCAACCCCTTTTTCGGGGGCCATGAAGCCCTGGTGGTGTTT
>JAXHVI010000239.1:0-35286 GCA_034189195.1 Thermodesulfobacteriota bacterium | reverse complement strand
CCGTCTTCGTCGATGTAGCCCAGGTCTCCGCCCTTGAACCACCCGTCCTGCATGGCTTCGGCGGTTTTTTCGTTGTCCTTGTAATAGCCTTTCATAATCCACCCGGACCGGTACATGATCTCGCCGACCTCGCCTTGAGGCAACTCGTTGCCCTTTTCATCAACGACCCGGACATCAAGAATCGATTTGCCCACGGACCGCTCTTTAAGATTTTCCGGACCGGTGTCCACGCGAAAGCTGGTGATGGGGGTCATCTCGGTCTGACCGAACATGTCCAGCAAAAGCACGCCGGGAAATTTTTCAAACATTTTCCTTTTCAGATCCACGGGACAGACCCCGGCGCCGGTGGCAATGGCCAGCAGGGATTTGACGTTATATTTGTGAAAATCGGGAAAACTGACCAGTTTTTTCCACCCGGTCGGCACGTTGGCCATGAGCAGGGGCCGTTCGGCTTCCACGGCGGAAAGAATTTTTTCCGGGTCAAAACTCAGGCCGTCGATCATGATCTGGCAGGTGTTGCCCAGCAGCACGCCCAGCATCAGAATCTGGTAGGAGGCATCATGGAAAAAAGGCATGGACGGGGTCATTAACCGAACCGTGCTTTTATACCCGATGCGGACCGCCTGCGGATGGGTGAGCAGGTAGCGCACCGCCTTTTCAACAGAGGTGTAGGCCTTTTTGCTGGACAGGATTTTTCTGGCAAGCCTGGTTTTCAGCAGGCCCGGCGCAAGTCCCATGCCCGGCACGGCCACGAGCTTACTTATTTTTTTGAGCTGTTCGGCAGTCAGGTCCACCTCGGCCGTGCGGGTGACAATGGATGCAAGCAGGTTGCAGAACATGTCCACATGACCGGCATAGGTCAGCATGACCCCCTTGGGAAAGCCTGTTGTGCCGCCGGTGTAGACCATCACCGCCACGTCGCTCCAGTCGGTGGCCACCTGGGGGATATCGGATTTGCCGCTGTTTAAAAAATCTTCGTAGGCCGTGCAGCCGGCAATGGCCGACGGGCCGTCGCAGACAAAACGCTGTATTTTGGCCAGCTGGGGGGCCGCCGCATCAACGGCCTCGGCAAAGGCCGCTTTATAGATAAACACCTTGGCATCGCTGTGGTTGACCTGGTAGGTGATTTCCGGCCCTGTAAAACGGTGGTTGACTGGAACTGGAACAGCGCCGGCGCTCTGCACGGCGTAGTTGGTCTCCAGAAAGGCCGGGCAGTTGTGAAACATGAAGGCGACCTTGTCGTTTTTTTCAACGCCTGCGGCGATCAATGCGTTGGCCAGCCGGTTGACCCGGCTGCCCAGTTCCTTCCATGTGGTTCGCCGGTCTCCATACACCATGGCAAGGCCGTCCGCGTTGTCCCGGGCGTGGAAATTGAGGCTGTTGGCGATGATGTTGGAAGAAAGCTTTTCCATGGAATCTCCTTTCATCAGGTCGGGGATGTTCACGATGTTTGCGTTGTGCCGCCACACCGGGTGTGTAACATAAGGGCGATCATTTCTTATAATTGATAAGGTGTCAACATTAAAAAAAGTGGGATTCGGGACGACCCGGCCTGACGATGGCAGATTCCCGTTTGGGGATAACCCGGTTTGTGATAGGATTTGGCATGAACCGACAGATGGCAGCTGGTGGTCGACGAGTATGGCATGGATCGAAATTCTTGTCATTGCCCGACTTTCGTGTCCGCCATGGCCTTGACGCCGGCGGGATTGGGCATTTCATGAAAGGAAACGTTTTGAATGATTTGATACGAGAAAGAATTCAGCGGGCGAGAAAACATCTGGCCGAGCTGGAATCCGATACCCTGATGGTGCTCTCCGATGAGAACCGGTTTTATTTGAGCGGCTTTTCCGGTCTTGACGGCGGGTATAATGAATCGGCCGGGATCCTGCTGATCACGCGGGACCGGTTGATTCTGGCCACGGACGGCCGTTACAATGTGCAGGCCGAAACCGAAGCCCCGCTTTACGAGGTGGTCTGTTACCCCGCGGGCCTGGCCCGGGTTCTGCCTGACCTGCTGGCCGATCTGGGCACCCGGCGCCTGGGATTTGAGGCCGGCCGCATGCCCCATGCCGATTATCTTCGCATATCAAAGGCCCTGGAAGACAAGGGCCTTAACATTCTGCTTACAGATGCGGCCCCGGTGCTGGACCGGCTGCGCGTTCAAAAGGAGCCTTTCGAAATCGACGCTATTCGCCGGGCCCTGGCATTTGCGGAAAACGCCTTTGAGCTGTTTGTCAGTTATGATCTTGTTCCGGGCATGACCGAAAAAGAGGCGGCCTGGGGCCTGGAGCGGCGCATGCGCGAGATGGGGGCCGACGGCCTGTCGTTTCCCATTATTGCCGCCTTTGGTGAAAACAGTGCGCTGCCCCACGCGGTGTGCGGAGACCGGGTCGCGCAACCCGGCATGCCCCTGCTGTTTGACTGGGGGGGCAGGGCGGGAGGGTACTGTTCAGACACCACCCGCAGCTTTGTTCTGGGAAAGGCCGATTCGGATTACCGCAAGGTCCATCAGGCCGTTTACGACGCCCACATGAAGGCCGTGGAAGCCATACAGCCGGGCGTCAGCGCCAAAGCGGTGGATGCCGCGGCAAGGGACCATATCGACCGGGCCGGGTTCGGCGGAAAGTTTTCCCACGGCCTGGGCCACGGCGTTGGCCTGGCCATCCATGAACCGCCCCGGGTCAGTTCCCAGAGCGAGGATGTGCTGGAAGAGGGCATGGTGGTCACGGTGGAGCCGGGCATCTATCTTCCCGGCTGGGGCGGGGTGCGGCTGGAAAACATGGCGGTGGTGAGGTCCCACGGCGCTGAAGTGCTCAACCGGCTTTCCCTTGCCCACACGGAACCCGGGGGGCGGTCTCCATGAATGCCACGGAACGCCTTGTGGATCAGTACATGAGCTACCTGCTGATCGAAAAGGGGCTGGCGGAAAACAGCCTGGAAGCCTACGGCAGCGACCTGGCCGCCTACCTGGATTACTTAAAGGCGCAGAACATTGACCGCGTGTCTGAAACCGACATGACGGTTCTTCTAAGGTATCTGATTTTCCTGCGCGACAAGGGCCTCAACAAACGGTCCCGGTCCCGTCACCTGGTGACCCTGCGGGGGTTTTACCGGTATCTGGCTCAGGAAAAGGTGCTGGCCTTCAGCCCGGCCGAGACCATCGACCTGCCCAAAAAGGGATTGCGGCTGCCGGAGGTGTTGAGCGTGGACGAGGTGAAAAAGCTGCTGGCAGCTCCGGACGTCAAAACATCCAGGGGCATGCGGGACGCGGCCATGATCGAACTGATGTATGCCGCCGGCCTTCGGGTGTCGGAACTGGTGGCCATGAAGGTTCAGGACGTGAACACCGAGGTCTGTTTTGTCCGGGTGTTCGGCAAGGGGGCAAAAGAGCGGGTGGTGCCCATGGGCAGCTATGCAAAGGAGAAGCTGGAGGCCTATCTTGAGGGTGCCCGGCCCGCGCTTTTGAAAAACCATGCCAGCGCCTATCTGTTCGTGGCGTGGCGGGGCCGGCCCATGACCCGCCAGGGTTTCTGGAAGGCCCTGAAAAAATACGGGCTGGCCGCGGGTATTCGAAAGTCCATCAAGCCCCATACCCTGCGCCACTCTTTTGCCAGCCATCTTCTGGAGGGCGGCGCCGACCTGCGCTCGGTTCAGATCATGCTGGGCCACGCCGATATATCCACCACCCAGATTTATACCCATGTGACCTACCGCCACCTCAAAGATGCCCATGAAAAGTTTCATCCCCGCTGATCTGTTATCTCCTTGGTAATGGGTTGACAAACATAGGGAAAACCTTGAGAATAGGCGGATTGAGAAAACCAGCAGACCTGTTCCGACCAGGCGGGGGTGGATATGAACGCGAGAGTTGACCGTTGTTCAGCCGGATTATCCGGCTATGGAATATGGAACGATGAGATGGGGGCGGCGCCGGAAACCGGCGTGGACGCCGTCGCTGAGTCCCTGAAAAATCTTTCCCGGCCGGTGTTCGCTGTGAATGCCAACGGTTGCCTGGGCGTGGCCAATCATGGCCGGGCCTGCATTTCTTCCGGGAAAAATCAAGACACCGAAGGCGGCTTTCCCCTTCTGGGATATGCGCCGCCGCTTCTGCCGGAAAATTTCGGTGATCCCCATTTTAAGAAGCTGATCGGCATTCGCTACGCCTATGTGGCCGGCGCCATGGCCAACGGCATCACTTCTGTTGCCATGGTGGAGGCCGCGGCCAGAGCCGGCATGGTGGGGTTTTTCGGAGCCGCCGGCCTGGCCCCCGCCGAGGTGGAAACGGCCATTGACCGGCTTCAGCAACGCCTGGGCGATCTTCCCTTTGGCATGAACCTGATTCATTCGCCCGGTGATCCCCTGCTGGAAGAGGCCATTGTCGATCTTTACCTGCGCAAAAACGTGCGGCTGATCAGCGCGTCGGCCTTTATGCGCCTAACCCCTTATATTGTGCGTTACCGGTTGACCGGCATTCATGAAGACACCACCGGCCGGGTTGTGGCCCCCAACCGCATCGTGGCAAAGGTCTCCCGGGTGGAAGTGGCGGCCCGGTTTTTTGCACCGCCCCCGGAAAAACTGGTGGCCCAGCTTCTGGACCAGGGAAAGATCACGGCCGAAGAGGCGGCCCTGGCGTCCGCGATTCCCATGGCCGATGCCCTTACCGCGGAGGCTGATTCCGGAGGCCATACGGACAACCGGCCGGCCCTGGGCCTGCTGCCCACCATGACGGCCCTGAGGGACGAGATGTGCCGGACCCACGCCTATGACCGGCCCATTCCCGTGGGACTGGGCGGCGGCATTGCCACGCCGGAGTCGGCGGCGGCCGCTTTTGCCATGGGCGCGGCCTATGTGCTGACCGGCTCGGTGAACCAGTCCTGCGTGGAGGCCGGTGTGACGGACATGGTGCGGAAGATGCTGGTGGAGGCGGGCCAGGCCGACGTGACCATGGCGCCGGCGGCCGACATGTTTGAAATGGGCGGCAAGGTGCAGGTGCTCAAGCGGGGCACCATGTTTGCCATGCGGGCCTCCAAGCTTTACGAGCTTTACGTGCGGTACAACCGGTTTGACCAGGTGCCGGAAAAGGACCGGGAGATGGTGGAAAAAACCCTGCTTCGCTGCTCCTTTGACCAGGCATGGGAAGAGACAAAAAGGTTTTTCCAGGCCCGCGCCCCCCGCCAGATCGAGCGGGCTGAAAAAGACCCCCGCCACATGATGGCCCTGGTGTTCCGCTCCTACCTGGGCCGTTCCTCCATGTGGGCCGTGACCGGAGAGACGGACCGCAAGGTGGATTTTCAGATCTGGTGCGGCCCGGCCATCGGGGCCTTTAATGAGTGGGCAAAGGGCAGTTTTCTGGAGGCCATGGAGAACCGGACCTTTGTCACGGTGGCCATGAACCTGCTCTTTGGCGCGGCCGTGGTGACCCGGGCCGTGTGGCTTGGCCTTCAGGGCGTGGATCTGCCGATGGAAGCCCGCCGGTTTACTCCCACGCCCCTTGCCGGGATCGAGCGATATTTGGAGCGTCACGCCTGACTCTGACGTGCGCCGGTCTTTCAATCGAAATCTATCGGTATCGAAATCGATACGGGATCAAGAGTAAGAGCAAGAGCAAGAGCAAGAATCAGAGCGGTAAATACCTGAGAATAGCAACAACAGGAAGGGCAGCATCTTGAAGAAAGAGGGCGGCATCGACAACCAGGCAGTGGCCGTTGTGGGCATGGGGAGCCTGTTTCCCCTGTCCGCCAGTGTCAAGGAATACTGGCGTCTGATCTCCCGTGGCGAGGACGCGATTACGGATGTGCCTTCCACCCACTGGTCGGCGAAAGACTATTTCCGCCAGGACCCAAAGGGCGGCGATTTTACCTACTGCAAGCGGGGCGGGTTTCTTTCGGCCATTGATTATGATCCCACCGAGTTCGGCATTCCCCCCTCCATTCTGGAGGCCACGGACACGGCCCAGCTGCTTTCCCTGGTGGTCACGAAAATGGCCCTGGAGGATGCCGGGTACGGCGACAACGGCCGGACCTGGAACCGGGAGCGCACCGGCGTGGTGCTGGGCGCCACCGGCACCCAGGAACTGGTGGTCCCCCTGGCCTCGCGCCTGGGGTTTCCCTTCTGGAAAAGGGCGCTGGATGACGCCGGCGTGCCGGCGGAGGTGGCCGACGACGTGATGGCCCGGATTTCCGACGCCTATGTGGCCTGGCAGGAGAACTCCTTTCCCGGCCTGCTGGGAAACGTGATCGCCGGCCGCATCGCCAACCGGTTCAACCTGGGCGGTACCAACTGCGTGGTGGACGCGGCCTGCGCCAGCTCCCTGTCGGCCGTCAACCTGGCGGTTCTTGAACTCTTGTCCGGGAAAAGCGACATGATGCTCACCGGCGGGGTGGACGCGCTCAACGATATCTTCATGCACATGTGCTTTGCCAAGACCGCTGTGCTTTCCTTTACCGGGGACGCCAAACCCTTTTCAAAGGATGCCGACGGCACGGTGCTGGGCGAAGGCATGGGCATCGTGGTGCTCAAGCGGCTGGCCGATGCCGAGGCCGATGGAGACAGAATCTATGCCGTGATCCGGGCCATGGGCACCTCCAGCGACGGCCGGTCGGCCGGCATCTACGCGCCCGTGGCCGAAGGCCAGTTGCGGGCCCTGCGCCGGGCCTATAACGATGCCGGGTTTTCGCCGGAAACGGTGGCGCTGATCGAGGCCCACGGCACCGGCACCCGGGTGGGAGACGCCGTGGAGTTCGAGGCCCTGAAGACCTTCTTCAAAGAGTCGGGCGTTGAAGGGAAAAACCGGTGCGCCATCGGTTCGGTAAAGTCCATGATCGGCCACACCAAGGCAGCGGCCGGGGCCGCCAGCCTGATCAAGGCATCCCTGGCCCTTTACCACAAGGCGATTCCGCCCACCCTCAAGGTGACTGAACCGGATCCCAAACTCAATATCGACCAGACCCCTTTTTACATCAGCACCGGCTTGCGGCCCTGGCTTTCCACAAAAAAGCATCCCCGCCGGGCCGGCTTGAGCTCATTCGGGTTCGGGGGCAGCAACTTTCATGTGGTGATGGAAGAGTACAAGGGGGAAAAAGAGACGCCTGCCTGGGACGGGTCAGTGGAGATCGCCGCCTTTTCCGGGGACTCGGCCGAAAATGTTCAGGCCGGGCTGAAGACCTTTATCAAGGGCGTGGAAACCCATGCCACAAAGGCGGGGGCACGGTTTGCCGGTGTGCGGGCCCATGCCTTTAAAACACGGGAAACCTTTTCCCCTGCCCATGCCTGCCGCCTGCTGATGGTGATCGAAAGAACCGATGACGTGGCCGACCTTCTGCAAAAGGCCATGGCCGTTGTCACCGGCAGTGACGCGGCAGCGGACGGGAAAAAGATTTTTTACGACACCGAGGCCGGTCATGCCGGCAAAGTCGCCTTTATTTTTCCAGGCCAGGGCAGTCAGTATCCTTATATGGCAAGAGACCTGGCCGTGGCCTTTCCCGAGGCCCACGCGGTGTTTGAAGCCGCGGACATTCAGTTTGCCAACCTGGGGGCCGCTCCGGACATTCGGCTGTCGGACCGGGTTTTTCCGCCGGGCCTGTTTGAGAAAGATAAAAAGGCTGCGGAAGAGGCGTTGCGAAACACCGATTTTGCCCAGCCGGCCATTGGCGCGGCCAGCCTGGCCGCAGCCAGGGTGCTGGCCCGGTTCGGCCTGCAACCGGACCTGGCATGCGGCCACAGCTTCGGCGAACTGACGGCCCTGTGCTGCGCCGGATGGATGGATGGGGAGACCTTTCTCTCCCTGGCCGCGGCCCGGGGAAAATTCATGGCCGCCGCGGGAAAAGAGAAGGGCGCCATGCTGGCCATCAAGGCCGACCTTGCCCGGATTGAACAGTTTATCGCTGACAACGGTCTGGATCTGGTGCTGGCCAATCGGAACAGCTACGAGCAGGGCGTACTGTCCGGCCGGGAAGCGGAGATCGACCGGGCCGCTGAGTTGTGCCGAAAGGAAAAACTCAGGGCCACAAGGCTGACTGTGGCTGCGGCCTTTCATACCGAGCTGGTTCAGGACGCCGCCAAACCCTTTAAGGACTACCTGAGGAAAAAAGATATAACTGTCTCTGATATAAAGGTTTTTTCAAACGTCACCGCCCAGCCGTATCCACCAGACCCCGCAGAGGCCAGAAAGCTGCTGGGCAGTCAGCTGCTCAACCCGGTCAATTTTGTGGAAGTGGTCGAGAACATGTATGCCGATGGTGCCCGGACCTTTCTGGAGGTCGGCCCCAAGTCGGTACTCACCGGGCTGGTCAGGTCGATTTTAAAGGGAAAATATTTTAACGCCCCGGCCACGGACGGGTCCGGAGGCCGGGATTTCGGCCTGACCGATCTGGCACGGGTGCTCTGCTTTTTCGCGGCCCAGGGGCGGCCCGTGCGGCTGACCGAATGGGAAACACCGCCTGTTCAGGCCCGCCAGCAGAAGATGTCGATTCCCATCTGCGGTGCCAACTATCGCAAGGAAAAACCGGCCCGTCCCAAACGGGCTCCCATGATTTCGAAAACAGAACCGCTCCCTGTGGCGGCTTCCAGCCCCCAGGCAGCATCGGCAACAACCGCGCCTGACACCGACCTGGTGAAAAACGCGCTGGCTGTGGTGTCGGAAAGCCTGCGCTCCATGCAGGCCCTTCAGCAGCAGACCGCAGAAGCCCATCAGAAATTTCTGGAAACCCAGACCGAGGCGGGAAGGGCACTTGGCATTGTGCTGGAAAAGACCCGCAGCCTGGGCCGGACCGTGATGGGCGGGGAGGGTGTGGTTCCGGCGGTTCCCATTGAGAGGCCGGCACCGACGGCCCCGCCTGTAAAACCGGTGGCTGTGCCTTTTTCCGCACCTGAGGCCGTCAAACCGGCGCCGGCACCCGCAACCCAGGCCGGGCCTTCGGTGAATATTGCCGCAATCGAGGCGGCCATGCTGGACATCGTGAGCCGGGTCACCGGCTACCCGGTGGAGATGCTGGGCCTTGAAATGGACATTGAAAACGACCTGGGCATTGACTCCATCAAGCGGGTGGAAATTCTGTCGGTGTTTGAAGAGGAGCACCCGGACATTCCATCGGCCACCCCTGAGGACCTGGCCGAGATGCGCACCTTAAAGGAGATCTGCGATCACCTGGTATCTCTTTCCGGTGCCGTGGCAGGAACGCCATCGGCGGCTCCGGCTTCGGCTGCCGCCCGGGCCTCATCAGCGGATATCGAGGCGGCCATGCTGGACATCGTGAGCCGGGTCACCGGCTACCCGGTGGAGATGCTGGGCCTTGAAATGGACATTGAAAACGACCTGGGCATTGACTCCATCAAGCGGGTGGAAATTCTGTCGGTGTTTGAAGAGGAGCACCCGGACATTCCATCGGCCACCCCTGAGGACCTGGCCGAGATGCGCACCTTAAAGGAGATCTGCGATCACCTGGTGAATCTGGGCGGGATTCAGACAACCCCTGCCGGGGATAAGCCGGTCCAGGCCGTTACGCAGGAAGCCCCTGTCACGGATACCGATTCATCCGGCCCGGTGTTGCGCCGGGTCATTCAAATGGAGAGCCTGCCGCCGGACAGCCAGCCGCCCCTGGCCCTGGCAAAAGGCAAAACCCTTCTTGTCTGCACAACCGACGCATCATGGGGCAGGGCGGTGGTCGAGGCCCTGGCGGACATGGAGGTCAAGGCCACGCTCCTGGAAAACGTTTCCCCTGAGCAGGATGTGTCAAATGCCGGCGGCCTGGTGATCCTGGGCGGTCTTGACCCCGTGGAAAAGCAGTTATGGCGCCCGGAAGACGAGCGCTTTATCAAGGATGCCTTTGCCCTGGCCGGCCGCGTGGGGCCGGTGCTGATCGACGGTGTCAAAAAGAACCAGGCCGGTATCTTTGCCGCCGTCACCTTTCTGGACGGCCAGCTGGGTTTCGGCAGGACCCGCGCGTTTAATCCCATGCAGGCGGCCCTGGCCGGGCTGGTGAAAACCGCGGCCATTGAGTGGCCGGGCGTGACCTGCCGGGTGATCGACCTTGATCCCGAATGGACCGACGTAAAGGCGGCGGCCCATGCCGTGGCAATGGGAATTTTAAGCGCTGAAGACCCGGTTGAAGCGGGGCTTTCAGTGGAAGGTAAAAAAGGTGTTGCCCTGGTTGCGGCTCCCTGTGAACCCGGGGATTTGCCGCTTGGACCGGGCGATGTGGTAGTGGTATCCGGCGGCGCCCGGGGCGTGACCGCCCAGTGCGCCCTGGCCCTGGCAAAAAAGGTTCGGCCCGTGCTGGTGCTGCTGGGCCGGTCCCCGCTGCCCGGGCCTGAGCCGGCCTGGCTGGCCGGTGTGACCAGTGAGCCGGAGATCAAGAAACAAATCCTGGAAAATGAATTTTCCGGCAAATCCGCCACACCGGCTGAAGTGGACCGGGCTTTCAAAAAACACATGGCCGGCCGGGAGATCGCGGCAAACATGAAAGCCCTTCGGGCCGTATGCACCGAGGTGGTGTATCGCTCCATTGATGTGCGCGACGGTGCGGCCGTGGAAGGCCTGTTCAAAGAGATCAGCGAAAAATTCGGGCCGGTGCGCTGTATGGTTCACGGCGCCGGGGTCCTGGAAGACCGGTTTATCATAGACAAGACCGCCGACCAGTTCGACCGGGTGTTTGACACCAAGGTGGCCGGGGCAAAGGCCCTGATTCTGGCGGCGGACATGAAGGCGCTGCGGTGCCTGGTCTTTTTCTCGTCGGTGAGCGCCCGCATGGGCAACAAGGGCCAGGCAGACTATGCCATGGCCAACGAGGTGCTCAACAAAACAGCCCAGTTGATGGCCCTGCAAAACCAGGGATGCCGGGTCATCTCCTTTAACTGGGGACCGTGGGACGGGGGCATGGTGACCGCCTCGTTGAAACGGGAGTTTGAAAAGAGCCGCGTGGCCCTGATTCCCCTGGCCGCCGGGGCCCGGTGCATGGTGGAGGAGATGGCCTCGCCTGCCGGTGACGTGGAGGTGGTGATCGGCGCGGGGTTTGATGATATCGGCAAGGCGGCCCCGGAAGCCGGCCCCGCTCCGGAACCCGCAAAAAAAGAGGTCGAAAACACGGCCCCGCTTTTTGAGTCTTTTACCCGCAAGGTGAATGTGGAGGCGTTTCCCGTATTAAAATCCCACCTGCTGGACGGCAGGCCGGTGGTGCCCTTTGCCCTGGCCGCCGAATGGGTGGGCAGCGGGGCCCTTCACGCCAACCCCGGCCTGATGCTGATCGGCATCGACGACATGCGGGTGCTGTCCGGCATCAAGGTCGATGAAACCGGCGCCACCGTTACAGTGATGGCCGGAAAGCCGGTCAAAAGCGGAACCGCCTTTGAAGTGGCGGTGCGGATAAAAAGCGATAACAGCAAAAAGGAGACGGTGCACTACGGGGCAAGGGCCGTTCTTGCCGCCGCCTATGAAAAGCCCCCTGTGTTTGTCGAACCCGCCTCGTTTGCCGCTTCCGGTTACACCCGTACCGCAGCCGAGCTTTACGATACGGTCCTGTTTCACGGCAAAGACCTTCACGGTATTTGCGAGGTGGTGGCCTGTACAAAAGAGGGAATCAAGGCGACCGTCAGCAGCGCGCCCTCTCCCAAACAGTGGATTCGCCGGCCGGTCCGCAACACCTGGCTGGCCGATCCCCTGGCCCTGGACTCGGCTTTTCAGATGGCCATTGTGTGGTGCCATGAACAGGCGGGCATGGTCTGCCTGCCGGTCTCTTTTAAATCCTTCCGGCAGTACCGCACCGCGTTTCCCGCCGATGGCGTAACCGCCGTGCTGGCCGTCACCAACCGGACCAGCCGCAAGATGGGCGGGGATGTCTTTTTTCTGGATGGGAACGGCGCCATGGTGGCCTGCATGACCGGGTTTGAAGCGGTGATGGACAAGTCGCTGGGCGCGGTGTTTAAATCATAAATAAGGGTTCAAGGATTCGAGGGCTCAAGGGGTCAAGTCCGGATGCCTTATCCAAATCGGTATCGGTATCGGGATCGACCTGGATAGGGGAGCAAGTGTAAGAGCAAGAGCAGGGAATTTTTAATCAACCAACCGGCACCAAACACATGATCCGCTACCAGCCAATCGCCGTTGTGGGCATGGGCGGGGTCTTCCCCGGCGCGCCCGATATTGCCAGCTTCTGGAACAACATTGTGGCCCGGGTGGACGCGATATCAGAAATTCCTCCCCACCGGTGGGTGGTGCCGCCGGAAGCGGTGTACAGCAACACCTTTGCCGTTGATAAAACCTTTTCAAAACGGGCCGGCACCGTTGATATTGACTTTGACCCCACCGGCTTTGAGATTGCCCCCGACCTGCTGGCCCGGCTGGACCCGCTTTACCATTACGCCCTGACCGCGGCCCGGGAGGCCCTGGGCCGGTGCGCGGTTTCTTCTGTGAGCCGTGAACGGACCGGGGTGGTGCTGGCCGCCATCGCCCTGCCAACGGTGGGGTCGTCGGCCCTGGCCAACCGTATCCTGGGGCAGGCCGTGGCCCGCAAGCTTTTTAACCGCCAGGCCGCCGGCGACGAAGCATCTATTGAGATGGCAGACCTGATGTCGGCCCGGGTCACCAGCCTGCCGGCCGTGCTGCTGGCAAAGGCGTTCCGGTTCGGCGGATGCGCCTATACCCTGGACGCGGCCTGCTCTTCTTCCCTTTACGCGGTCAAACTGGCCTGCGATGACCTTCAGACAGGCCGGGCCGACATGATGATCGCCGGGGGTGTATCCCGGCCCGAGGTGCTTTACACCCAGGTGGGGTTTACCCAGCTCCAGGCCCTGTCGAAATCCGGGGTGTGCGCGCCCTTTGACGCCAGAGCCGACGGACTGGTGGTGGGGGAGGGCGCCGGCCTGTTTGTGCTCAAGCGTCTGGATGACGCCGTGGCCGAGGGAGACACGATTCTCGGCGTGATCCGGGGCATCGGCCTTTCCAACGACATGGAGGGCAACCTGCTTTCCCCGGAAAGCGAGGGCCAGGTCCGGGCCATGCGCGAGGCCTACCGGCAGGCCGGCTGGTCCGTGGATGACGTGGGGTTTATCGAATGCCACGGCACGGGCACGCCGGTGGGGGACATGGTGGAGCTGGCCAGCATGCGGGCGCTATGGGAAGGCGTTTCGTGGCGGCCGGGCCAGTGCCCCATCGGTTCCATCAAGTCCATGGTGGGTCACCTGCTCACCGGTGCCGGCGCCGCCGGCATGGCCAAGGTGCTGATGGGCTTTGCCAACCGAACCATTCCGCCGGGGGTCAACTTTTCGGCGCCGTCGGCAAAAAGTCCGCTGCTCGACAGTCCGTTCCGGGTCCAGACCGAACCGGAACCGTGGCTTCCCGCAAATGAGAAAGCCCCCCTGCGGGCCGCTGTCAGCTCTTTTGGTTTCGGCGGCATCAACGCCCACCTGTTGCTGGAAAGCTGGGTTCCGGAAAACAGCCCGTCATCCACCGGCGCCCCCCCTGCCGTGCTTTCCCCGTCCCGGCCCCCGGATATCGCCGTTGTGGGGATGGACGCCTGTTTCGGAAAAGCCGTCGGCCTGCGGGCCTTTCAGGAGGCCCTGCTGCGGGGCGACTGCCTGCTTGAAAAACCGGGAACGGACCGGTGGAAAGGCATGATCGACCGGGTTGAAAGCTATTTGGGTCATGTTCCGGATCGAGGCGCCTTTATCGACGAGGTGGCCGTGCTGATCGGCGAGTTCCACATTCCGCCAAAAGAGATCGGTGATATTCTGCCCCAGCACCTGCTCATGCTCAAAACCGCGGCCGGGGCCCTGGCCGACGCGGGCATGCCCCTGCGGGAAAAACGGCCCCGCATGGGCGCGGTCATGGGCATGGACTTTGATGTTCAGGCCAATGATTACCATTTCCGGTGGAGCCTTTCAAAGGAAGTCCAAAAGTGGAAGGCTGACGGGCTGCTGCACTTAGAAGGCCCGGAGGGAATTGCCTGGCTTGAATCGCTGAAAAACGCCTGTTCCCCTCCGCTGACCGCATCCCGGGTGGTGGGGGCGCTGGGCGGCATTCTGGCCAGCCGCATCGCCAAGCAGTTTCAACTGGGCGGTCCCGGATTTGTGGTCTCCAGCCGCGAAACCTCGGGGTTGCGGGCACTTGAGATCGGTATGCGTTCCCTTCAGTTCTACGACACCGACGCTTTTCTGGTGGGGGCCGTGGATCTGGCCGGTGATGTGCGGCGGGTGATTGCCGATGGTCTGGCCCGGCCGTTCAGCATAAAAGGGGAGGTGCGGCCTTTTGACGGTGATGCCGACGGTCCGCTGCCCGGAGACGGGGCCGCGGCCCTGGTGCTCAAGCGGCTGGACGATGCCGTGGCCGACGGGGACCGCATTTACTGCGTCATCAAGGGCATGGGCAGTGCCACGGCCCTGGATGTGCCGGCCGTTGATTCAAAAAACCGGGCCGCTGCCATGAAACAGGCCTACACCCTCTCCCTGGAGCGGGCCTTTGCCGACTCCGGGATAACCCCCTCCACCATCTCTCTGTTTGAAGCCCACGGCAGTGGCGACCCCATGGAAGACGGGGTCGAATCCGATGCGGTCCGCGAATTTTTCAACCAGGCGGACCCAGCCGCTGAAAAGCGGTGCGCCCTTGGGTCGGCCATGCCCACCATCGGCCACACCGGGGCCGTCGCCGGCCTGGCCGCCTTTGCAAAGACGGCGGTGTGCATGTACCAGCAGATGGTGGCGCCGCTCCGCAATTTCACGGCACCGGCAGACGACCGGTTTAAAACAACCTTTTTTCATATGCCGAAGACCCCCCAGTTCTGGCTGCGCAACCGCGTCGATGGCCCCAGAAGGGCCTGCGTGGGGGCCATGACCGGGGATGGCGGCGCGGCCCACGTGGTGATCGAGGAGTATGAGTGGCCGGAAACCGCCGGCCCGGAACTGCTGGCCAAAATCGAACGGGAACGGCGGCAGCCTCTGGGCCTATACCCCGGCCGGGCCGGTCTTTTTGTGGTGGAGGGGGATAACAACAAGGCCCTGCTTGAGGGACTGGACCGGCTGCGCCAGTACATTCGCGGCATTGATGAAAAAGCGACCGGCATCGAAAAGGCGGCCCGGGGCTGGTATGCGGCCCGGGGCCTGGATTTTGACCGGGAATACGCCGTGGCCATCGTGGCCGCCACCCTGGCGGAACTGGACCGTTTCACGGATGAGGCAAAAGATCTGATTGCCAGGGACCGGGCCGGCAGCATCAGCGGCATGCGGGGCATTCGGTACTCCCCCCACCTTCATCCCGTGGGGTCCCAGGACGGACGGATCGCCTTTGTCTTTCCCGGATCGGGCAACCATTACCTGGGAATGGGCCGGGAGATCGGCGTGGATTTTCCGGATGTGGCCCGCCAACTGGACGCGGAGGCCAGAAAGCTCAGGGACCGGTTTCTGCCGGAATACTTTTTCCCCTGGCGGGATTCGTGGCAGCCGGGCTGGGAAGAGGAGAGCCGCAGAAAAATCGGCATTGATCCATTGACCATGATCATCGGCCAGGTTTCCCACGGCGGGCTCATGACCTGGCTGGCCCGGCGGTTCGGCCTGACACCCGACGCCGTGATCGGCTACAGCCTGGGAGAGTCCGCCGGCCTGTTTGCCACCGGCGCCTGGAAACTTCGCAGCGAAATGCTGGACCGGATGCGCAACTCCGACCTGTTCACCACCGAGCTGGCCGGTCCCTGCAACGCGGCACGGGAGGTGTGGCATGTACCACCGGACCAGGAGGTGGACTGGTGCGTGGCCGTTGTCAACCGGAGCGCCGACCAGGTAAAAAAGGCGATCCGCCATTTTCCCCTGGTTTATCTGTTGATCGTCAACACGCCGGCGGAGTGCGTGATCGGCGGCCGCCGGATCCAGGTGGAAGAGGCCATTCGGTCCCTTGGGTGCGAAGCGGTTTTTCTGGAAGGGGTGGTAACGGTCCACTGCGATGCCGCCGTGCCGGTAAAGGATGCTTATAAGGCCCTTCACCTGTTTCCCGTGACACCGCCGGAAGGGGTGACCTTTTACAGCTGCGCCCGGGGCCGGGCCATCGAGCTGACATCCGCGGCCGCGGCCCAATCCATAACAGACCAGGCCCTTTACGGGTTTGATTTTACCCAGACCGTGCTGAGGGCCTATAAAGACGGGGTTCGCGTGTTTGTGGAGATGGGTCCCCACAACTCCTGCACCCGGATGATTCAGCAGATTCTCGCGGACAGGCCCCACCTGGCGGTCTCCATTTGCAACCGCTCGGAAAACAGCTACCTGACGGTGTTAAAATGCATGGGCGCCCTGATTGCCGAACGGGTGCCGGTGAATCTTGAATTTCTGTACGGTGCGGACGCCTATCCACCCATGCGGGAACAGGAAGGCCCTTTGTCGGAAGAAGACGCCCGCCGCCGGGTGGCGGTAAAAACCGGCAAGGAACTTGTTCTGCCCGAACCGGTCCGGCTGCCGTCGACGCATACGCCTGCCGGCCTGGTCCAGGCGACTCCGACTTTTATCGGTGCGACACCGTCCGGAACATCAGCGGCGACGTCTGAACCGGCCATGCCGGACATGAGCCGCACCTCGTGGGCCGGAGTAATGGAAAAAATTGTTTCCGATGCCGGTGCCACGGCCAAAGCCCACCAGGCGTTTCTTGCGTTTTCCCAATACATGAACCAGGTGGGGGCCCAGACCTTTGCCCTTCAGGCCCGGCTTCTGGAGGCGGCCCTGGCCGCCGGGGACCTGTCCGGCCTGCAAGAACTTCAACAGAGCGTCCCCGTTTCCACAGCCGCAGCGGTTCTATCTTCCGCGTCAGAAGCGCCGGCGCCGGTTCCTGCCACGGTTTCGGGGGTCACGCCGGCCTTTGACCGGGACATGTGCATGGCCTTTGCCACAGGGTCGGTGGCAAAGGTGCTGGGCCCGGAATTTGCCGTGGTGGACACCTACCCGGTACGGGTCCGGCTGCCGGACGAACCCCTGATGCTGGTGGACAGGATTGTCTCCGTGGAAGGAGAAAAAGGCTCTCTGGGGTCGGGCCGTGTGGTGACCGAGCATGACGTACATCCGGGCGCATGGTACCTGCAGGCCGACCGGGTGCCGGTCTGTATCTCCATTGAGGCAGGCCAGGCCGACCTGTTTTTATGCTCCTACCTGGGCATCGACCTGGCGGTAAAAGGCAGGCGCAGCTACCGGCTGCTGGACGCAGTGGCCACCTTTCACGAAGGGCTTCCCCGGTCCGGCCAGACCATCCGCTACGATATTGAAATTAAAAAATTTGTTCGCCAGGGAGAGACGTATCTTTTCTTCTTTGAGTTCAACGGCTATATCGGCAGCCGCCATATCATCACCATGCGCAACGGGTGCGCCGGTTTTTTCACTCCTGAAGAGGCCAGGGCCTCCGGCGGCATTGTGTTAAAAAAAGAGGACCTGCTGCCCCGGCCGGGAAAAATCAATGGCTGGCAGCCGCTGGTTTTCGTTTCTGCAGCGTCCTATACCGACGACCAGGTGAATGCCTTGCGGGAGGGAAGGCTTGAAAAATGTTTCGGCCCGCTTTTTGCCGGGATCACCCTGCCGTCTTCCCTTTGTCTGCCCGGGGGCCGCATGCGGCTGATCGACCGGATTCTCTCCATTGATCCGGCAGGGGGCCGGTACGGCCTGGGAAATATCAAGGCGCAGGCGGATATCCATCCGGACGACTGGTTTCTTACCTGCCATTTTGTGGATGACATGGTGATGCCCGGCACCCTGATGTACCAGTGCTGTGAGCAGGCACTGCGGGTTCTTTTGCTGCGCATGGGATGGGTGACCGATCGTACGGATGTCTGCTTTGAGCCGGTGCCGGACAAGGGCGCGGTGTTAAAATGCCGGGGACCGGTGACCCGGGAAACCCGGCATGTCCTTTACGAAATCGAGCTCAGCGAGATCGGCTACAACCCGGAGCCCTATGTGCTGGCCGATGCTTTCATGTACGCCGACGGGGACCGGATCGTGATGTTTGAGCAAATGTCCCTCAAGGCCACGGGCCTGACACAGGCGGAACTCGAAGCCTTCTGGGCCGGTCGTAACAGGGGCATAGCGGATGCACGGCCGGATGAAAAGCCAACGCTTTATGACCGGGACAAGCTGCTGGCCTATGCCGTGGGCAAGCCTTCAGAAGCGTTCGGCCCGCCATATGAAATATTTGATGAAGGCCGGATCATCGCCCGGCTGCCCGGGCCGCCTTATTTTTTCATGGACAGGGTGACCTTTATCGACCATCCCCAGTGGGAGGTCAAGCCCGGCGGATGGATTGAGGCCGAATACAGGGTGCGGCCCGATGACTGGTATTTTGCGGCCAACCGCCAGCCTTCCATGCCGTTCTGTATCCTTCTGGAAATCGCGTTGCAGCCCTGCGGCTGGCTGGCGGCCTATGCGGGGTCTGCCCTGCACAGCGCCAAAGACGTCAAGTTCCGGAACCTGGGCGGAACCGCGATCCAGCACATGGACCTGCGAAAAGAAGAGAAGACATTGACCATGCGGGCCCGCATGACCAAGGTGGCCGAGTCCGGGGGCATGATCATTGAGTATTTCGATATCGAGGTGCTTTCAGACACCGACGGGAAAATGGTTTACAGCGGCACCACCTACTTCGGGTTTTTCTCGGCAGAGGCCCTGGCCCGGCAGGTGGGGGTGCCCAGGGCCGCCGAACGGTCCCATAAACCGTCGCCCATTGACCTTGAACGATCCGTTGGTTTTGATTTTGCGGTTCATGCGCCGCTGACGCCGGATGACCCTGCCATTGATCCGGGTCCTGCCGCTGCCCTGCCAGGTAAGGCGCTTCTGATGGTCGACGGCGTGGAGTGCTGGATTCCGGACGGCGGTTCCGCCGGCCTGGGCTTTATTCGGGGTGTCAAGCAGGTCGATCCGGATGAGTGGTTCTTTAGGGCCCACTTTTACCAGGATCCGGTCTGCCCCGGCTCCCTGGGCCTTGAGTCTTTTCTTCAACTGCTAAAAGAGGTCTGCCGCCGACGGTGGCCGGAAAAGATTGAAACCCACCGGTTTGAGTTTGCGACAAACCATGAGCATGAATGGATTTACCGGGGACAGATCATTCCGAAAAACAGACGGGTGGAGGTGGAAGCCGATATTGTCCGCGTGGAAGAGCCATCGTCTCCGGCGGTGTTTGCCAATGGCTTTCTGAAGGTGGACGGAATTTTTATCTACGAGATGAAAAACTTCGGCCTGCGAATGGTGCCCGCTGAATAAGCGTCTTTGCCTGCTGTCAATCTTCAGTTTATCGCCCGGGTATGCTCCCGGGTGATATCCTGCGTCTGTTTTTGGGTGGCGCTGAGGATTTTTTTGAAAACATCCTGCTTGGATAAAAAAGCGTCCACGATGTCCGGATCAAAATGGCTGCCCCGTTCAGCGGTGATGATTTCCACCGCCTCTTCATGGGTGGATGCCCCTTTGTAGACACGAACGGATGTCAGGGCGTCATACACATCCACCAGGGCCACGATGCGGGCGGACAGGGGAATGTTTTCGCCGCGCAAACCGTCGGGGTAACCGCTTCCATCCCACTTTTCATGGTGGTGGTAGCAGATCTCCTTTCCCAGGGTGAGAAAGGATTTTCCTTCCACCCGTGACTCCACGGCCCGCAGGGCGTCGCCGCCCAGCACCGGGTGTTCCTTGATTTTTTCAAACTCTTCCGGGGTCAGCTTGCCGGGCTTGAGCAGAATCTTGTCGGTGATGCCGACCTTGCCGATGTCGTGAAGGATCGAAGAAATGTAAATGTCTTCAATATACTCACTGGTGATATACGAACGGTATTTCGGATGCTCGGCCAGGGTCTGGGCCAGAAGCCGGGTATATTCCATCATGCGTTCAAGGTGCTCGCCGGTATTCAGGTCCCGGTATTCGGCCAGTTTGGCAAGGCCGAGAATGGTCATGGTGCGGGTCTCCTTGATGTTTTCGTAATACTCAAGAAGCTTTTTTTCCATTTTCTTGCGTTCGGTGATGTCCCGAATGATGCCGCGGAAGCCTTGTGGCCGGCCATCGGCGGCATTGATGCGCGTCGCTGACACTTCCAGGAAACAGGTGGCGCCATCCGGTGTCTGAATCTCCCAGTTCATGGCCTTTTCAGGAATGTTGGTCTGGTATATCTCGTTAAAGGCGCGAAGGGCCTGCTCCGCGTGTTCCGGGGTCATGTAGGCGCGCATGTTGTTGCCGACCAGGGTGTTTTCCGGATTGTGCCGAAAGATTTTTAAGGCCGAATCGTTGCAGAAGGTAAAGTTTCCCTCCAGGTCCAGTTCATAGTAACCCTCCTCCATGTTGGTGATGATGGTGCGGTATTTTTCTTCGCTCTTCTTCAGGCTTTCCTGGGCCCGCTTGTAGTCGTTTAGGGTCAGGTTGAGGTCTTCATTGATCTTGAGCATCTGAAGGGTACGCTTGCGCACATTTTCTTCCAGATCATAGTTGATGGTACTGACCTTCTGTTTTTCCTGCTCCAGCTGCCGGGCCAGATAAAAGTCTCTCCGGTGGGAGAGTTCAATGTAATAGCAGGCAAACATGCCGATGACGTTGGCGTTTATGAAAAAGAAGTTGTTGCTGATCAGAATGTCGACCGGTGTGTTGATGGCAATGGCCGTGATTTCGTAGATGACAAAAATCAGCCAGCAGGCCAGGCCGGCCCACAAAAACTTCAATCGCAGGATGGTGTAGGCAAACATAAGCACTATGATCAGTCCCGCGTAATATGTGTGGCGCATGGGGGAACTGGAAATGGGTATCATCAGGGTGACGCCCAGGCCGGCGGCAACCGCGTATGTCGCTACAATGGGCTGAAAATGTTTTTCAAAAAAGGTTGTATAGGAAAAAAAGTACCCCAGAATAAAACCGGGTATCAGAATGCCGTACCTGATTTTCCACATGCTCAGGTACTGGGAATGTTCAATGAAGATGTCAAGAAAACCGAATGAACTCCATGTGATGACCACCAGGATAATGGCAACGCGAAGGGGTTTCAGGGATTTGCGAATATAAGTGTCGTTGAAGGGCTTTTCATATTCCGCGCATTCTTTGATAAAAGAGAGAGTAACCGGATGGACCCGCATTCGACGGATGTTCTCTTTTGAACCGGTCTCGGATGTGGCGGCAGAATCAACCATTATTCCTCGGATTTCTTAACGGATGTTTTGAAATTGTAATCGACTTGCCGCGGTTTGACAACCATTTTTTCTCCTAAAGCCGCTTTGACTGCGGCATTGAATTTCGTTTGACCCCCTGATGACGCTTGTATATCATATGGAGCAAAAAGAATCGGCCGGATGGATATCGGCGGTGCCGGCCCAGGAAAAATCAGGGAGGTGGAAAATGCCGTTATATGAATATGAATGCTTGGACTGCGGCAAAACAACCGAGATATTGACAGGGGTGTCGAACAGGGAAAAACCGTCCTGTGGCAGCTGTGGCAGTGGAAACGTCAGGAAACTCCTGTCCGCCCCGTCATCCATGTCCGGTGTGACCAAAAACAGGATGCCCGGTCTGGGTGACACGGCCTGTTGCGGCAAGACCCCGTCGGAAGCAGGATGCGCGGGACCGGGGAGCTGCTGCGGCAGAAGGTAAGGCAGCCGGTCAGCCCTTAACCCGATTTTAGAGATGTTCACAAAACAAGGAAACTGAAACCATGAGCAGCCCTGATGATAGACTGGATATACACGTTAATATAGAAGTTACCGCAAAGGCGTTGTCCACCATCGTAGCCAATGCAAAGGCCATTGCGGGCAGGGATGAAAAGGGCGGTTACCGTGTCGATACCGCCGGCCTGGTGGGCCGAATGATCTCCCGCTTTCTTGACCGGTACGATTTTGAAGGGTTTGTGGCGGAGATCAGGAACTATCCGGAACTGTCGTAAGCGTGATTATTACACCGGACAGTCCGGCTGAGAAACGCCAAAGGCAAAATCTACCGCAGGCCTCTTCTTGGGGAGAACCCATATAACAGTGGGTTCAGAAGGCACCCAGCTGGCAGGGCTTGATACGGACGCCAAGATTTTCACAGGCCCCGGCCACTTCCATTCGGCCTATTTTCAGGGCATCGGCAATTTTCCAGCAGGCCGCGCACGATATCCGGTTATCCGAAGACGCGGCCAGAAGGGCGTCTTTTAACGGGCCGGGCACCGGGTCAACGGTCTTGACCCGTTTTTTTTCCGGATATCCGAAAAGCCCCATCTGACAGGTGATGATCCGGTATTCCATCAGGTCAATGGCTTTTCCCACTTCCGCCGGCAAAACCCCTGCGGCCGCAGCGATTTTATGGGCCGACGCGCAGGTGACCCGGCCGTCCCGGGCAACGGTTTCCAGTGCCCGGGCCAGGTCCGGCCGCAGGGCCGTGCCCGGGGGGTGTTTGGCCCTGTATTTTCCCGCATCCTCGTGTGTCATTGGTTATTTCCGTATGGGTTAAACTTTGAACTTCTGCATCAGGTCGGTCAGATGCCGGGCCATCTTCAGCAGGTCATCGGCGCTCTCCCTGACGGTCTGGCTGTTGCTGTTCATCTGCTTGGAAGAGGCGCTCAGGGAGACCACCTCTTTTGACACGTTGTTGGCGACGATAGAACACTGAGACACGTCCTTGTTGACCCCGGAGATGCCCTGGGATATCTGGGCCACGTTGCTGGCAATTTCCCGGATGGAAATCGACTGTTCTTCAATGGCCGATGTGATGGTGGAGACGATCTCGTTGACGTTCTTGATGGTCTCTACAATCTGGCCGATCTCTTTTACCGCCGCCACGGTTACCTGCTTGTTCTCTTCAATCTGCCGGTTAATCTGCTGGGTGGCGTCGGCGGTCTGCCGTGCCAGAGCCTTTATTTCATTGGCCACAACGGCGAACCCCTTTCCCGCTTCTCCGGCCCGGGCCGCCTCGATAGTGGCATTTAAGGCCAGCAGGTTGGTCTTTTTGGATATCTCGGCAATCACATCGGTGACGGTGCCGATTCTTTCGGCGGCGATGCCCAGGTTGTCCACCTTCTGGGACACGTTTTTGGCCTGGGCAACGGCGTTTTCCGTTGTCTGCCGGGCCGATTCGGTACTCATGCTGATCTCGTCGGACGTGGTGGTCATTTCCTCCACCGAGGAGACGATCAGGTTGACATTCTGGGACGTCTGCTCCATGGTGCCGGCAATGGCCATCATCTTGGCGCTCATCTCTTCCGAGGCCGACGCAACGGAATTGGAGTTGGCCGATATTTCAGCGGTTTCCGATGTCATTTTGTTCGACAGGGCCAGCAGGTTGGCCGACGACTTTTTCAGCAGGTTGGCGTTGCTGTCGACATCATTCACCAGGTCCTTAAACCGGGCCATAAAGGTTTGAAATCGATCGTTGAGGATATCGCCGATCTCGTCTTCCCTGTATTTTTCAAGGTCGTTTTCCTGGACCTCCACCTCCTGGGAGATGCTCCGGAGCATCAGTGAGATGTTGGAGTTGGTGGCGATCAGTTCGTCTTTCATGGTCGTGATCTTGTCGGCAAGACCGATGGAAAGAAGCGCGATGAAAACCGCTGAACCGATCTGAACGCCCCACTGGGTGATAAAGTTGGAAGGCAGGATCCCGAATGCTTTTAACGCGAACAGCAGGACCCCGATAAACAGGCAGCCGCAGCTGATCACAATAAATCGAACCGATCGCGTGAAGGAAAGGGAGATAAACCCGCTGGGAATGGCCACAACCAGAGAGAAGATGATAAGCGCCGTAGCCACCCTGATGCTCAGGGCATAAGGAAGAAAGAGAGACCCGACGGCCCACACGCTATTGGGAATAATTACCAGATAGAGGGAGACCCGGTCCACCAGGCTTTTGGCGTGGCGCTCCCGGATACCGAGAAAAGATCGCATAAACAGCATGGCAATGGCCATGGCAAGACACATGAACATGGGCAGACAGTTGTTGGCCCACCAGATGGAGTTCGGCCACAGGTACTGGAAGGAAAACCCGTTGAGCGTGAACTGAAACAGAGAATAAGAGAGAATGAGAAGCACCAGGAAGAGATAGCTTCTTTCCCGGATCACGAAAACGAGGACCAGGTTATAGATCACCATGATCAGCATGGCCCCGTAATAGAGCCAGAAGATGGGGTAGGTCCTGTTGATCTTGCTCAGGTAGGAATTGTGAGAACGGATCACCGGTTCAAAGTTAAGGGAAGAACTGGTTTTAACTTTCACATAATAAGTGGCCGGGCCGGGAGCCTGGGTCAGCAGGAAAACAAAGTCTTTGTCAATGATTTCCCGTGTGGAAAAGGGGTAATGGTCCCCGGCTTTGATGGTATTGAACAGGCCTTCGGTTTGGGGTGTGTAAAGCTCGATAAAGTCAAGAAGGGGGTATGCGAACTCCAGGTAAAAATCCTTTGGACGGCCGGTGGTATTGTCCAGGGTAAACCGGAACCAGTAGGTCGAGGATGTAAATCCAAAGCTTAAGGCAGTGCTGTCCGACGCTTTCCAGAGATCTTCCATGTCGGTCACATCGGTGATAAACAGGGCACCGGCCCTGTCTTCCATGTATTCCACCTGCTGCCCGATATAGAGCGTGCCGGTGGAATCATCAAGGGGCACGCCGGAAGGGGCAGCAAGGGCGGTGGCCAGCAGGCCGCAGAAAACAAGCAGCGTATACAGGAGGGAAGCAGGCAGGTGACGGTGTTGTTTAATAAAAGTCATTGCGCTATCCGTATGTTAAGGGTTGCGGCCATGTCCGGGGACCTGTACACCGGAATAAGCACTTTTTTGATCTGATTCGCCCTGGCCGGTTCCATGTGATTTTCTCCCATAACTGGAGCTTTTTTTGTTTTTTGCACCGCAAAGGCGCGGAGGGCGCAAGCGGTTCTCCAAAGTCGTGGTTTTCCTGAACTGTTTTTGTATGAGATTTTTCTTTTTTTATCAAGCCTTTTATGCCAAAGGCGGCCATGACTGAACGTTTCCGAAAACCTTTAAAGCTTGCGAATCAACCGGTCCCCCGGATATACTGGCCCTGCCTTTCAGGTCAGCAAAGGAGAAACCGTATGAAAACAATATCCAGTCTCTTATTTGCGGCAGTCCTGCTGTGTCTGTCGTGCCCCCATGCCCACGCTCAGGAGTTTGGAAAGATTCGCGCTTTGCAACAGCGGGCCGACACCGTGGTGCGGCAGAAAAACAGCTTTGTGGCCCGTGTACTGGATTCCTACCAGATTCCGCACCAGATTAATGAGCAGGGAATGGTGGTCCGGATTCAGGTGGAGGATCAGTGGCATGATGTCACGGCCATTGAGATCGTTCCCCTGCTCAGGGAAAACGAAGCGGACGTCGCTGCCCCCCGAGAAGTAACGGCCCATGAAATTTATTTTTTCACGGCGGAAGGTGTTCTGGACCTTGTGTCTGAACTGAGGATCCGGTGATTTGGATGGGGGACAGGGGCCGGGCAAAGGCAGCCTCGCCGGTGTGGCCTGTCGGATTTTTGCCCGTTATTGTTTTTATTTATCCATCAGCTCGATAAAGCCTTCGACCCGGGTCTTGATCTGTTCTTCGGAAAAGGCCCTGGGATCGTTCATGTCGCACTGGAGGATCAGCACCGGTATGCCGCATTCCTGCTGAATGGCGTTTTTCAGGTCGATCATGCCGGTGCTCGACGGCCGGCACGACAGATTTTCGTGCAGGATCACACCGTCGATGCGGTATTCCTGGATGGCCTGTTTGAAGTAGCTAATCCGCTTTTCAAGATTGTAGGTGTAAGGCACGTCCATCATGGCCCGCGCCACATGTCGCAGCGTCTCGGCGTATCCCATGCTCACAGGTTTGGGCGGGGCAAAGGAAAAGGTGTAGGGCTCATAAACGACAACGGCGCCGTACCGGGCCAGATCGTACATAAACCGCATTCGGTACCAGAAGGGAATCCCTTCGAACATCAGCCGGTAGCGCTCCTTCCCTGTCAATGTGCCTTTGCCCTGCTCGGCCCGCTGCCGGATATCGGTCAGGATCTTCTCAAAGAATCTGATGCCGGAACGTGCCCCCGGCATCACCACCAGGGGGAAAAACGAGGCGGACGTCTCGGCCATGCTGTAGGGGGTGGGCACGCGTTTGCGGTACTCGTATATATCCCGCCACAGGACGCTCAACTGTTCGGACTTTTCCGCTGCCCGGACCATCCGGTCGATGTTCGGTTCTTTCCCCGTGTGCTTTTTGACAAAATCGAAAAATTCATAGAACTGTTCCACCAGGTAGGTCACGTACCCCTCGATGGTGCGCTCGTCCGTGCCGCTGACGATCTTGGGACAGTCGAACACGAACAGGGGAACGCCCAGTTTTTCCGCCTGAACCTGGAACCATTTCCAGTGAGTGTCGCAGATGGTGTTGGTGCAGGTGATGATATCCGGCCGGGCGATACCGCCGTGTTTTAAGGGCGCCCGTGTATCCACCGCGCCGATGTTGGTCTTACAGTAGGAGCACAAATCCCGGGAGTAGCCCATGCTTTCGGCATGTTCGATCAGCCGGCGGGACTGCTTCTGGGCCGCGGCAACGGTGGCCATGTTTTCCGGATGCAGGGGAAAGATATCGAGCCCCAGCAAAAGCTCGATGGGAAACCCGGCGCAGGTCCAGGCGGTTTTTTTCCACGGCAGCAGGCTGTATAATTTGCCCGTGAGAAAATACCAGGTCATGGGCCGCCGGAGGTCCTTTGCGTGGGGCAGGGTATCGACCCGGACCGGGGCACTCTCATCTATTGCAGGAGGGTTCGGTTTTTCTGCGTTCATAATTGTCGTTGGCTTTTAATCTATTTGTTTTATTTAAAAAAACAGCGAAATTATTTCATTTCCGCGAATGCGGCCAGCCGGGTTGCCATCTGATTGTCCGGTGTGGGTGTGTATTCCCGCTCCACGTGCAGCACCCGGCATCCTTTTTCTTTAAGGGCGTTGTTCACCAGGACCGCGTCATAGGCATAGGGTTCGCAGAACTTGAGACCCTGGGAAATCACAGCCCTGACACCCGACTCTTCGAGAGCTGTTTCCAGGTACTGGACGCGCTTACGCAGACCCAGCTTGGTGGCGGGTTTTGGTATGGACAGATAATACCGGGCCAGGGCCTCAAAAGGGTTTCCATCTTCAGGAATCAGGGTGGCAAAATAGCGCTCCCCGATGGAAAGATCATCCCGGACCACACGAAATCCGGCTTCGTCGATCTGTTCCATCAACTCCGGATAGGTGACGTCCGAGCCGGTCAGCAGCACTTTTATCTTGTCTGCGGGAAAAGGCCCCCGGTTTTTCATTGTCGCAATGGCGGCATCGATTTCCTTTAGGGCTTCCGGCTTGGGCAGGGTCATGCTTTTTATCAGGACATCCAGGTATTCCCGGTTGGTCATGTCTTTTTCCGCCCGCAGTGCCGAAAAGATTTGAAGTCGCTTCTTAACAGCATTGGATTCATGGCTGGCATCGGCCAGCATTGCCTCGTCAACAAGAATGCCGAACTGGCGATAAAGGGCGTCGACCAGGCGCCACAGCTCGGTTTTCATGAATCGGACGGCCGGGACATCGTCTTTTAAGGGGGTGTTGAACCAATGCAGAAACGGCGTACGCACATGGCGCTTCCACACGTCGTGATGCCGGTTGGTGGCATTGCAGCCCTGAGCGATGACAATCCCGGCCCACCGGCCGGTTTTGGCCAGGGCCTCGGTCAGCATGCTGCGAGCGGCCGGGCAGAAAAAGGCCGGCAGGTAGCGATCCGCCGGATCATTGGATACGTGCACGTTCCCGAGGATCTTGTACGGCACAAACCCGGCAGCCGCGATAACCTCTTCTGGCATGTCATGGGATGCGTCGAAATAGGCGATGGTTTCCATAAGGTTCCTGCTGTGCCTCTTTTCAGAGAAAAATATTGATCAACCGTCCAATCAAGTAATTAATCTGTATGTCGCCGCGTGTCAAACATCAAGCAGCATGTCTATGGTCAAGGTCGCTTCAGCCGTTTTTTGGCAAAAAAAACCAGTTCGGAGTGATCCGTTCCTGTTTTTCCCCTTGGGCAGCGGTTGAAAAAAAGCAGGTACGATACAGGAGATGGTTGTTTCATTAAGGAAGATAGAGGTTTTTGCGCCGGGCCATATCACAAGTGATGCAGTCGGCCTGTTTACGCAGCACCTGTCCGGTAACGAGACTTTTCTCTTTGAAGGCTCCCGCCCGCCCAAAAGCATGGGCATGCATTTTTTTACCTACAAGTATTCCGAACTCTGTCTGTATGCGGAACCGATTTTCTGACCCGGCCGGCCGGTCCACGGGTTTGTCCGGCGAGCCCGGTCACGACTGTTTTTGGCTTTCCATGGCCCGGCGTTCTGCGTTGAGTTCGGCCAGCAGATCTGAAAGGGGCCAGTTTTCCGAGGTGGGGGTCAAGGTGGCCCAGAGCGGACGGGGCAGGCCGCTTTCCCGGTAGGCGGCCAGTATCCGGTGCAGCTCCGCCTCGGTGATACCGGACAGCACAATGGCCCGGGCCAGGCCGGCAAAATCGCCGCCCTGGCCTGGTTGATCCGGGCGGGCCAGCAGGTCTCTCAGTGTCGTTGCTCCGTCATCCCGTGTCGCAAAGATCAAAGGGGCCTTGATGGCGTCAAACACTTCCAGGAGTGCCGGTTGTTCCGTGGCCGCATACCCACAAATCAGAACGGCCCGTGGGCCGTACATGGGGGCCGTGGATACGCCGACTTTTTTAAACGGGGTTTGTTTCATAATAATTTCCATTGGTTGCCGTCAATATCCTCAGGTAATAAACATGTATTTCCGGCTTTGCAAACAGAGGGGAGCGGAACCAAAGGCAAGGGGCAGGGGAACGGCGAGATCCGCGGGCGGAAGTCATGGCCACTCCCCTTGATCAGCCTCATAAACCAATGGGCCGGAACGGCATAGAGCCCTGTGGTTACACTTCCGCCTTCTTTTTTCCAGGAGTCTTCGTCCGGGCGATCTTTTTTTTGTCCTGCGTGCCCGCCGCCGCCGTCTCATGGGAAGTCTTCAAATCTTCGGGCTCTATAGCCGAAATAACCAAATCGTTACTGGCAACCGTGAGCTCAACAAAATGCTGCCAACTCAGGGTGATTTGAATTTTCTCTTTACTTCCTTTCTGTTTGGCCTCGATCTCCACCTTGACGGTTTCCATGCTGGGCGGTGTCAACGCCACATAATCGTTATCCTGTTCTACTACAAGTTTGTCCTGTTTCAGGCATTTTGCGATTTCCTCAAGATAAGCGATCGCTTCACTGGTGGTGCAGATTTTTTCCATGCTGATTTCTTTTTTTTTGTTTTTTTCCCCGCCATGCGTTTCCATCATAGGCTTTTTTGCATCCATGGCACAAACTCCTTTTTTGAGGGTTTAATGAACGTTACCTTATTTAATCCGGACAGCCTCCCATGTCGAAACAATCCATGCCGGCATATCCGGGTCAGGCCAGGGTCAGCAGCAGCGGTATCAGCAGTTTTTCGTCTATATACGGGGTGCTTTCCCTGGAGATCAGACGGCTGTCGATCAGTGTGATTCCCATGGCTTTGAGTTTTCGTTTATCAAGCGTACCGTCATAACGGCCGTTTTTCTGGTCAACGATTATCATGTCAAGCATGTTGCCTTTTTTAATAACGGTTGGATCATCCCGGCACAGATATCGGATCAGGATATCCACCTGGTCATTGATTGAGGTTCCAAAAAGTTCCGGATCCGGACAGGTATTGGGTATAAACACCTTGGGGCAGGGGTTGTCGTGAATGGCTTTGCCGATGCCCTGCGGCAGCAGTGTGGCAATAAGACTCGAATAAAAACTGCCCATGGGATAACAGATCAGTTCCGCATCAGCGATCAGCTTTTTTGTTTTCTCGCGAACCGGCACCTTCGACGGTCTCGGGTTTCTAATCTGTTTGCTGAGAAAAATTTCCTGCACGGGTGACAGGATTGATGGCACTGCTTTGCCGGTCAGATTATGCTGCTCCTTGACAAGCGTTCCGTTGAAAAGCCTGGCGACCAGGTGCAGATTGGCATTGACCACCGGCCGGACCGTGCCTCTTACCTGGACCAGTTTGGAAAAGATGAAAATCACCGGGTCCAGGTGACGCTGGCTGTTCAGGTATCCCCCGGCCAGTACAAGGTTCCCGATGCTGGCCCGTCGCAGGTCAAAATCCTCCGGCATCTGGGACCTGAAGTGATGCAGGCTGTTTCGGATGATTTTTCTCATGGGATCCGGAATGTCGGCTACCAGCCTGTTTTTCCCCTTGATCATCTGGTGAAGCAGGCCACGAAGTTTTTTGTTGTCTTCATTTTCTGGAAAACGGTAAGAGAAAAGTTCGAAAATTGCAGGATTCCCGTGAAGGGTCCGGTCCGCCAGCGACATGAGACGGTTCCGGATATCCCCGATGGCCGGCATGCCGAACGCCTTTCGCAACACGGCCGAGCTGCCACCTGAATCGAAAGTGGTGATGATATGGATGCTGTTATGCGTGTATTGAATGATTTCACGGCTCAACTGCCGCAACGCACTGCCCCCGCTGAAAAACAGAATCCTGGGGCCCAGTTCAGGATAATGGGCATATCGGGCCACGCGGACCGGGTCCGGGAGAGTTACAGATCGTGTAAGTTTTATCTGCATGATGTTCGCGTTCCGGTTTTTATGTCCACAAAAATTTCAGCCGGTTTCGTGTTGAACGCGCTTTTCTTCAATCCGGGCAAGGCAGAACCGGGCGGCGGCTTCAAAATCCGCAAAGCCGGAAAATTCCCAGATATCAATCCCGGCAAGCAGACGGATATATCTCTCCACTGTCGCTTCCGACACATGGTTCGTCCGGCCGGGATAAAAAAACAGGCCGGTGGGTTTCATAAACGCGGCCATTAGTTTTCTTCTATGATCGACAGTCGTGACTTTCTCCGCGATGAAATCTCCGGTGCCCGGTTTCCATGTCAGTATCACCAGGCCGGACATATTCACTGATAATACAAACCGGTCTGGGCCGTAACAGGTATGGATCGGCACATCATACTTATTTTCAACCTTCCAGAGTTCATGCGGAGGGAGTTTTTCAAAGCGCTGTCTCTGTTTTTCAGGCACCAGCATCCTCAAAACCCGGCTGTTCAGGGCAGTGCCGGGGTTGATGCGGGGGAGCTTGGCGACACCATGCATGACAACCCTTTCGCCGTTCTGCTCAATGATCAGGCGGTCGTTGCTGATAAAGTCAAGCCCATTTTCCAGAAGGTGCAGGGCCAGAGTGGATTTTCCCGCTCCGGAAACACCGGCAATGGCCAGACCGGTGGTACCGGCGGCCACCCCGGATGCATGCCCGAGCAGCGCCCCCTTACAAAGCAGCCATTCGATATACCGATTGTTAATGAAGTTGACAACCTGGTTGAGGTTTTCAATGCACGGCCCAATGGCTATGTTTTTGCCACGACCGAAGAAGAAAACCATACCAGTCAGGCGCTTGCGTACAATGCGACCGTCATCCAGGTCGCGGAACTCCTCTTTGATCTTTGTTTTTCCCGGGTCAGGCGGCTTGGTGGCCAACGTTTCGGAAACCTGGAAATCCGGTGCCTGGTGGATGGAAATATCTATGTCCGCAGATCCGTCCGGAACGGTGAACTCATGAAAATAACGAACCAGATCATCTCTGACTTCCAAACGGCTGACCCCTACCCGCACCGCGCATTCACCGAAGCGCAACCGAAAATGAGAACGGACGGGATAACGTTCATATACCTGATAGGCCTGAATGACCTGCTCAATGTTCATGTGCCGGCCTCTTTCAGCCTGTTTAACACGTATTCCACATACAGCCCGGCTGCGTCCAGGCCTGATGCGTTTTGAATCCCCTTGAACCCGCCAAAGGCGGAGACTTCAAACACCACCGGTCCGTCATCGGTTTCCGCCACGTCCACGCATGTAAAATCAAGACCAAACAGGCGTTGGGCACTATGAGCCAGTCTGATAATATCCTCCGAGGGGGTGCAGGCGGCATACCCCCCGCCCGATCGAATGGTCGTGTTCCACGTTTCGCCATTGGCGCAACGGGCGTAGGTGGTCAGATAATTTCCTCCCAGGAACACGACACCCAGGTCCCGGCCTTTGTGATCGATCTGTTTCTGAATATACATGATCGGGTTGTTGACCCGGAATCGCTCGATCGTTTCGCGAACGTCAGGCCGGGCGTTCACCAGCACCATGCCCCTGGCCTTTGAACTGAACAGCGGCTTCAGCACCGCCTGTCCGTAATCGCAAACCGCTTCTATTGCCGCATCCACGCTTTCCGTGATCGTTGTCGCCGGCATGGGAATACCGGCAAGCCGCAGGGTCACCGTGCAGGACAGCCGGTCGATCACCCGAAGCATTTTTTCCGGCGGGGAAAAAACAGGCAGCCCCCGGCCCGACATGAATCGCAGCATCTCGAGCCGGTCCAGAAGATCAGGAGAATAACGCGCCCCGATTTTTTTCACCATCAATGCGTCCAGCGTCAGCAGGTCTATGTCTTCAAACCGGCAGGACGCCGCAGCAAGATCAAAGCGTACACGGCACATATCGATCAGCAGCCTGTAACCTGTTTTTTGATAGACGGCGTCCACGAGTTTCTCAGACGACCATCCCCCCGGAACACCTACAACACCGATTTTCATAAATAAATTCCGTTCTTGGCAGTATTGTCAGAAATAGAGGATATCCACCGGCAGATTGAATTTTTCGGGTGCGTCTTTGCATTGAATCACTTTTTCCATCAGAAAGTTGGCGCGAAGTACCATGTTCTGGGCAAATTCCGCATTGGGTTCAAACCGCGTGGAAGTATAAAAAGATCTGGCAAGAGCAAGCGCCATGCGAAAGGCAAAGGTGGCGTCCCGGTGTTCTTTGGCAAGTTTTGTATAAAAGCCGTAAAACTGTTCAATGATCGCATTCAGGCGCTTCCGCTGTCCATTTTCAAAAAAGGGCAGCCGGAAGTTGGAGACCAGGAGAACGGAAGCGTCCTGAATGTAATCTCCCCAGCCGGAGCGGTGGGTGTCAATGAAATGGATCTGCTGTGTGCTGTGGTCGTAGATGATATTGTTGGTGTTAAAATCACCGTGAATATACACGCGGAAAGGGGAAAAAACCGTCTTTTCGATCTCGGCGCATCGTTCGATAAGCTCGTTGGATGAAACTATCTTGAAACCATCAATATACTGTTCGGCACGGTAGTGGTGAGGATGAAATTTTTTGATTCCGTCCATCCGGTTCTTCAGCTGTTCCATATAGTCAGCGGTTTTCTTTTCCTGCTTTTTTGTTTTCTCAAACACGCTGAGCAATATCTGCTCAAGAACATAAGCGGCGTTTTGCGTCATCTCTTCAGGGGCGTTTAATACCACTTCATCCAGGGTACACCCGGGGAAAAACTCCATGAAAAGAGAAGCCTTGTCGAGTTTCTCATAGTAGCCATATACCTTCGGGGCAATACCGGGATAAATATTGTTCCACTGTTCGATATTCTTCTTTTCCCGGTTGACTTTTCGAATTGACCCTTCCTTGAAAATCCCCTGGGTTTTGGTGAGGGTATAATCCCCGGCGGAGACCCGGCCGATATGGCACCCCGACCGGGACCCCCTGATGGATCGAAACTCGATATCAGTCAGTGAACCGTCAAAACCATAGTCATGCAGCGTCTTCTCGAGAGCCACAAACTGCCTGATTTTTATTCGTTCACCGATCGTCGCAAAAATCAGGGCCTCGCCGATATTTAAAAGTGCGTCACCGATTCGTTCTAGGTAGCGGAAAATAAAGATCGTCGTGACGGAATCCGCCACGTTTTCCGTCTTCCTCAGCTCTTCCATCAGTTGGTCGAAGGTGATTTTATACATCCTGTCGATGGAAAGTTCTGATTTGCACATCTCCAGGGCGCCAATCAGGTCTTTTTTTTGAAATACCGGAAGAACCTGAGTGATCCGTTTTTCGATTTCAGCGAACATGCTCTGATAGCCATAACGCTGTATAAAAGCTGTTTCCTTGAGGTACTCGCACTGTCGGGCGATGTTCACGCAGAAATCGGCAATGCGTTCGAGGTTGAGGCAGATAATATGGACCGCCCGGCTGTCGTTGATTCTCTGGACATTGTCCGGGTCGATCTGGCAGATACTGGAAAAACACTCGTCTTCAATATATGTTTTCAGGTTGTCAATGTAATCGTCTTTTGATGCGATTTGTGTCAACAGGTCCGTATCGCCGGTCAGGTTTTCAAGCAACTGGCGGGTCAACTCCACCTGGCTTTGCACTTCAGCGGCAAGCAGCTTGAAGTTTTCCAGAATTGACATATAAATCGCCATGACGCTCTCGCCCGGGTTCACCCGCAAATTTTATATTGTTGATTGGCGGGTCAGGACCCGATAAATATTTTTTCCTGGGAAACCTTTGCCTTGCCATCCCGCCAGGAAAGCACCAGTTCCATTTTGTTCCTGTCACTTTTTTTCTGGGCTGTTACCTTGAACTTGATCAATGAATTGACGTCCAGTGTGATGTCGCTTTTTTCTGAATTCATGACGATTTTTCCCGATTCAATACCCTGCAGGAGCGATTCCAGGTAATGCTTGATGGTTTCCCGGTCCTGGTATGATTCGTGTTCAAAAAACGCTTCTTTTCCCATAAGTTTCCCCTTTGTTTTATGCCTCAAGTAACCGCTGCCTGTATTCTTCGATGACGATGTGCCTGTCCATATCGGCCATAATCAGTTCTTTGTGCACGTTAAGATCCTCCCATGCCGGTTGCAGCCCGATTTCCCTGGCCGCCTTTTCTTTATTCTGATACCTGGGGTCCTTGACCTTTTCCCCCATGTGCGTGTCATCACCCATAAACATCAACAGACGCCGCCTGGAAGGTCCGCCGCTTCTGTTTTTTTCTTTTAACACGGAGACCAGAAACTCCGTATACCGATTGGACTGGGGGTTCCATACTTCATACCCGTCCACATCATAGTCGGCCAGAAGAACAGGCCAGAACTGCTCAGGGTGGGGAACGACAATCCCGGCACCAAGACTGCGGGCCTCTTCAATCACTTCGGATGTTCTGTAAAAATACTCCAGCGAAAAACCGGCCTTCACCAGTACTTTTACGGCTCTTAAAAATGTCTGTGCCCGGTCGATAAAGGTGTCTCCGTATATGTCACGCAATTGATCAAAGTAGTTGCTCAACAGTTTATTGCGAATCATCTGGGGGTGGATCTCTGTTTCATGGGATTCCAGAAGCGTCGATATCTTTCCCACATAAGTTCTGACAAAGTGGATCAGGGCGCTGTCGGCGCCTGTTTCCCGGGCGGCCTTGTTCAAACGCATCTGGTCCGGCCGGGTGATGGTATCGATAAAATCA
>JAXHVI010000238.1:0-22241 GCA_034189195.1 Thermodesulfobacteriota bacterium | reverse complement strand
GGCCACTGCTGCACGAATGGCGGCCCCGGCGTTTTCCGGGTCCTGAAAGGGCAAAAGCAGGGTGCAGCCCGGCGAAAACCCCTCGTCCGGCCACCAGATCCCCATGGACGAGGGTTCAAACAGCAGCAGGGGCGCGCGGGTGCCGAAAACATCCAGGGCTTCAAACAGGGCCGGGGCCAGCTGCTCCCAGGCAAGGTGGGCCGGGGCGTTTTCCGGCGGCGGCGTCTGGTCCTGCCGGGTGATCCAGGCCCGGCACTGATCGGGAAAGGCGGCCAGGGCCTCGGTCACCGGCTTGACCCCGGCAACCAGGGCCATGTTCTGTTTTTTTACCCCCCGGCCGGCCAGCAGTTTTTTCAACTCTTTGAACCGGGCATTGTTTTCGCTTTCAATCACATGCACCCTGTGCCTGTTCATTGCAGCCGCCTTCTGCTCCCGCCGGGAGGCGTCCATGCGTTCAAATATCACCAGCCGCCGCTGGTGGGGAGTGTGGGCAATGGAGTAGGCGATATCATCCGTCAGCCGGAACCGGGTGTCAAATTTTGCCTGCGCATCGGCAATCTCGTCGTCGCAGGAAGGGCCTTTCATGAAAAAGACCTTGCCGCCAGAGGAAAGACAGCCGGCAACCCGCTCCAGGGTGGCGGCCATGGTCTCCACGGCCCGGGTGATCACGCCGGCCACCGGCTCCTGAAAGTCCGGGGCAATGGCCCGGCCGACCACCGAAACACCGGAAAAGCCCAGCTCCTGAACGGCGGTGTTGAGAAACGCCACCCGCTTGCCCCGGCCTTCGGCCAGCAGCACGGTTAGCTCCGGAAAGGCGATTTTCAGTGGAATGCCGGGCATGCCCGGACCGGTGCCCAGGTCCAGCAGAGGGGAGGGCAGATCGACCAGGGTGCCGGGCAGGATGGAATCCACGTAGAGCTTTACCACCATGTTTTCAAAATTGTGAATGCGGGTGAGGTTTAACTCGGGGTTGTGTTTGCGCAGCAAACAGTGGTATGACCATAGCTGTTTTAACTGGGCATCGGAAAGCACGATGCCGGACCGCGCCAGCAGGCGGGCCATCTCCCGCTGCGTGTGCCGGCTTTCCCCCGCGGAGGTGCGCTGTTTTTTTTCGGCTGCCATGGCTTTGACTTGAGAAAAGAGTGATGACCGCCCCAACACCCGACTTTTTCATATCCCGGTGGCCGGTGCTGTATGAAGACAATCATCTTCTGGCCCTTTATAAACCAGCCGGCCTGCTTGTTCAAGGAGATAGCACCGGCGACCCCACCCTTCTGGACCTGGGCCGGTGCTGGCTCAAAATACGATACAACAAGCCGGGCAAGGTTTTTCTGGGAATGGTCCACCGCCTGGACCGGCCCGTGGCCGGGGTGGTGGTGTTCTGCCGCACCTCCAAGGCGGCGGGACGGATCAGCGCCCAGTTCCGCGACGGGGTTACGGCCAAACAGTATGTGGCCGTGGTGGAGGGCGTTGTACCCGACGACGAGGGCCACCTGGTCAACCACATTTTTCGGCGCGGCCCCACCAGCCATATTATTGACGTTCCCACCCCGAAAAGCCGGGAGGCGCGCCTGGCCTTTCGCGTGATTGACAGGACAGACAGCCGCACCCTGGTGAAGATCGACCTTGAAACAGGCCGCCATCACCAGATTCGGGTCCAGTTTGCCCACCTGGGTTTTCCCGTGGTGGGGGACCTGCGCTACGGGGCCCCGGCCCCGCTGGCCGGCCGCCAGATCGCCCTGCTGGCCCGGCGCCTGACCGTGACCCATCCCACCCTGGGCCATGCACTCACGTTTACCAGCCCCTTTCCTTCGGGCTGGCCCTGGCCCGGCGACCACGTCAACAGTGACGCCCCGGCCTGGAACTGGTCGGAGATACAGGAGACCGTTAGGCCTCTGTTGCCCGAGGACATGTCATGCTGAACACCACCCCCGCACGCAGTACAAAACCCGCAAACCCGGACGAAAAAACTCCGGGCGGCGTCTACCTGTGCCAGGTGAGCGACACCGTCTCCTGCGGGGCCTGCTGCGGCCTTTACAATATTCAGCACCTGTCCCGCGAAAACCTGACCCACCTGCTGAAAGGCCGGACACAACGGTTTGCGCGCCTGCCCCGCACCATTGATGCCATTGACCGGTTCGGTGAAGAGACCCTAGGCGCCGAAGGCCGTCACCGTCCCATGAAAAACTTTCACCACTGCCCCTTTCTCGGCCTGATCGGTCCGCGACAGGCCACGGTGGGATGCCTGCTCCATCCCCTGGCCGAAGCCAACAACGGCGTTGACCGGCGTGGCCTGAGCTATTACGGGGCCTATGCCTGCGCCACCTATTTCTGCCCGGCCTGCCGTGAACTTGAACCCCGGTACAAGCGGATGGTCCGGCAGGCCGCGGACAACTGGTACGACTACGGCCTGATGATCACGGAAACCGGCATGGTGAAAACTTTTTTTGAGCAGGTGGAAAAGCGGCTGGAACGGACCGTGGACGCAACAGACCTTGAACAGCGGCCCGCCGCGGTGGCGGCCGTCCGCCGCTTTCTGGCCGTAAAAACCGAGTGGCCGTTTGCCGACCCGGAAACGTTCCGGCCGGCCAACTTTTTTTTCAATCAAAAGGAGTATGCGCCGCCGGCCATTGATTTTAAATCTCTGGGCGCGGAAACATCCACATGGCTTCCGGTGCTTACCGCCCTCTGGTCGAACCTGGCCGATTGGCAGGCCCTTTGCGCGGCCGAGTCTTTTTTGGACCGGATGGCCGGCGATCTGGCGGCCGCACTGGCGGCACACCCTTTGCCGCCTCGGTAAGCACCCTTTTCTGTGCCTCTTTTTTTGCCGGGTCTTTTTCCACGAACACGGGGTTGCCGTTCTGATCCTTTTCCGTGTGGTACATGGCGGTGGCCCACGTGGAAGGGGCCGGGGTAAATATCTGAACCTGCTCCGGTGTAAAGGCCAGGGTTTTTTTGACGATGGCGCCCAGGCGGCGCATGTCGGCCAGGGTGCACCCGGGAAAGGCCGCGATAAAATAACAGGTGAAAAATACCTGCTTGCTCAGCCGTTTTTTGGTGGTGTTGAACTCCCGCACGAACCGGGTCCACACATCGGCGCCGGGTTTGCCCATCAGCCGCAGCACATGGGGTTCCGAGTGCTCCGGCGCGATCTTCATCTGGCCCGATATGTGGCGGGTCAGCAGGGCCTCCAGGTACCGCTGCCCGCCGCCGACGTCATGCAGCACCAGGTCGTGACGAATGCCGGACTGCACAAACACATGCCGCACACCGGCCAGCTTGCCGATCTTTTCCAAAAGCCGCCGCTGCCGGTGGTGGTCCACCACAAGATTGTCGCAGATCTCCGGCCAGAGACACTGGCGGCCGGCACACACTCCGCCGGTTTTTTTGCGGCCGCACCCGGCGCCGTACATGTTGGCCGTGGCCCCGCCCACGTTATAAATGATCCCCTTAAAATCCGGATGGCCCCTCATCTGGCGGGCCTCCCGCAGAATGGAGGCCTCGCTTCGGCTCATGATAATCGGGCCTTCATGAACCGTGATGGCGCAGAAGCTGCACTCGCCAAAGCACCCGCGATGGGTGACAATGGAAAACTGTGTGGTTTCAATCGCCCGAACTTCGCCTGCCGCCCTGTCCTTCGGGTGCACGGATCGTTGATACGCAAGCCCGTACACATGGTCCAGCTCCTCGGTGGAAAGGGGCTGAGGAGGCGGGTTGACCACCAGGTAGCGGGTGTCCTGAAGCTGGTACAGCCGTTTGCCCCGGGGCGTGCGGCTCTGCCTGTAAAACTCGGCATACATTGCGGCAAACAGCTCTTTGTCCTGGGTCACCGCCTCATGGGCGGGCAGTTCCACACAGGTGTCCGGTTTTTCTCGGGACATGTAGCAGAGGCCCCGAATGTCGGTTGTGGGCAGGTTGTTTTTCAACGCGTGGGCCAGCTTCACCACGGTGCGCTCGCCCATGCCGAAGACCAGAAAATCGGCCTTGGCGTCGCACAGCACGGACCGGCGCACCGAATCGCTCCAGCAGTCATAATGGGAGATGCGCCGCAGGCTGGCTTCAATGCCGCCCAGCACAATGGGCCGGGTCTGTTTGAAGTGGCGGCGGATCAGGTTGGCATAGGCGATCACGGCCCGGTCCGGCCGCCGGTTGTTGACCCCGCCCGGGGTCAGGTCGTCGCTTTTCCGTTTTTTTCCCGTGGCCGTGTAATTGGAGACCATGGAATCCACGCACCCGCCGGTCACCCCCCAGAACAGGGCCGGCTCGCCCAGCCGGGCGATGTCGTCTCCAGAGAGGTCGGGCTGGGCAATCACCCCCACCCGATAGCCGACATCGGACAGCACCCGGCCGATCACGGCCACGCCCACCGACGGGGCGTCAATATAGGCGTCCCCGGTGACCAGGATAACGTCTACCGCCTCCCATCCCAGGGCATGGACCTCTTCCGGTGTTGCCGGTAAAAACATGATGACTCCTCGTAAAATTTGTCCCGCTGCGCCGTTCCGGCGCCCGGCCATCCACTATATCCGGATTTGCAGCCAAAAGCCATTTCTAAAACTTTTGGCCATCAGCCGGGTTTTTTTGTGAAAATGAAAATATGACTTGACTTCGATTACATTGTGATACATCTTGTATACAAATGTATCACACTCAAAGGAGGCCGATATGCCCGAAGAAAAGAAAAAAGAAAAGGTGCTTCACGCGCGCATCAGCCAGGACCTGGAAGAGCAGATCCGCAAAGAGGCCGGGTCCCTGGGGGTCTCGGTATCCAACCTGGTGCGCAACATTCTTTCCAACACCTTTGACCTGGTGGAAAATATCGTCACAGACAGCGCCGGCATCTCCCGGTCCGCGCGCAGACGGTCCGCGCCGACGGCCCCCGGAACCAGACCCTCCGGCCCGGTTGCGCCCGGCCCGGTTTCCGAATCGGGCCGCGTGGTGGCATGGCAGGAGGCCGTTCTGAACCTCAACGCGGTCTGCTCTCAATGCAACACCATCCTGGAAAAGGGAAGCCGCGCCGCCATCGCGGTTGTCGAAGGCACCGGTCCGCGTCCCGCCCTCTGTTTAACCTGTCTTAAGGAGATCTCCCATGAAAACCAGAACCGTTCGGACAATAATGAATAACCGCACAGACTCGCCCCCTTCTGCCCCGGCATACCGGGATACGCTTTTCTCCCGAACGGGCCGGGTGATCAACCGCTCCTGCGCGCTGGTGTTCAACATTCTGGGCAACACGGAAAAACTCGTGGCCGATATTCTTCGCGATTCGCTTGCCGTTGCCGGTGAAGCCGAGGCCGTGTATGCCAGGGCATGGGACCGCGCCGCCTCGGTGAACGCGGCCATTCGATCGGCCCCGCGCTTTACCCGCCTTTTCAGCGATCTTGTCCGCATCGTGGCAAGTTATCGTATCCATTCTGTAAAATCCCGGTTTTTATCCGATGCCGAGGCAGCGCAGACCCTTGAAGCGCTGCATCAGAAAAACGCCAGGCGGATTTATGACCTTTGCGTGGAGATGCGCGGCGGCCTGATCAAGATCGGCCAGTTTGCCTCCACCTACACAAACGCCCTGCCTCCGGCCTACATCGAATACCTTGGCCGGCTTCAGGACCGGGTGCCGCCTGTCCCCTATAAAGCCATTGCTCGGCGGATCGAGTCCGAATTCGGCCGGCCGGCGGAACAGGTGTTTGCCCGGGTCGACCCTGAGCCCATCGCGGCCGCCTCCCTGGCCCAGGTCCACCGGGCCGAGCTGCACGACGGCACCCGTGTGGTGATCAAAGTGCAGATGCCCGATATTGAGAACACGGCGGAAATCGACCTGACCGCCTTTACCATTGCCGCGGACCTCACCAACGACCTGTTTCCGGCCCTGGGCCTTTCTGAAATCAGCCGGGCCCTGGCAGACTCGGTGAAAAAGGAGCTTGACTACCGCCAGGAGCTGGACAACATTCTCAGGTTCAACCGTCAGACCGTGGATGATCCGCGCGTGGTTGCGCCCAAAGTCTACCCCGGGCTTTCCACTCAGCGCATTCTGACCATGGAAAAACTGGAAGGCGAGCACCTGATTCCCTTTCTGGAAGCCGCCGCTCCTGACCGACGAAACCGGCTGCTGGCCCTGATCGCCGAAAGTTTCTGCAGCCAGATCGTGACCCACGGCTTTTTTCATGCCGACCCCCATCCGGGTAACATGTTCGTGCTGCCCGGTGACCGGTTGGGCCTTATAGACTTCGGCTGCGTGGAGCATTTTTCAGCCGAAACCTACGCCCTGTATATGGAAATGATCTCCGCCATTCTGTCCCGGGACGCGGAGGCCATGGCCCGGCTGTTTGAAAGCATGGGGTTTTCCGCCGGCGCCGGGGCAGGTGCCCCCCTGCGGGAAATGGCAACGGACTTTATCGAGCTTCTGATGCTCGACCCGGACCAGAGCCTGGCCGACGTGGACACCACGGAAAAACTCACCAGGGGGCTGGAGCTGATCAAAAAATATCCCGGCATTCGGGTGCCCCGCCATTTTGTCCTTCTGGGCCGGGTCCTGCTGACTCTGGGCGGCGTCATGATGCGCTACAACCCGGACATCAATATTTTCATGCTCATGGTGGATCAGGTGGGCAAAAGCGCCGGACAAAACGTCTGCACCGGGTAAAACCAGCAAAAAAAAAATGGCGTTGACGAATCAGCATGTATGCATATACAATGCATATTAATGCATCACAATAAAGGGAGATCAAAAGATGAGAACAACACTGAATATCGAAGACAGCCTGATCGATAAGGCGTCTAAAATGACCGGAATAAAAGAGAAAACCGCTCTTGTAAAACTGGGGCTGGAGGCCCTGATTGCCAGGGAAAGCGGCAAACGGCTTGCACGGCTTGGCGGCACCCAGAAGCAGCTGGAAGCGGTTCCCAGAAGAAAAGGGGCGTAACAGAAAATGGTGCTTGTGGATACATCGGTCTGGATTTCTCATCTCAGAGATGGGAGTCCAGGGCTTGTAAGTCTGCTTGATGACGGAAGGGTGATGTGCCACCCGCTGATTGTGGGCGAGCTGGCCTGCGGCAATCTCAGGGACCGGGCCGTCATCCTGTCCCACCTGCAATTGCTGCCGATGAGCACCGAGGCCGAGCATCATGAGGTGCTGGCCTTTATTGAGAACCACCACCTGATGGGAAAAGGGCTGGGGTATGTGGATATGCATCTTCTGGCATCCGCCGTGCTGACCGGCGTGCCCATCTGGACCTTTGACAAAAAACCGGCACAGGCATCCGATATCCTTGGCATAAAATTCACGTCTCCGGAAAATTTTGAAAATCTTGACACATAACCTGTGTCCACTTATACTGTGTAAAACTGTTTCAGGAGATCAACATGGCCAATATCACAATTTCCATAGAAGACGATCTTCTCAGGGCCGGAAGAGAGTATGCCAGGGCGCACAACACGTCTCTGAATGCCATGATCCGGCAGCTGCTTGAAAAGAGCGTTTCAAAAAAATCCGGACAGTGGGTTGATGAGTGCATGGCCCTGATGGATCAGATTCATGCGGACTCCAAAGGGGAAAAGTGGACCCGGGAAGATCTGTATGATGATTAAAGTGTTCATCGACACCAATATCCTTCTTTATTGCCTGGACAGGCATGATCCCGGAAAGCAGGCCAGGGCCAGGGAACTGTTGAAAGAGGCGGCCGGCAATCTGACCGGTGTCGTTTCCACCCAGGTGCTGCAGGAATTTTATGTGGCCGCCACGCGAAAACTTCATGTTGATCCGTTGCAGGCAAAGACAATGGTCCAGGCGTTCGGCAACCTGGAAACCATTCTCATAACCCCGGATGCCATTGCAAACGCCATCGATTGCAGCGTTTTAAACAAGATTTCATTCTGGGATGCCCTGGTGGTTGTGGCTGCGGAAAGCGCTGCCTGTGCAACGCTCTGGACCGAGGACCTCAGCGATGGCCAGGTTATCAGGGGGGTTAAAATTCAGAATCCGCTGACATCGTCCTGATTCGCGGTCTTTTCTGACCACCGGCCCGGAAAAAAAGCTTGTTTTTTGCAGCCGCATCCTTTATAAACCAGACATCATTTACCGGCACCCGCAGCTGGTTTTTATCAACGCAACAGGAGGCTATCTAGATGAACGGCTCGGATGGAACCCACAGTCGGCAGGCCATTGCCCGCCCGTCGACGTTGCCCGATCCCGACGACCCTGGATCGCAGCGATTCGGCCTTGCGGCCATTCGCGTGACCGGTCGGCGCCCCATTCGCGCCTAGCCCCCCGGTTCACCGACGGCCGCGACTGCCCTTTGCCGCGGCCATAATGGAGGTGAACCATGACAATCAAAAATCCCCTTGTTGTCCCCGAACTGCGTGAACTGATCGCGGCCGGGGACGCGAAAGCCCTTCAAACCTTTTGCAAGACCGGCCATCCCGCTGTTGTGGCTGAAATGATCTCGGCCCTGCCGGGCAAGGAAGCCTGGGAGGTACTGCGCCACGCCGATTTTCCCCTGCGTTCGGACATTTTCAGCCACATGGACGAGGATCTCCAGATCGAGATCATCGGTTCCCTGCGGCGCATGGAGGTGGCCCGCCTGCTGGCCGACATGCCCCCGGATGACCGGGCCGACCTGTTCAAGGAGCTGCCCGACGAGATGCAGGAGTCGGTGCTGCCGGCCCTGGCCCAGGCCGAGCGGGAGGACATCCGCCGCCTGACCGCCTATGAAGAGGGTACGGCCGGTGCGGTCATGACATCGGACTACGTGACCCTGCCCCCGCACCTCACCGCTTCCCAGGCCATCGACCACCTGCGCAAGGTGGCGCCGGACAAGGAGACCATCTATTACGGGTACGTGGTGGATGAGAAAAGAAAGCTCCAGGGCTTTGTCTCCTTAAAAGATCTCATCGTGGCCCGGCGGGAATCCAAGGTGGGCGACATCATGCACCCGGAGGTGATTTTCGCCCGGGTGGAGGAGGACCAGGAGGACGCGGCCCGCAAGATTCAGAAATACGACCTTTTGGCCCTGCCCGTGATCAACGGCGGCGACACCCTGGTGGGCATCATCACCCATGACGACGCCATCGACATCATCACCCAGGAACAGACCGAGGACATGGAAAAGCTCATGGCCATCGCCGGCAGCCATGAGGCCGGGGTGTACATGAAAACTTCGGCCTGGGCCCACCTGAAAAACCGGTCCCCCTGGATCGTGATGCTGGCCTGTTTGAGCATGGTGTCCGGCTATATCGTGCAGAGCTACGAAGGGCTGCTGCTTCAGTTTGCCATTCTGGCATCCTTTATGCCCATGCTGGCCGACACCGGCGGCAACACCGGCAGCCAGGCCGCGGCCCTGATCATTCGGGCCCTGGCGCTGAAAGAGATTTCGCCCAGAGACATCCTTCGGGTCCTGGCCAAGGAGTTCCAGGTGGGCTTTGTCCTATCCCTGATGCTGGGGCTTGTGGCCTTTGGCCGGGTGATTTTCTTTGGCGAGTCCTCCACCATGCCGGAGAGCTACTCCCTGATGTCCATTGCCATTGCCATTTCCGTGGCCCTGGGCCTTCAGGTGGTTTCCGCCACCATGATCGGCGTGCTGCTGCCCATGTTCGCGGCCCTGGTGAAAAAAGACCCGGCCGTGGTGGCCAGCCCGGCGTTGACCACCATGGTGGACATCACCGGCCTGTTGATCTATTTCACCACCATCAAGGTGATGCTGGGTATATGATATAACCGAAATTTTTATAAGCTGAAAAGACAGTGCCGGGCTGGCGTTTAATGCCGCCCGGCACTGGAACCATCGTGTTCAATCACGTCCAGCGCCTGCTCAGGCTGGCTTTTCCCCTGATTCTTTCATCTTCTGCTGTCATGACCATGCAGATCATCGACACGATCGTGCTGTCGTGGCACTCGGCCGAGGCCGTGGCGGCCATGGGACCTTCCAGCCTGGCCGTGGGTGAGGCGTGGATGCTGGCCACGGTTTTTATCGGCGCCACGGCCGTGACCTGGATGGTGCGGTTTCAGTCCGGGGCCTGGCAAAAGGCCCGGGTGCTGCGGGAGACTGTTGTGCCGACGGTTTAAAGTGCGCCCACCACCAGGTATGCGGTGTAGGCAATAAAGCAGGCCAGCAGGGCCGCGCCTTCAAACCGGTTGATGCGTCCGGGCCGGCCCCGAAACCCGTAGCCGATGATAAAAATGGAAACCGTGAGTCCGGCCATGACCGGCATGTCCCGGGAAAAGACCTCCGGCCCCACTGTCATGGGGTGAATGCCGCCGGCAATACCCACCACGGCCAGCGTATTGAACAGGTTGGAGCCCAGGATGTTTCCTAGGGCGATGTCATGTTCTCCTTTGCGGGCCGCGATCACCGACGATGCCAGCTCCGGCAGGGAGGTGCCCATTGCCACGATGGTCAGGCCGATCACCAGATCGCTGATGCCGAACCCCCGGGCGATCTCCACCGCGGCCCAGACCAGGACGCGGGAACCGGCCACCAGCAGCACCAGCCCCGCCACCAGCCAGAAAAAGGCCCGTCCCAGGGGCAGGGTACGGCCCGCCAGCTCCCTTGCCATTTCGTTGCCCAGGACATCGCTCTTTTTTTCCAGACCCTGAAAGAGGGTCCAGGCCATCAGGCCGCCGAACACGGCCAGCAGTACCAGGGCGTCCACGCGGGTAATGGTCCCGTCCCCCACCTGCCAGCCGGCCAGTATGGTGACACCTGTAAGAATCGGCAGTTCCCTGCGCAAGACCTGGGAGTGAACGGTAATGGGGCGAATCAGGGCGGTCAGCCCCAGGATCAGGGCGATATTGGTGATGTTGGAGCCATAGGCGTTGCCCAGTGCGATGCCGGGGCTTCCCTGCACCGCCGAAAGCGCGGAGACCGACATTTCAGGGGCGGAAGTGCCGAACCCCACGATCACCATGCCGATAAGCAGGGGCGGCATGCCGAAATGGGCCGCAACAGCGGAAGCGCCGTCCACAAACCGGTCCGCGCTCCACACCAGCAGGGCAAGGCCGAAAACAATTGCAAGCACTGGAACCCACATAAACAACGCTCCATTTTTATTTTTGCCGTCCCCAAGGCCTGACGGTGGCCCCATGTTACATGGAATGCCGGGCTGAAACAAGACAGCCGGGCAAAAATCCCGCGCCTGAAGCCTGAAACGCAGGAACCATTTGACATGTTGCGATAAACCGCTTATAAGCATCAACCCATGAGTACCGGTTTTGACATTCTACGATTCTGCCCCACGGTTTTGCGCCTGTCTGCGTTTGCAGGTGCCACGGAACCGGTGCGCACGGCCCTGCCCCCCTGCCTGACGCCGCCCTGACGGCCTTCGCGTTCCGGAAAAACTTCCGCCCGCCCGCCTGTTTTTTGCACAACGCATTGACTTGGCCGGGCCGACGGGCATCATGCCCGCCGGCCCGATAAATTTCAAAAACATAAGGATATTTCTAAACATTGAATTTTTTCCATGCCCAAAAGCATAATTTTGATGCTCTCGTAAAAAATATTTTTTTAATAATATTTTGAATTAATTTAAAAAAGCAATAATTTTCACTTGACTTTTCTTTTTGCAGCAGTTTGCGTTCAAGACGCGCTTTATGGCAGCGACGACGACTGTCAGAAAGCCGAAACGCATGACGTGGAGGTGGTGGCGCCGGTCATGGGAGCGACGAAAAAAGACGGATTCTGCCTGTCCGACTTTCAGATAAACGACAATGGCCTGGTTCCGGCCTGTCCGCCGGGGCATGCGCCGGTAAAAGCCAAACAAGGCAGGCGCTGCAGCGTCGGCTTTGACGCGGCGATCTGCGATACCTGCCCCGAGCGCTCCCGGTGTCCGGTCAAAAAGGGCAAAAAGTTCTGTTATCTCCGGTTCACGCTGTTATAACACCGGACGGCTTTGTCAAAACAGACGGGAAAAGCGAATATGGTGTCCAATCTGAAGATTCTCCACCTGATCAGCCAGCGGCCCGATGCCACGGGCAGCGGTGTCTATGTCCAGGCCATGCTGCGTCACGCCGCGCAAAAGGGGCATTCCAACCACCTGGTGGCCGGTATTCAGGCCAATCATATTCCCCGTGCCCCGTTTGTCAATCAATGTGAATGCGCTTTTGTCTGTTTTGAAGGACCGGACACGCCTCTGCCCATTGTGGGCATGAGCGATGTGATGCCTTATAAAAGCCGGCGGTTTTGCGACCTGTCCGATGACGCGGTGGATGAATATGAAACCTGCTTTGCCGAAAAACTGCGCCATGCCGTGAAACAGTTCGCTCCGGACCTGATCCACAGCCATCACCTGTGGCTGCTGACCTCCCTTGCCCGGCGCATGTTTCCCGATCTGCCGGTGGTGACCACCTGTCACGGTACTGACCTTCGCCAGTTCCAGAACTGCCCCCACCTTCAGGCGCGTGTTCTGGAGGGATGCGCCCGGCTGGACGCGGTCATGGCGCTGAGCCGGGCGCAAAAGACTGAGATCGCCTCCCTGTACGGGCTGTCCGAAGAAAAGATTCACGTGGTGGGTGCGGGGTATGACGAGGCCCTGTTTCATATTCAGGCCAAGCCCTTCCCGCATCCGGTGCAGGTGGTGTACGCTGGCAAACTGTGCAACGCCAAGGGCACGCCCTGGCTGTTGAAAGCATTATCCGGCATCGATGACGTGCCGTGGCAGCTTCACCTGGTGGGCGGCGGTGCCGGCGAGGAGGCCGATCAGTGCCGGAGAATGGCCCGGGACCTGGGAGACCGGGTGTGCGTTTACGGTGCCGTGGACCAGTCCATGCTTGCGGCTTTGATGCGACAAAGTCATATGTTTGTGCTGCCCTCATTTTTTGAAGGCCTGCCCCTGGTGCTGCTGGAGGCCCTGGCCTGCGGATGCCGCATTGTCGCCACCGGTCTGCCCGGCGTGGCAGAGGTGCTGGACGGCATGGATGCCGATTATATTTTTCGGGTCCGTCCGCCGCGCCTGCACGCGGTGGACCAGCCCGATCCCATGGACCTGGACCGGTTTGTCCGGGACCTTGCCAGTGGCCTTGCCGGCCAGATGGCCGCGGCGGTCCAACAGCCCGATATTGATCTTTCCCCTGTCCGGGAGCGGCTTTCCGGTTTTACCTGGGGCCGGGTTTTTGAAAGGGTGGAACGGATTTACGAATTGGTTTGTTCTGCCTGAAAATCCTTGGCCGTCTCTAAAAACTGGTTTTCTCCCCAGCCCGCAATGCCATTTTTGTCTCGCAAAGACGCAAAGTGCGCAAAGGCTTATGCTTTCTGCCTTACACGTGTTCTTGCTTTTCTTTGCGTCTTGGCGAGGAATTTAATTTTTCGAGGCCTCCCTTGTCTTCCCGTAAACCCTCAAACAGCGGCATCTCCGGGTGTTCTCCCCATGAAGGCTTGACACGGGCCGAATTGGGCCGATATAGTGGCCTCATGGCTTTATTCCAAAGGTATTGCAACCAGGACTTATTTAACCTCCGGTATGCCGGGACATGGATGCTTCCCTGCCCATACCCGGGATACCTGGCTGTGCCCGAATATGCCGGTAACGATCCTCCCCACGTTTACCCTTTCTGCTGAAGTCTCAGGCTGTCGTTCCCCCTCGTATTAGCTGAATGAAAGAATTTTCCGGCGGCCGAATGCCGTTCCTGGCCGGGTTTTACAGTTTTACTTCAAACAAAGGAGTCTGTCATGAAGTCCATAGTCGCATGGATCGTCTTTTTCATTCTGGTGGTTGCCGGCCCGGTTGCCGCCGAAGATACAGCTGAAACACAAAAAGCCTTCAGCGGCACCGGAGAGGCCGGTGTTTTGATGACTACGGGCAACTCGGAAACCGAGTCGGTCAATGCCCGGCTCGGTCTGAAATATGAAACCGGTTATCTGCTGGCTGAAGCAGCAGCGGCCGCTCTCTACCGGTCCGAGGAAACAGATGTCGGCGGACAGACAGTGGACAAAACCTCGGCCGAAAAATACACCTGTTCGGCCAAGCTGGGTTATAAATTCAATGCCGCCAACTATGTTTTTGTTCATGCCGCCTTTGAAGACGACCGGTTCAGCGGATATGACTACCAGAGTACCTACACCGCCGGTTACGGCAGAAAGGTGATCGTCACCGACGCCGTGCGGTTGCATATTGAGGCAGGCCCCGGTTACCGGTACGACAAACGGGAGGATGGAGAGACCGAAGAAGACGGGATTTTTCGCGGATATGCCGTGTTTGGTTACAATTTTTCAGACGGCGTGTCGTTTCAGCAGGAGGTCACCGTGGTTACCGGGTCCGACAACACCAACACCCGCGCGGTGTCGGCCCTGAAGTCCCGGATTGTGGGCGCCCTTTCAATGAAGGTCTCCTACACGGTGGACCACGATTCCGATGTGCCGCCGGGGACCGATAAAACCGATACCGAGACCGCCCTTACGCTGGTGTATGATTTTTAACCCGAAAATTCCATGAAACATCCGGGTGAAGAGTAAGGGTACGAACAGGAACAAAAAAACGGATCCGTTCAGGCCGGGCAGGTGATGGTTACCATCTGCCCGGCCTGAACCGTTTTGACTAGATAATGCCACAGGTAACTTATTTTATTTATAAATCATACATTTTTTAAGCTCATCAAGCATATCATTTAAACGGTTAAATATCCTCATATTGTTAATCTTAAAAATAAGTATAAAAAAACTTGACATAAGCGTAAATTTACGAAACAGTGATTTTTCCTGATAAGGAAGGGGGATCGTACCTTATCAGTGGCTCCAAGTTCCAATCAGTTTAAGTGTTTGCTACACAATGTATGGTGTGGCTGTCTGTTGTGTTGAACGGTAATGCCGGCTCTTTGGTTTTATGGGCTTATTTATTGCCGGCCCCAATCAACAGCGCGTTTCATACGTGATGCGAATTTTTGTAGGAGCGGCACAAAATAGAAAATATCCACTGTTGGCCCGTATCCGTCGTGTTGAAACAAAGGGTGATGCATATGACAAAACAAAAATTTACGTTCGTCCTTCGACTGGCCTGTGTGCTGGCCGTTCTTCTGTCGACTCTTTTTGTCCCGGTTGTTTTTGCTGACTACACGGTATGCGAGGGGCCGGATTGCTGTCTGATTCCCGGCGATCCTGACGGTGTGGAAAATGTTCTATATTATAAGATTCAAGGCGGGTTAAAACAGTATCAGAGACTTATCCCTTCCGGGCTTGGCGGTGTCGGTGCGACCGATTGCGGGCGTCCCAGCGACAAGACATTTACGGATATTTTCAACAGCACGCTGGCAACTACTCAAGCCCAGGGGGATTGCGTGGAGTGTCTTACGCTGCCCCCGAAAGATGGCCATGGCTGGGATCGCATCAAGGGCTCTACAGTTTACGGGTACAGTGAAAGCTATGCCTGTTTTCAATGGCCTGACATGGAAAACACGTGGCCAGGTACCCACTCTGAGGTTTTCGGATATAATCTTACCAGCAAAAAAGTCGTATGCATCGACGCCTTAAGCGACATCGACGGAGACGGCGTGGGCGACTGTACCGACAACTGTCCATCGGTGCCCAATGCCGACCAGAGGGATTGCGATGGCGACGGTAAAGGCGACCTCTGCGATTGCGATCTGCAGGCCAAGGCCACAAAGACACGCATCGCTCCAGAAGAGTATACGATTATTAAGGATCCGGGTTGTGCCAGCCAGGGGGACATCAGATGGGAGGTGGTCCCGGAAAAGGATGTGGTTGTAAATATTTCACCCGCCTCTGATGTGCCGGGCGCGCTGGTGGTGGATTCCGCCGCATTGATCACCGTATATGCGGTCTCGGGTGCCGGCCATGTTCTTGTCAAGGCCACATCAAATATAGTACCGGGCTGTACGGACACCATCAACATTACCGTGGGTTGTGATGATTCCTGCGGCAGTGGCGGCAGTTGTTCTTCAGGAGGCTCTTTTGGCGCTGAAAACGGGAGCATCAAGGCCAAGCTCAGCCTTGGCAGGGAAAAAGACGGAACTTCCGCAGGCGAGATCCTGTTACAGGCCGATACGGTATCGGCCGATTTGGTCACGCCCGATGCCCTTGATGTGTATTTAAACGGTGACTCCTGGAAAGCTTTGAATCCCGACGGCACTCTCGGGCAGGTTGTTTCACGGGAGGTTTGTGTCGACATTAATGTTATTGATGAGTATGAATATGAAGCCAGTATCTACCGGGTAGATCCCTATTCCAGTCGATGGCTGAACGCATTCACAATTAAAGGATTTTATCCTTATGATACCAATATTCAGCCCATTGCCGTGCTGATTGTTGAAAATCCGGACAAGGAACAGGCAAGCAACCGTTTGACCCTGACGTATTGGAAAGAGGGTGCTCAGAGCGTCTACGCCTACGAGTGGGATGAAGCCACCTCCACCTGGACCCTTTCCAGGGGAGACGGCGCCACAGTGGCCCAGGTGATTGCCAAGTCCAAGGTCACGGACACTGGCGGCAACCTGGTTGAAACCGAGACCATTAAAAACGGCTCAGGCACGGCCTCTTCGGTCATTCGCACCACATACAAAAGCATCTCGTGCGGCGGCCATGCCCGGTCCCTTGAAATCGAAAAAGTGGTGGACCCGGACAACGCGGCCCTGACCACTGTCACCGACTATTATGAGGAAGGGGAGGCCGGCTGCACCACCGGCAACTGCGGGTGGATAGAAAGCAAAACCTATGCGGATGGCTCCTGGGTAAAGTATGAGTATGACGGCCGGTCCCGCAAAACCAAAGAGGTGCGCGCCTGGCTGGACCAGCCCATTATCGCGGCAGAATCCGCTGTGCGGGTGATCACCTATGATTACACTCCCATCAGCGGGTCAGGCGATACCAATGACGTGGAGTATGAGCTGCGCCCCCGCACTGTCACAGAAACCATCGAAGGTCATGTGGTGTCTAAAGACTATTATGTCTATCAGAAAGACGACACAAACAACGTGGTCACCGAAATTCACGAAATTGCGGCCACGCCCGCGACGGCCTACGGCAACACCGCCAACCGCCGCACCGTTACCGTCACTTACCTGCCCGGTGCCGGTCCCGGTGCCGGTAAAATCAAGGAGCAGGTAAACCCGGACAACACCAAAGACACATATACCTATGAGTCCGGCACCTACACGCCCGCCGCCCCTAACCTGGGCACCTTTACTGCGGGCAGCGGCATTGATGTCCGCGTCATTGTCACCCACGGCACAGCTGCCGCGCCCGACGGCATTGCCAACAAAACTACCCGGGAGATCATTATCAGGGACGAACCCGGCAAAGAACTGGCCCGGCAGACCCTTGTCTACACAGGCACCGGGTATGAGCCGGTCTCCTGGTCGGTCATGGCCTATGATGACGATCACCACCTTACCGATACCTGGAATTCGGACGGCACCCACACCGCAGCCACATGGGGATGCTGCAACAAGGAAAACGAGACCGATATTTACGGCATGGTCACCGACTATACCGGTTATGACCCTCTCGGCCGGCTCACCCAGGCCGTGAAAAACAACATCACCACCACCTGGACCTACGACGGCAGCGGCCGGCGCCTTACCGAAACCGTCACCGGCGGGGGCCTGACCCTTTCCAGCCAGAACATTTACGACCTGGCCGGCCGTCTGAACACGTCCACGGATACTGCGGGCCTGACCACCGACTATGACTATCAGAACAACGGTCGCACCACCACTGTCACCCGGCCGGGCGGGGCCACCGAGATCACCGACACTTACCTTGATGGCCGGATCAAAAGCATCACCGGCACCGGCGTTGTTTCTCAATACTATACCTACGGCGTCAATGCCGATGGTTCCCAATGGACCCGTGTCGATATCGGCAGCCCTGCGTCCGACCGGTACGAGATCACCACCTATGACATGGCCGGTAACATGATCCGCATGGGAAAACCCGGCTACACCGGCACGCAGGCAACTGAAAACACCTATGACGTTACCGGCCGCCTGATCGCCACATCCGCTCCGGGCCTGGCCGATACGCTTTATGAATATGACGAGTTGGGCAACATGGTCCGCTCCGGCCTGGATGTCAATGATAACGGCGTTCTTGATGACGGATCGTCAGACCGCATTCAGGAAAGTGTCACTCAATACTCCAACGACGGCACCGACTGGTGGCAGGAAACCACCGGTAAAATTTTTGCCGTCACCGGCAGCAGCACCCCCACCACCACGGGCATTCAAAAGACCCGGCTCACCGGCCTGGGCACAAACGGCCTTGTCAATGAGACCGTTTCTACTGACATTAACGGCAACCAGACCGTTGCCCGGACCGTTATCGACCCTGCCACCAAAACTGTAACGCAGACAGTGGACTACCCGGATGCATCCTTTAACGAAGTTACTGTCACGACAAACGGACTGCTGCAATCCCGGCAGAGCAAAACCGGTGTGACCACCACGTTCTCGTACGATGGCCTGGGCCGCCGGACCGGGGCCACCGACTCCCGCACCGGCACCACTGTTACCCATTACAACAGCCTGGGCCAGGTGGATTATGTGGAAGATGCCGCCGGCAACCGGACTACATTCATTTATGATGCAGCCGGCCGCCGGACAACAGAGACCAATGCTCTTGGCAAAACCATCCGCTACGCCTACAACAGCCTCGGGCAACTGGCGTATAAATGGGGCAGCGCGGCCGAACCGGTAAAGTTTGTGTATGACGCTTACGGCCAGATGACGCAGATGCACATGTTCCGCAACGGCTCTGGCTGGGACGGGACAGAGCGGCCATCAGGTTCCACCGGAGATCCAGATATCACCACCTGGACCTATCAGCCGTCCACCGGCCTGCTCACCGCCAAGACCGATGATGAGGCCAAATCCACGGCCTACACCTATACTGTTGCCAACCGGCTGGCTACCCGCACCTGGGCACGGGATAACGGCACCCTTGTCACCACCTATGCCTATGATCTGAATACCGGGGAACTCACTGGCATTGATTATTCTGACGCCACCCCGGACGTGGCCTATGCCTACACACGGGCCGGGCAGGTGTATACCGTGGACGATGTTGTGGGCACGCGCACCTTTGCCTATAACAGTGCCCTGCAACCTGTCACAGAAACCATTGACGGCGCTTCCGGCGGGCTTTACAACAAAACCATTACCCGCACCTACGAGACCTCCGGCGTGGTGGGCCGTCCCACCGGGTTGAGCCTTACAGGCTACAGCGTGGCCTATGGGTATGAGCCTTCCACGGGCCGGTTTAGCGGCGTCACCTGGAATACCGGGGCCGGAGAAAACACGGCCACCTATGCGTATGTGGCCGATTCTGACCTTATCGACACCCTGACCATGGAGAATCTGGTCACGGATTTTGCCTATGAGCCGAACCGGGATCTCAAGACCCAGGTCAGGCACACGTTTGGCGGGGCCGATATTGCCCAATATGATTATACCTACACCGCCCTTGGCCAGCGGGAGACCATGGACCTGACCCCTGACCTGCCGGATACCCTGGTCGAGGTAAACACCACCTACACGCCCGATAATCTCAACCAGTATGACGCCATTGAAACCGGCGGCGTCACCGACAACCCGGTCTATGACGATGACGGCAATCTCACCCACCAGCAGGGCATGGTTTATGCCTGGAACGGAGAAAACCGCCTCATCTCCGTGACGCCCGCCACTCCGGTGGACGGAGATAAAAAAGTTGAGTTTGCCTACGACTACATGGGCCGAAGGGTGAAAAAGTCTGTCTATACCTTCACCGCCGGAAGCTACCAGCTGTCAGCTGCCAGCTTATTTGTCTATGACGGGTGGAACCTGATCCAGGAACTGGACGGCGCCGGAGCTGTGACAAAGTCCTATGTGTGGGGACTTGACCTGTCGCAATCTTTGCAAGGAGCCGGTGGGGTGGGTGGCCTGCTTGCCATGGCCGATGGCACGGACACTTACCTGTACTGTCATGATGCCAACGGCAATGTGGGAAGGTTGGTCAACGCAGCAGACGGCACCGTGGCCGCGGCTTATGAATATGCGCCGTTTGGCGGGCTTATCCATAAGAGCGGGGACGCGGCGGATGAGAATGTGTTTCGGTTCAGCACAAAATACTGGGATGGGGAGACCGGGCTGTATTACTACGGGTACAGATACTACCTTCCTGAAATCGGTCGATGGGGTAGCAGAGATCCGTTGGGAGAACGAGGTGGATTGAATCTGTATGGGTTTGTGGGGAATAATGCTCTCAATTATATAGATCCTTATGGGCTGACTCTTTTGGAGAGCTTGTATGGTTTTTTAAAAGGAGCTAGTGAGAGCGCTTTAAACATGATCTATGAGCCGTTAGCCACGGTTTATGATCTGGAGCAGGTAGTTGTATATACGATTATAGCCAATCCCGAAAAATTTCAGCCGACCAGCTCTATCGGTGAAGCAAGTATGTCGGGTGCCGGTTCTGGAAAAATTCTTGGTGGTATGGCCTTGGGTATCGTCATGGTACCGGTCGAATATGTTGAATCAATAATCTCTGGAGATCCCGAAAGAATTGGTGCGGCAACTTTTAATCTGGAAGGTGTGTTATATGGTGGTTCGAAGGTTAAGCTAAAATCAACCACAAAGTCTTTTGTTACAGCTCAGGCAAAAAGCTTTATTGAAGGGAACGAGAAAGCCTGTTCGTTCTTGGTAAGAAGAGAGGTATTAGCCTCAGAAGGTGGAAATTTAGAATTCTCTGGAGCCCCCCTTGTTCAGGGTGAGTTAAAGGCATCTTCATTACTCAATAATGATTTATCCACGCCTATCTATCGTTTAGCTGGAGGAGATGCTCCTATTATGGGAAGATCATGGACAACAATTGACCCTCGATCTTTTCCAAGTGTTAGTTCTTTTAAACAAGCAGCCGGGATTGGCTCTTGGAACACAGGTGAGACTATTGTCATCGGACGTTTAAAGTCATTTGAAGGCGCAGTAGGCAGGACCGCATTGCCCGTTGAAGGGATGCCAAATCCTTGGGTTCCAGAGATTCGTCTCAATGCCAGTGCTGGAGAGTTGGTTAATGTTCTGGAGGTTATTTCTACGAAATGAAAAAACAAAATAAACCAGATTTCTTTTTATCTTCGAGCGAAAGTAAAGCCTTTCAAGGTCCTTTTATGTGTTGGGTTGAGGGGAAAGTCATAGGCGAACTCCGCAATGATTATTTGTTGGTTAGGATTGAGCCCCCAGCAATCGATTTTAAAAGTAAAGAGTTATTAGAACGGATCTTGATCTCAGGTCGCAATATGCCAATCAACCCAAAGAAATTTCCTACGAATATTTATATCTTAAAAATAATAGACACTTCCGTCATTACCAATCATCGTTGCGATGCTTTAAGCGTTGAAGTCATAGCAACTGCGGATATTTTTTCTTCATTTAAAGCTGCGGAGGAGCTGTCAACAAGAGCAGAAGCCTGAAATCTTATGGAAATGAAGACGCCCTTTAGATTTCTATATTTGTTCTTTCTTGTTTCATGTGTGTTATTGGGTGACGGTTTTTTTGCCCAACGACCATAAGGAATGGTATCAAACTTATGGTCAAAAAAACTCAAAAACCCTGGAATGTACAAGGTGGGAGGTCAATTTGTATATTCCAGGGTTTTTGCCTTCGGGGCCACGCCCCCCGAAGCGCACCCATTCTGCCGGCCGTCCTCGCCTGTAGCCGTGCGGGTAAGGTGGTCTTGATGTTTGCCCCGCCTGTCACACGCCTTGCAGGGTGGAGCGCAAGGCCCCGCGCCAGGCTCTGCCGGGGCTTCGAGGCCTGCCGTGCAAAATAACCGGCGCCGGCAGAAAAAGGTGCGCCCCACGCGATCAATCTTAAGCCCACCCCCCGACCGCTCCCCCTCGCCAGGGGCCGTCACAGGCCTTGCAGCTTGTAGGCCCAGCCTCCGTTTATTGCCCACGCCCCGCCTTTGTCATGACCCGGAAGACCGTGGCTTCGGGCACGGACGATGAAACGCGTCACCCGTTCCACTTCGGCGGGGCGTACACCCGTCACCCATTTTTTTTTAACCGTTCTGCCGGGCAAGGCTCTGTGCCGGCCCTGTCTCCGCCGGGCGGGCTCACCCCAGTCCGTGCCGAAATCTTCTCCCTCAGTTTTTGTCCTGCCCGCATCAATCGTTTTTGCTGTGTGCTCGGGCTCGGCCGGGCTTCTTTTGTTAGCGGCGGTTTAAAAATGTATCAAAACCGCCGGGATAAAAATGTACAGGGAGAGGATGCGATTCACCGGGTGTTTTCCGGTGAATCGCATTTTTGTCAGTCTTTCACCACATCCTTC
>JAXHVI010000237.1:0-2519 GCA_034189195.1 Thermodesulfobacteriota bacterium | reverse complement strand
GGCCCTTGGAGAGCAGCCCGCCGGAGGGGTTGGTCACATATTTACCACCGTAAGTGTTGTCCCCGTCTTCGATGAATTTCTCCGCCGTGCCTTCCGGTGTCAGGCCCAGGGCCTCGTAGGTGATCAACTCATTGGCCGTGAAGCAGTCGTGCAGTTCCACCACGTCCAGGTCCTCAGGCCCCAGACCGGCCTGCTCGTAAACATCCTTTGCCGCCGCCTTGCTCATCTCGTAACCGCAGATGTTCATGGCGCTTCTGGCTTCAAATGTACTGGTAAAATCGGTGTTCATGGACTGGCCGGCAATATAAACCGGGTTGCTGATATTGTGTTTTTTGGCAAACTCGTCGGAGCACAGGATGGCGGCGGCGGCCCCGCAGGTGGGCGGGCAGCACTGATACCGGGTCAGGGGGCCGAATATGTGAGGCGAGGACATGACCTCGTCCAGCGACAACAGATCACGGAACACGGCCCGTTCATTGTGCTGGGCGTGCTTTCTGGCCTTGACCGATATCTTGCCAAAGACCTCGTCCGATATACCGTATTTCTGCTGATATTCGACACCGGCCCCGCCAAAAAGCATGGCCGCCGGCGGTGCGCCGGGCTTGGGCTCCTGGAACTCAAAAAGCTTGACAAAAAAAGTCTGCATGGGAATGGGCCGGTCATTGAACACCACGCCCAGGGCGCCGGGCGTCATCTGTTCAAACCCCAGGGCCATGGCACACTCCACCACGCCGGTGGCAACGGCCTGGCGGGCCAGGAAAAGGGCGTTGGAGCCGGTGGAGCAGTTATTGTTGACATTAAACACCGGAATGCCGGTCATGCCGATATCATACAGCGCCATCTGGCCGGCGCAGCTGTCGGCATAAACCCACCCGGTATAGGCGTGCTGAATTTCGTTATACCCCACACCCGCGTCTTTTAAAGCATCGCCGGCCGCCTGTTTGGCCATGTCCGTGTACGGAATTTTGGCCTTGGGCGTACTAAAGGGGGTCATGCCTACGCCGATCACGTTTACTTTTCTCATCTGTCTGTTTCCTTCCATTGGGTTATTGTATCGACTTTTTAAGCTGCCGCGGCACGTTTTGCCTCAATACTCTCCAGCAGGGCCTCCAGCCGTACATAAACATTTTCCTGGCTGAACTTGCGCACATCCGCGTGGTCCACGTCGATCATCACGCACGGAATGCCGTACTGTTCCCTGACGCGGCGCTGCTCATCCATCTGCATGACGGAAAACACCTTGCAGCTGCGGTTGCTGGCAAACACCACGCCGTCGATGCCCAGCTTTTCAATCACCGGGCCCATGGACGAAAGCCGCAGGTCCATGCCCATGGGGCAGACCGAGTGATTCTGAACCCGTGCCAGATACCAGAGGGGATCATCATTTTCATCAAAGGAGAGCAGGTCGTAGCTTCCCTCAACGGCTCCGATGCAGGAGGTGTAGGGGGCGGCCACGATGTTGGCCCCCATGGCGGCCAGCCGCGTGGACATTTTCCGAAGCTGGTGCCAGGGCGCGATGTTGTCCCACAGAAGCCGGTATTTTTCGTCCGGCACCGGGAAAATGCCGGCTTTCACGTTGGCCTCGGTCTCGTCGGCCAGAATCTTATAATGGGCCGCCAGTTCCGGGGTGCCCCGGGCAACGAGAAACGGCGCCATCTGCACAAAGGAATCAAACACCGTGATGCCCGAGGGCCGATGTTCGGCGCAGGCCATAAACCGTTTCCAGTCCATGGAGGCCGCGGCCGTATGCGCCGCCGCCGCATAAAACCGGTCCCGGTCAAACGTCTGGCCGGAGAGCTGCTCCACTGTCTGGATCAGGTCACCGAACTGGGTCAGAATATAGTTCCGGTCCTTTTCCTGCTGGGGCCCGTAGCAGAACGGCACGTCCAGGATGAAATGGGGAATGTCCATGTCGCGCCGGTGCACGTCAAACCACTTGACCAGCAGCGAACAGTTGTTGGTGTTTGAAACCAGCAGGTGGGGCCGGGGCAGGCCCATGGTGGGGGATTCCTTGCAGCCGTCGGAAAAACAGCCGATGTCAATGCGGGCGTAAGAGCAGAGGTCCATGGAATATCCCAGGGATTCGGCCTTCAGGCACTGGGCCGCGCCCACGCCCTTGGCCGCGCACACGGCCGCGTGGCTTTCCGGCGCGCAGAACACCACGTTGTCAAACCCCGCAAATATCTCGGCCGGAACAATGATGGCCCCCCACACCACAAAAGCGCCGGCAGCGGCCTTTGTATGAATTTCCGTGTAGGTTTTTACCAGCAGTTCGGTCAGATGCTTTCCGGCCCTGGTTTTTTCATTTATTTCCATGATTCCCTCCTCCGCCGACGCCGGCCCCGTCGATCACCTCTTTAAACGCCTCCAGCCGGGTCCTGAAGGTCTCCATGCCGACGGTGTCGTCCATGGATATTTCCACGGCCAGCACGGCCACGCCCTGGTCCCTGAGCCGCTTTTCAAGATACGGAAGATCAAAGTACTCATACTCGCAGAACTTTTCACCCACAAAGACAAAG
>JAXHVI010000236.1:0-9775 GCA_034189195.1 Thermodesulfobacteriota bacterium | reverse complement strand
CTTGAGTATGGGTTTATTGACCGACAATGGTCACCTCCGGTTCCAGGGTCACGCCGAACCTGTCGGCCACCCGCCGCTGAACGGTCTCCATCAGGGCCAGCAGGTCGCCGGCGGTGGCGTTGCCCCTGTTTACAAGAAAATTGCCGTGGGCCTCCGATACAACGGCGCCGCCCACGGCCAGGCCTTTAAGCCCGGCCCGGTCGATGAGCTTTCCCGCCGGGTCACCGGCTTCCGGATTTTTAAAAAAGCATCCCGCGCTGCGGACCCCGGCCGGCTGGGTGGCCCACCGCCTTTGCAACCGCTCTTCTGCCGCGGCCTTTAATGTTTCGGGATCGTCAAACCCCAGGCCCAGGTCAACGCCGGTGATCACCGGCGGCCCGGGTGTTGCCGTATCGTCATTCCTGACGGCAAAGCGGCGATAGGCAAAAACCAGGTCCTGTTTTTCTTTTCGAATCATTCGGCCGTCGCCGGTCACCATTTCCACCGCCTCCACCACGTCACCCATCCGGCCGTCGGCCGTGCCCGCGTTCATGGCAACGGCCCCGCCCACGGTGCCGGGAATACCCACGGCAAAGGTCATACCGGCAAGGCCGTTGTCCGCGGCATACCGGCACAGCGCGGCCAGTGTAAGGCCCGCGCCCACGGTGAGGCGGGCCGCGCCCTCCCGGTCGGCATGCCGTTCGATGGTCTGCCAGTGTTTTTTCATATCAATCACAATACCGCGAATGCCCCGGTCCCGGACCAGAAGGTTGCTGCCCCCGGCCAGGACCATGAATGCAATGTTCTGTGCCCGGCACCGGCTGACCAGTTCCCGCAGCTCCGAAACAGTCTCCGGGGCCACCAGGGCGTCGGCCGGGCCGCCCACCCCGAGGGTGGTGTGCCGGGACATGGGTTCGTCCCATTTTACCCGGTCCCTGAAAACCGTTGTCAGCCATTGCCGCAACTCCCGGTCCATGTGCGCCTTCCACTGGTCTCTATCTTTCCTGCCCGGACAGCACGTCCTCGCCGATGCGCCACACATCACCGGCGCCCAGGGTCAGCAGGAGGTCGCCCTTCTGCAGTATCTCTTTCAGGTATGCCACGGCCTCGGCCCGTCCCTCCACATACCGCACGCCCTTGTGTCCGTGGGCGCGGATGCCTTCGGCCACGGTTTCGCCGTCCACCCCGTCGATGGGATGTTCGCCGGCCGAGTAGATGGGCATCACCACCAGTTCGTCGCACTGGTAGAAGGCCCGGGTAAACTCGTCAAACAGGGCCTTTGTCCGGCTATAACGATGGGGCTGAAACACAACCACCACCCGCCGGTCTTCCCAGTGCTGCCGCACCCCCTGAAGGGTGGCCTTGATTTCCGTGGGGTGATGGCCGTAGTCGTCCACCACGATGACGCCGCCGGTCTCGCCCTTTTTCTCAAGCCGCCGCTGCACGCCGGCCATGGTTTCCAGGGCCTCCTTGATCACGGCAAACCCGATGCCCAGCTCCAGGCCCACGGCCACGGCGGCCAGCGCGTTTCGCACGTTATGGAACCCCGGCACGCCCAGGTCGATGGTGCCAAGCTCATTCTGCCGCCAGACAACGGAAAACCGGACCTTGCCGTTGATGGGCGTGATATGGCGGGCCTGAAGATCGGCCTGGTTGCTGGTGCCGTAAGTGATGAACCGCTTCTTGATCAGGGGCACCAGGGCCTGGAGCGGTTCGTTGTCCAGGCAGACCACGGCCACCCCGTAAAAGGGAATCCGGTCGATAAATTCCAGAAAGCTTTTTGATATGGCCGCGAGATCCGGATAAAAGTCCAGGTGTTCCCGGTCGATATTGGTCACCACGGCAATGGAGGGGGAAAACTTCAGAAATGACCCGTCGCTCTCGTCGGCCTCGGCCACAATGTAGTCGCCGTGGCCCAGCACCGCGTTGGTGCCGATGCTCTTGAGCTTGCCGCCGATCACCACCGTGGGATCCATGCCGCCCCGGCCCAGCACCGACGCCACCATGGAGGTGGTGGAGGTTTTTCCGTGGGCCCCGGCGATCACGATGCTGTACTTGAGCCGCAGGATCTCGGCCAGCATCTCGGCCCTGGGAATCACGGGGACCCCCGCCTCCCGGGCCGCCGCCACCTCCGGGTTGTCGGCGGTGATGGCCGATGACACCACCACCACGTCGGCGCCGCCAATGTTTTTGCCGTCATGGCCGTAAAATATTTTTCCGCCCAGGCCGGCCAGCCGGTCGGTAATGTCCGACTGCCGGATATCGGACCCGGACACGGTGTATCCCAGGTTGAGCAGCAGCTCGGCAATGCCGCTCATGCCGATGCCGCCGATGCCCACAAAATAGATATGGTACGCTTTTAAATACATTGAAACACTCCGGCTTCCTGCCTGTTTCCATCCGTTGCAAGGGCCAGGCACGCCCGGGCCACGTGTCGCCCGGCATCGGGTTTTCCCATGCGCCTGGACTTTTCCGCCATTTTGGAAAGCGCCTCGGGCGCACCGGCGTAAAACCCGATCCGGTCGGCAAGCACCCGGCCCGTCAGGTCCTTCTGCCGTATCATCTCCGCGGCGCCGTTCTCAACCAGGGCATCGGCGTTAAAGGCCTGGTGGTCGTCCGTTGCACCGGGAAAGGGCACGAAAATACAGGCCTTTCCCATGCAGGTGATCTCGGCCACGGTGGTGGCGCCGGCCCGGCAGATCACCAGGTCGGCGGCCGCGTACCGGGCCGCCATGTCATCAAAAAAGGGCTGGACCACGTGGTCGATGCCGGCCCGTTCATAGGCCTGCTCCACCATCTGTAAATCCGCCGTGCCGGTCTGGTGTACAAACCGGATGTTCTCCCGGTCCGCCAGAAGGTCCAGCGCCTCTGTTACGGCCAGGTTGATGCCGTGGGCCCCCTGGCTGCCGCCCACGATAAAAACGGTAAACCCTTGCCCCTTCTCTCCGGCACCGGGTCCGGCCTCGCTTATGGCGTTCAAAAAAGCCTTTCGCACCGGATTGCCGGTGGTCAGGGTTTTTGCCCCGCCCAGCCGGCCGGCGGCGGTATCATGGGAAACGCACACCAGGTCGGCAAACCGGGAAAGCACCCGGTTGGTCAGGCCGGGCAGGGCGTTCTGCTCGCAGAGCACCACTTTCCGTCCCATCAGCCGGGCCGCGATCACCACCGGGGCCGACACGTATCCGCCCATGCCGATGATCACGGCCGGGTCAAACCGTCGCACCAGGCGACCGGCGGAAATAACGCCGGCCAGCAGTTTGGCAACGGCCCGGACTCTGGCAACCGCCCCCCGTCCCTTGATGCCCTCGGTGGCAATGGTTTCAAAGGCAAACCCGGTCTTCGGCAGCACCCGCTTTTCAATGGGGCTGCCCGTGCCGACGAACATCACCCGGCAGCCGGGCGCCATCTCCGTTAAGCTCTCGGCAATGGCGATGCCGGGAAACAGGTGCCCCCCGGTGCCGCCGCCGGCAATGATGACGCGCATCTCGCCGGTTGTTGAGCCGGTCTGCCTATTCATGCCGCCGTTGTCCTATATTCATTAAAATGCCGATCGCCGCCATGTTAAACATCAGCGACGTGCCGCCGTAACTCAGAAACGGCAGGGTCAGCCCCTTGGCGGGCAGCAGGCCCACTGCCACGCCCATGTTGACCACCACCTGCAACCCGATGGCCGCGGTCAGGCCGATGGCCACAAAGCTGCCGAACAGGTCTTCGGCCCGCCGGGCGATTGTCACGCCCCGCCACAGAATCACGAAATAGAGCGTCAGAATCACCAGCACGCCCCAGAGGCCCAGTTCTTCACCGATCACCGAAAAGATAAAATCGGTGTGGGGCTCGGGCAGGTAAAAAAGCTTCTGGTACCCCTGGCCCAGGCCGGTTCCCCACAATCCGCCGGTGCCGAAGGCCATGAGGGAGTGAACCACCTGATACCCCTCGTCGGTTCTGTACCGCCAGGGGTCCAGGAAACTGATCAGCCGGAGCCGGCGGTAGTCGGCGGTAAACAAGTAGTAGACCACCACCGGTATCAGAAAAACGCCGGAGGCGAGCAGGTGCAGGAACCTGACGCCGGCCACGAACAGCATGATCCAGGTGATGGCGGCCAGTATCACCACGGTGCCGAAGTCGGGCTGCATGACGATCAGGACCGACAGGATGGCAAACACCGCCACATGGGGAACAAACCCGATGGAAAAGTCGGTGACCTTCTCCTGCTTCTTGTGCAGGGAATAGGCCAGGTAGACAATCAGGGCGAACGTGGCAAACACCGACGGCTGAAAAGAGACCGGTCCCACGCGCATCCACCGGGTGGCGCCGCCCGCGGTGTAGCCGATGCCGTTGACGTACAGGGCCCCCAGCAGGAGAAAGGCCGCGCCCAGAAGCACGTAAGCAAAAAAACGGAACAGCCGGTAAGGCACATAGCGGCAGCCCACCATCAGGCAGATGCCCACAACCAGAAAGGCCGCCTGCCGTTTCAGGTAATGGGCGCCGTCCATGAACTCGCGGACCGCTAAGTGGGAACTGGCGCTGTAGACCATCACCACCCCGATGCCGGCCAGGATAAGGGCCGGGAACAGCAGGCTGATGTCCACATAGAGCAGGTTGGATTTTGACCTAACCCCGCGCATGGCATTCCTCTTTCAGTTCGTTCACGGCATTGCAGAAATCATCGCCCCGGTGGGCATAGCTCTCATAGCTGTCAAAGCTGGAGCAGGCCGGCGACAGCAGCACCGCGTCGCCGGGGGCGGCCAGCTCGTGGGCAAGGCGCACCGCTTCGGCCATTGAACCGGCATCCCGCAACGATACCGATCCGTTGATGGCCATGCGAATCTTGTCTTTTGCCGCGCCGAACAGCACCACGGCCCGGGCCCGCTCGCGGATCACATTCTTGAGGACTCCGTAGTCACACCCCTTGTCCTCACCGCCCAGCAGGAGCACCACCCGGGAGGTGAAAAACTCCAGGGCCCGGCGCACCGCGTCCGGATTGGTGGCCTTGGAATCGTCGAAATAATGGACATCGTCGATGCTGGCCACATACTCCAGGCGGTGGCGCAGCCCCTGGAACCCGTCCACCGCCGCCTGAATTCCCTCCACCGTGGCCCCCATGGCCAGGGCCGCCAGGGCCGCGGCCGCGATGTTTTCCATGTTGTGCCGGGCCCTCATCAACGGGGACGTCACGCCGATGGTCGCCGTTTTTGTCCCCGCCGTGACGATCTCCACGGCAGTGCCACCAATCACTGCGCCGTCCTGTGTGTTTTTACCGGCATTAAAGGTCAGTTTCCTGCTTCTGATTCCCTTTGAGGCCTTCAGCACGTGGAAATCAGCGCCGTTGATCACCGCCACGTCGTCCGCCTCCTGGTTCTCAAAAATTCGGCCCTTGGACCGCACGTAAGCGTCAAAGTCCGCGTACCGGGCCAGGTGGTCCTCGGCGATGTTGAGCAGAACGGCCACATGGGGCCGGAAGGTTTCAATAGTGTCCAGTTGAAAGCTGCTTACCTCCACCACGGCCATGTCCGCGTTTTCCCCCTTGTCGGCGAATCCGATCAGGGGCGCGCCGATATTGCCGCCCACAAACACCTGGCGTCCCGACGCCTTGAGCATGTCGCCCAGCAGGGTGGTGACGGTGGTCTTGCCGTTGGTGCCGGTGACCGCGGCCACGGGCTTTGTGACAAACCGGGCCGCCAGTTCCATCTCCCCCATCACCGGAATCCCTTTTGCCACGGCCTTTTTCAGGGGCGCCAGGGTTTCGGGCACGCCGGGGCTCACCACGATATAGTCCGCCGACAGAAAGGTGCTGTCCTTATGGCCGCCCAGTTCAAGGGTCGCGCCCAGGTCCCGGGCGGACACCGCCAGGTCACCGAGCCTTGCCTCGGGCGCCCGGTCGGTAACGGTCACCAGCGCGCCGCGCCGGAGCAGGAACCGGGCCGTTGCAAGTCCGGACTTTCCCAGTCCGACCACAACCACTTTTCTGTTTTCCGTTTCAACAGGTATCATCAGCGTATCTTCAATGTGCTCACCGCGATCAGGGCCAGGACAATGGCGATGATCCAGAAGCGGACAATGATCTTGGGTTCGGCCCATCCTTTGAGCTCAAAATGGTGGTGCAGCGGCGCCATGCGGAAAATGCGCCGGCCCTTTGTGGCTTTGAAAAACCCCACCTGAAAAATTACGGACAGGGTCTCCACCACGAACAAACCGCCCACCAGGGTCAGCAGGATCTCCTGCTTGGTAATGATGGCCACCGTGCCCAGGGCCCCGCCCAGGGAGAGGGACCCCACGTCCCCCATAAATATCTGCGCCGGGTAGGCGTTGAACCAGAGAAAGCCCATCAGGCCGCCGGCCATGGCGCCGCAGAGCACCGTCACCTCACCGCTTCCCGGCACGTGAATCACCTGCAGGTAGTTGGAGATGATGGCGTTGCCCGCCACGTAGGCGAATACCATGTAGGCCACGAACGAAATCACCAGGGGGCCGGTCACCAGGCCGTCCAGGCCGTCGGTGAGGTTTACGGCGTTGGAGGTGCCCACAATGACAAACACGCCCAGCACGATGTAAAAAAGCCCCAGATCCGGCGCCACCCGTTTGAAAAAGGGCACCAGCAGCACGGTGTTGGTGTCCGAGGCCGCGAAAATCAGCAGGCAGATCCCGACTGCCAGAACGGCCTGGGCCAGGAACTTGGCCCTGGCCGAAAGCCCCTTGCTTCTTTTTTTGATCTGCATCAGGTAATCATCAATAAACCCGATGGCCGTATATCCCGCCAGGGCCGCGAGCGTCACCCAGATATACCGGTTGGTCAGGTCGGCCCAGAGCAGGCAGGCCACCACCACGGAAAAGACGATCAGCAGGCCGCCCATGGTGGGGGTACCGGCCTTTCCCTGATGGCTCTGGGGCCCGCGTTCCCGGATATACTGGCCGATCTGCATTCTCGCCAGGGTCCGGATGGTAAACGGCCCCAGCAGAAAACAGATCAGAAAAGCGGTGAGGCTGGCATAGATCGTTCGAAAGGTGATGTACTGAAACACATTGAAAAACGATATATGCGTGTGCAGCGGATATAATAAATGGTACAGCATCGCTACCGCCCCCCTTTTCTGCCCGCTACGCCGTTGCCGTAGGCCGAAAGGGCCTGAACAACGGTCTCCATTCCCATGCCCCGGGAGCCCTTCACCAGGACCCAGTCCCCCGGTCGAAGGACCGGGCACACCGCCTCGATGATCGCTTCCTTGGATCCGGTCATAATTTTTTCAGGCGTCATGCCGGCGGAAGCGGCGCCCCCGGCCACCGCTTCCGCAAATTCACCCGTCACATAGAGCCTGTCCACACCGCTTTCGGCCGCCATGACGCCTGTTTTGCCGTGCATTACCGGCGCGTGATCCCCCAGTTCAAACATGTCTCCCATGATCAGGATACCGCGCCCGGCCCCTTTCAACTCCCGCAATCCGGAAAGGGCCGCCTTCATTGATTCCGGATTGGCGTTATACGTGTCATCCACCAGGGTAAACCCGGCCCTGGTCTGTGTAATGGTCATTCTGCCCGGCACCGGGGAAAACCCCTCCAGCCCGGCCTTGATCTCCGCCGCGGACAAACCCAGGCCGGCCCCGATGGCGGCGGCGGCCAGGGCGTTGGACACCATGAACGTGCCGGATACCGGAAGGGCCACGGTCGCCCGCTCGCCCGTGGCGGACAGGCACAGGTCGAAACAGACCCGGCCCTCTTCCCTTCTGACCGACGTGGCGGTAATATCGGCCTGCTGCCCCATGCCGTAGGTCACCACCCGGCCCCTGGCCTTTTGTGCCATCTTCATTACCCGCGGGTCATCGACATTCACGATGGCCGTGTCCTTTTCGGTCAACGTTTCAAAAAGTTCGGCCTTGGCCCGAGCCACGCCGTCGATGTTTTCCACGCCCTCCAGGTGCCCGGCCCCCACATTGAGGACCACGCCCATGTCCGGCTCGCAGATCTTTGCCAGTCGCCCAATCTCGCCCGGCGCGTTCATGCCCATCTCAAGGATCGCCACCTGGTGTTCCTTTCCCAGTCGCAGCAGGGTCAGGGGCAGGCCGATCTCGTTGTTGAAATTTCCGGCGGTGGCGAGCACTCTGTACCGGCGGCCGCATATCATTGCTGCCATCTCCTTGGTGCTGGTCTTGCCGTTGGTGCCGGTGATGGCCGCCACACGGGGATTCACGCTCCTTCGGCGATGACGGGCCAGGTCTCCCAGGGCGACAACGGTGTCTTTTACCACCACCCGCGCCTCCCGGCCGGCTGCCTGTGGCGTCCCCATTCGGGAAGCATGGGCCTGATCGATCATCACGCCGCCGGCTCCCTGCGCCAGCACATGATCGATAAAATCATGACCGTCATGATGCTGTCCCTGAATCGCCACAAACAGATCTCCTTTGCCAAGGGTCCGTGAATCGATGGAAATGTTGTCAAACACTTCGTTTCCTGTTCCCCGTATCAGCTCGCCGCCGGTTGCCGTTATCACATCTGACATATGCCACAACAGACCCTCTGCCATAGTCGTCTATCCGCACTGCCCCGCCGACATGGCGGGCATCTGGTCGTTCCCGGGTTTACCCTGGGCCTGCAGCGCGGCCGCGGCCTCTTGCCTGTCATCAAAATCAATGGTCCCGTCCCTGAATATCTGGTAGTTTTCCTCGCCCTTGCCGGCGATCAAAATGGTGTCCCCGGCGGCCGCCGTCGTCACCGCGGCCCGTATGGCCCGACGGCGGTCCGGCTCCACCAGGTACCGGCCGTTACTGCTTTCGCCGGCCAAACCGGTCACGTCAGTGACCCGCTCAGCCAGACCGGCCATGCCCTTCACGATATCCGCGAGAATCGCTTCCGGATCCTCACTTCTCGGATTGTCCGACGTCACCACCACCCGGTCGGCAATGGTGGCGGCAATCCTGCCCATTTTCGGCCGCTTGGCCCTGTCCCGGTCACCGCCGCAGCCGAACACGCAGAAAAGACGGCCGACAGATATCTTTCGAAGGGCCGACAACACGTTTTCAAGGGCATCCGGCGTATGGGCATAATCCACAAAAACAAAACGCCCCATCCGATCGGCCACCTTTTCCAGCCTGCCGGGCACGCCGGCAAAGGTCTTGATGCCTTCCTGAATCGCTGCCCCTTCCACGCCCAGGGCAACACCGGCGCCGGCCGCGCAGAGAATATTTTCAAGGTTATAGGTTCCGGCCAGCGGTGAGCAGAACGGCACTGGTCCGGCAGGGGTCACAATTGTGCCGGCAAGGCCGTTCGGAGAGCTGGTCACCGCCTTGGAATAAATATCGCACGCCTCGGAGAATCCCGCGCTCATGCGACCGGACAGGGGCAGCGTGTCAAACAGGCCCTTTCCCCGGGCATCATTACAGTTAATCACCGAAACCATTTTCTTTTCCCTGGCGCCCACGGACCGGGTTCCGGTAAACAGCCTTTTCTTGCACTCCCAGTAGGTCTCCATGTCCCCGTGAAAATCCAGATGGTCCTGGGTCAGGTTGGTGAAGATGGCCACGTCAAAGGCGCACCCGGCCACCCGCTGATGGGCCAGGGCGTGGGAGGAGACCTCCATGACCACATGGGTGACGCCGGCTGTTGCCATGTCACGCAGAATTTGCTGAAGGTCGGCCGACTCCGGCGTGGTCAGGGGGCTTTTGAACCGCCGGCCCACGTAACGGAAATTGCCGGTGCCGATCACCCCCACCTGTTTGCCCGCCTTTACCAGCATGTGTTCCACCAGGGCCGCGGTGGTGGTCTTGCCGTTGGTGCTGATCGGTGTCACCGGCACCAACGGCAAGAC
>JAXHVI010000235.1:0-11467 GCA_034189195.1 Thermodesulfobacteriota bacterium | reverse complement strand
AGGGGGCAACGCCCAGTCAGCTGGCGGAGAAGACATTTACGGACCGGGCCACCGTTACAGGGCTTATTGACCGTCTGGAAAGAGACGGTTGGGTGGAACGTCGTCCAGGCAGGAGCGACCGACGCACCCTGCGCATCTATCTGTCGGAAAAGGCCAAGGAGCACAGAGACTCCTTTATCTCCCTATTCAATGAAATCAACGGTTCCTTTATCCATCGTTTCACGGCCAACGAATGGAAGCAGTTGCAGAAGTTGTTGTCAAGGCTGGAATAAGACGGCTGCCGACAGAGGGGGGGAATCGTACTGTAAGATTGCCGTGAGGTGAAAGTGCTTTTGTTGAAGGTAATTAAACGAAAGTTTTGTCGCGTTGCTCACGGGAAAGGAGTTTGTGTCTGCCCTGGAACAGAGGTGACGGCGGCGCTGAGTACGGGCCTGGCCGATGCCTGCCTGATGTGTAATTTTTTTATAAATCCGCTTGCCGGTTGGAAGCAGCTGCGGAAGTCGGGGTCAAAGCCGGAATAATAATTCGATACAGGGAGGTCGTTTTGCATGTAGGCGTATTTGCGGACATGGAAGGCAGTTTCGGAATATGGCGTATGCGTCAATGCCGGATGGGAACGGCCGAATGGCAGTATGGCCGTTCCTGTTTAACGGCGGATGTCAATCACGTAATCCAGGGGGCGTTTGACGGCGGCGCCGATAAAGTTACGGTTAAGGATACGCATGAAGTCGGTTTCAACTGCCTGGTGAGCAAGCTGGACCCCAGGGCGGATTATCGGGGCGGTCATTATGTCAAGCCGTCTCTGTTCGGCGATATTTCCGGGCTGGACCTGATCCTTTACGTGGCCATTCACGCCGCTTCCGGAACTCCAAACGCCTTTTTCCCCCACACCCATTACGGCATTTTTTCGGAAGTCAGAATCAACGGGAAACCGGTTTGCGAAATGGAAGTTTATGGCGGTTACCTGGGCGAATACGGTATTCCCATCGGGTTTGTTTCCGGAGAAGATATCGCGGTCGAACAGGCGCGAAATGCGCTGCCGTGGGTCAAAGAGGTCGTGGTCGATAAAAGGAAAGAAGCCTATACATCCGGCGAGAAAAGCCGAATCTACCTTTCGGAAGGCCGTGAACAACTGCGGTTAACAGCCGCCCGGGCCGTGCAATGCGCATCCGGCATGAAACCTTTGCGACTGAAAGGCCCGCTGCTTTTTGAAGCCCAATTCCGAAGCCGGCCGCTGGCGGACAAATTCAACACCTGGGGATTTAAACAAACCGGGGCCGTGGTTGCCTGGGAAGCGGATAATATGATTCAGGGGTTTGACAGGTTCAATCAACTCACCTTTTTCCCCAAGCGGATTTATCCGTTTCGAAGGCCGCTGTTGTTTGCATCGCGTCAATACCATCGAATCAAGACGACCTACTTCGCCCCTTTGCCAAACGCGGAAGGGGCGATCATGTAAATGAAAGAAAGGCCCGGGAAAATACGACAATATGATCCACCTCGATCAACAACATCAAAAAAGGAGTAGGATTCATGCGGGTTGATTTTGAAAAAAACATCGATATTCTGTTTAATCCTGAAACAATAGCGATTATAGGAGCATCAACGGATCCCATGAAACCGGCCGGCCACCCGGTATTGTCCCTGATTAAAAACGGTTTTAAGGGAAACGTTTATCCCGTTAATCCAAAGCATAAGGAAATCGGAGGATTAAAGTGCTACCCGTCCATTAAAGACATTCCAGAAGAGATTGATTCGGCGATAATCGCGGTGCCTGCCGCAAGAGTTACGGAAGTTTTACATGAGTGTATAAGTGCAGGGGTGAAAGCGGTCATCATCCTCACCTCCGGATTTGCCGAAGCAGGCGGCCATGGAAGCAAGATACAGGAAGAGATCGTAAGGCTTACGCAAGAAAACGGGATGTTGCTGTGCGGCCCAAACAGTCAGGGGGTATTTAATGCGTTAAACGGGATGTCCGCCGGATTCGGGATTACGGAACTGGCCACGGGCGATGATCATTTCAAGTTTTATGGCTTTATCAGCCAGAGCGGCGGGTTCGGGACATCCATGTATATCATGTCAATTGAGACGGGCGTCAATTTTACATATTTTGTAAGTTCCGGCAATGAGGCCGGTCTCTCGTTTTCAGACTATCTTATTTATATGATAAAGGATAAAAGCACCAGGGCGGTCGGCGGGTACCTTGAAGGCGTTAAGGACGGCGGAAAATTGTTTTATGCCGCCGACCTGGCATTACAGCGGGAAAAACCGTTGGTTCTTATCAAGTCCGGGCGTCATGATGCCGCGGCAAGGGCCGCGGCGTCCCATACCGGCTCGCTGGTCGGTTCTGATCGTGTTTATTCGTCTTTTTTCCATCAGAAAGGAATCATAAGGGTCGAAGGAATTGAAGAATTAAATGCCGTTCTGTCGGTTCTGGCCATGGGGCCCTTGCCGAAAGGAAACAGGGTGGGTATTGTTGCAAGCTCCGGCGGCAGCGGTGTTCTGGTTTCAGACAAGTGTGTTTCAGCCGGTCTTGAAGTCGCGCCGTTTACTGAAGATACAAGGAAAAAACTTGACGCGGCGCTGCCTTCCTTTGGATCAAGCGCAAATCCGGTTGATGCGACGTCTCAGATTCTGGTGGATCCGGACCTGCTTTTACGGCCGCTAACAATAGTTCTTGAAGATCCGAACATCGATATGGTTATTTATGAGCACTGGCCCGGGATCGGCGCCAATATCAGCCAGCTTAACGCGATTGTTGAAGCCGTAAACGCAACCGAAAAATTATTCGTCGTCTTTGTTCTGGGTTCTGAACTTCTTGGCAGGGAAGATGTCCAGCATCTTCGCGCCCACAGGATCCCGGTGATCCGCACTCAGGATCTTGCCGTGCGCGTTCTCGGCCATGTCGCCGGATACAGCGGCAGATTAAAAAAAATCAATGGAGCAAAGACCTGTTCCGCACCCGTTAAAGGAATTGACAGGAACAGGGTTAAAGAATTACTTGACGGCGTTAAACCGGGCCGGACCTTGTCTGAATCCGTGTCGAAACAAATAATGTCGGCATACGGCATACCATGCGTTTCGGAAGGATTGGCCAAAAACCATGATGAGGCGATAAAAATCGCCCGTGGGATTGGTTTTCCCGTGGCCCTTAAGATTGATTCTCCGGATATACCGCATAAGACGGAAGCAGGCGGCGTAAGGCTGAATATCAATAATGATCAGGAAATTTCGGCGGCGTTCCGGGAGATTATGGAAAACGTGATAAAGCACGACCCCAATGTCCGTGTCAACGGGATTACCGTTCAGAAGATGTTAAGCGGCGGAATTGAATGTATTGTCGGCATGAAAAACGATGAGGTTTTCGGACCGACGGTGCTGTTCGGGCTTGGCGGTGTTTTGGTGGAGGCCCTGGAAGACTATTCCTTGCGCATATGCCCTTTGACACGATTGGATGCGGAAGAGATGGTTTCCGAGATAAAAGGGCATCGAATATTTGAGGGTTTCAGGGGGGCGCCTTCCGCTGATAAAGAGGCCGTCTATGACGTGATATTAAGAGTGTCGCAACTGGCCATGGATTTTCCCGAAATAAAAGAAGCTGAGATTAACCCTTTAACGGCCTTTTCGCGGGGAACCGCTGCGATGGATGCCCTGATTATCGTGTAACCTAAAAAAAGAAAGTTAACGGCGGATGAAATATTCGTAAAAGCAATAGAATATCGGAACGTTGCGTGAGGTGGAAAATGTGTGGTCACATACAAACCAACACTTTCGGAAAAATACGCTATCATAAAAAACTGGGAGTTGAACTTTTGGAATGCGGGCCGGAACGGGTTAAAATCCATCTTCCCTTCAGAGAAGAAAACGCCAATTTCGGCGGCGCGCTTCATGGAGGAATCGCGGGTTCTCTGATCAGCATTGCCGCGCTGCAACTCGGCGCGGATCGGAATGGAGGACCGCCGAAGAACGGCCAGGCGATAATTGTAAGCATGGACGTCCAATACCTTTCGGCTGCCATCTCCGAACCGATTGAGGCTGTTGGTAATGTTTTGCGGAAAGGAAAAGAACTTACCTTCGTCGGTGTGGACGTTTTCAAACAGGGCGGTAAACCGGTGGCCAGAGGATCGGTCATGGTCCGTCACGTTCCGGAGGGTGAGGATAAGGAAGTGAAGGAGCCGCGGTTTTTTGACCGGCGTTCTTTTTATTCCGGTTCATGTGATCCCGGCCCCATGGCCGAAATCTTCCAGGCCCAGCCGTTTATCAAGTCCCTTAATTTGGATATGGAACACGTGAAGGACTCTCTGGCCATTGTCAGGATGCCTCTTTCCGATGGCCTGAACGGGGATTTGGACGGATGTTTTCATGAGGGTTCAATCGCGGCGCTGATGGATACAACGGCTGCGCTGGCTGCCTGGTCTGCCGTACCCCTGGAAATGCACAAGGCATCCACACCGTCCCTGCATGTAAATTTTTTCAGGAAGGCAGCGTTCCAGGAAGTTTATGCGCTTGCCGGGGTGCGCTGGCAAAGGCAGGAACTTTTTTTAAACGACGTGCATATTGTCGATGCGGAAAACGGATCAACGATCGCCGATGGAACGGTTCTTTATCGAATTGTTCAAAAAAGCAGCCATAATTGACACCGGAAAAACATCCTGATGCCTTAATAAACGCCTATCCTGATCAATCTTGAGGATGAAACCGTTCATGGAAGACTTTCCGCATATCAAAAGACCCCTCCCTTTCGGAATTCACTGGAGAATAACCCGGTCTCAGATCGCGGGCCTGCTGATCTTGTTATTATTGATCGTTATGCTTGTGGTCATTGTTTCCATAGGCACCGCGCGATACTTTTACAAAAAGATGCCTGACCGTGTCTCTTACCAGCTTCGGAATACGGTAGAAGCCGGGATATCGGATTGGATCCCCGTGGAGGCGACCGCCGAAAAAGCGATTCCCGTGAAGCTGTCCAAGATCCTGGAAACGGATATCCCTATCTCGCAGGACCTGAACGTATGGATTGATGAGGACTTAACCGTGCCGCTGGATGTGATGATACCCGTTCCCATAGATCAGGAAATATTCGTGGAGGCCAGGGTTCCCGTTGAGACCGAGATCCCCCTGGAAGGAGTGCGGGTGCAGACCAGTTTTCTGGGGATGAAGATCAGCGTTCCCTTAAGCGGATTTTTTCCGGTCAACATGGTCGTTCCATTAAAGGGGCCGATTCACGTGAAGACTCAGGCCAATGTGCATTTACAGCAGGATGTGACCGTCCACATAAACAAACGGTTTATCGTCCCGTTGAATTTAAATGTGCCTGTCCGCTTGCCCATTGACGATGTGTTCAAAGTCAATCTGCCTGACAACATAAGGGTCCGTGCCCGGCTACCCGAAAAGGTTCCGGTTGACGTTCAGTGGAATCTGGAGATTCCCAAATAGGCTGTTTTTCGAGACGGTTTGACGGCGGAGAACAAAATAGAGGCGGCTATATTGATACTTTGGCGCGTAATTTCTTAACTTATTGCAAGGAGGGAAAAGATGAGCCTGAAAAAACAGTACGGTAAAGACAAAAAGGCATGCAAGGTGACTTTCTATGTTCCAAGGAAGGCCTCAATGGGCGTTTCGACCGTCAACCTCGTGGGGGATTTCAATAACTGGAGCGCAATGGACAACCCAATGCGGAAACTGAAAAGCGGAGACTTTACCCTGACGCTGGGTCTGAAAGCGGGAAAAGAGTACCAGTTTCGTTATCTGATGGATGAAAAAATATGGGAAAACGATTGGGAAGCGGATAAATATGTACGAAGTGAATATGGCTACTGCGATAATTCCGTGGTTGTTGTATAAATGATAAGAATTCGAAAAAGCCGGATCAGCCCTTGTCGCAGGACCGATCCGGCTTTTGTTTAGAGGTCATTACCCGTAAAGGGTTATTAGTCGCACAGCTCGAACAATCCGGCCGCGCCCATGCCGCCGCCGATGCACATGGACTCCACGCCGTACTTGACGCCCCTGGCCTGCATGTTGGCAAGCAGGGTGGCGCACAGCTTGGCGCCGGTGCAGCCCAGGGGGTGGCCCAGGGCAATGGCGCCGCCGTGGATATTGATGCGGTCCATGTGTTTTTCCAGGCCCAGCTCGCGGATGCAGTAAATGGCCTGGGATGCAAAGGCCTCGTTGATCTCCCACAGGCCGATGTCGTCGATAGTCATGCCGGCCTTGTCCAGCAGCTTGGGAATGGCATACCGCGGGCCCACGCCCATCTCGTCGGACCGGCATCCCACCGTGGTGTAGATCTTGAGCTTGGCAATGGGCTTGAGGCCCAGCTCCTTGACCTTGTTTTCGCTCATGATGACGGAAACGGCGGCCCCGTCCGTGGTCTGGGAAGAGTTGCCCGCCGTGACCGAACCGCCGGCCGCAAACACGGGCCGCAGCTTGGCCAGTCCTTCCACGGTGGTGGACTCCCGGATACCGTCGTCAAAGCTCTGGGTGAAGGTTTCTTTCTTGATGGTGCCGCCGGCCTGCTTCACAAATTTGGTGGCCGGGGTGGGCACGATCTCGGTAAACAGATTTTCCGCCTTGGCCTTGGATGCCTTCATCTGGGACTGGTAGGCAAACTCGTCCTGGTCTTCCCGGGAAATGTTGTAGCGGTTGGCCACGTTTTCCGCGGTGATGCCCATGGAGACATAGTAGTCGGCCCGTTCGCGGGACCAGTCCGGATGAGGCCGGGGCAGGTTGCCGCCCATGGGCACGTAGGTCATGGACTCGACGCCGCCGCCCAGGGTGACGTCCGACCAGCCGGACATGACCCGCAGCGAGGCCAGGGCAATGGCTTCCAGGCCGGAAGAGCAGAAGCGGTTGACCGTGGCGCCGGACACCTGGTCCGGAAAACCGGCCATCTGGACCGCGATGCGGCCGATGTTTAAGCCCTGCTCGGCCTCGGGAAACGAACAGCCCAGCATCAGGTCGTCCACGTCCTTTTTCTCAAGGCCCGGGGTTTTTTCCATGGCCGCGTTGATGATAAAGGAAATCAGGTCCTCGGGGCGGGTGTCTTTCAGGGCGCCCCGCCGGTTCTTGCAGCCCGGGGTTCTGACCGATGTAACAATATATGCGTCTCTCATTTTAAATCCTCCTTAGTTGCGAAGCGGTTTGCCGGTTTTGAGCATGTGTTCGATGCGGGCCATGGTCTTTTCCTGCTTGAGAAATTCGATAAACATGGATCTCTCCAGGTTGAGAATGGCCTGCTCGTCGATTTCGCTGTTGGTCCGGGCGTCGCCGCCGGCAATGACATAGGCGATGTTTCTGGCCAGGTAGGCGTCGTATTCGCTGACATAGCCGCCGTTCTGCATGTTGAAAATTTCCGCGTTGACCATGCCCCAGGCCGCCTCGCCCAGGACCTTGAGGGGCTTTTTGGCCGGCGGCGCGTAACCGTCGTCGATCATGCGCAGCACCTCTTTTTTGGCCTCTCCGATCAGGTTGTCCCGGTTGAACACGATTCTGTCGTTGGGCCCCAGAAAACCGTTGGCCCGGGCCTCGGCGGCCGACATGGACACCTTGGCCATGGCAATGGCCATGAAGGTGGGAATGAAGAACTTGGCCAGGTCGGCGTCGGTCACCGGCGCGGGAATGCCGCTGATCATCTTTTTCCACAGGTTCATGCACCCGGTGCCGGCGGGCAGCACGCCCACCCCGATCTCCACCAGGCCCATGTAAAGCTCGGCGTGGGCCACGATGCGGTCGGCGCCCAGGCAGACTTCACAGCCGCCGCCCAGGGCCATGCCGTAGGGGGCCGCCACCACGGGGAAGTGGGAGTAGCGCTCCCGCTGCACGGCCTGCTGCAGGGAGTCGATCATCTTGTCAATGCCGTCAAACTGCTTGTCGCCCACTGCGGCCAGAATCTCCTTTAGGTCCGCGCCCGCGGAAAAGGCCCCGGGCATGCCGCCGGCCTGGTTGCCCAGCACCATGCCGGCGCCGTTGGCATCCACGTAGTCCATGGCCTCGTGCATAAAGGCGATCAGCTCTGTGTTCAATGCGTTCATCTTGGTGTGAAACTCGCAGCAGAACACGCCGTCGCCCAGGTCGATCAGGGAGGCGGACTTGCAGCTTTTGACCTCCCGGCCCTCTCCCTTGAGAATGGCCAGGGAAACCGCCACATCGCTTACCGGCACGGCTTTATATGACCCGGAGGCAAAATCATAAAACAGGGTCTGGCCCTTTTCGATCCTGTAAAAGGTCTGGTTGCCGTCGGCCAGCATCTTCTTGACCTTTTCCGGAACAACCATGCCGTCCTTTTCCATCTTTGCCACGGATTCGGCCACGCCGATGGCATCCCATGTTTCAAAGGGGCCCATTTCAAAGTTGTAGCCCCACTTCATGGCATTGTCGATCTCCACGATGGTATCGGAAATCTCCGGCACCCGGTTGGCCGCGTAGATCAGACCGGAGGCCACCACCTTCCAGGCGTAGGCCGCGCCTTTGTCATCGCCGTACACAATGGCCTTCATTTTTTCCGGCAGGGTCTTTTTGGACCTGGCGTCGGCAATGCAGGGAAAATCCACGTCACCGGCGGGTTCATACTCCAGTGTGGCGGGATTGATCACCAGGCGAAGCTTCTTGCCCTCCGGGCTTCTGTCGGTCTTGTAGAAACCGGCCTTGGTCTTGTTGCCCAGCAGCTTCTTTTCGATCATGGTTGAAACAAAGTCCGGGGTCAGGAAATCGTCTCTGGCCTCGTCGTCGGTCACCAGGTCATAGGTGTTTCTGGCCACATGGCTCATGGTGTCCAGACCTACCAGGTCGGTGGTCTTGAACATGGCGGTCTTGGGCCGGCCCATGACCGGTCCGAACAGGGCGTCGGCCTCTGAAATGGTCAGCCCCATCTCCAGCATCAGCTGCATGGCCTTGACAATGCCCTGGACCCCGATGCGGTTGCCGATAAAGTTGGGCGTGTCCTTGGCCCACACAATGCCTTTGCCCAACCGCTTTTCGCCGAACGCGGCCATGAAACGGAGTACTTCTTCAGAGGTCTCTTCACCCTTGATAATTTCCAGCAGGTGCATGTATCGCACCGGGTTGAAAAAGTGAGTGCCCAGAAAATGCTGTTTAAAGTCGGAACTCAGCCCTTCGGACATGGCCTTGAGCGGAATGCCCGAGGTATTGGAAGAGATGATGCTGCCCTTTTTTCGCACCGGTTCGATGCGCTTGAACAGCTGCTGCTTGATCTTGAGGTTCTCCACCACCACCTCCACGATCCAGTCGCAGTCGGCCAGCTTGTCGAAATCGTCCTCCAGGTTGCCGATGGAGATCAGGGCCGCGTCCGACGGATGCATCAGGGCCGCGGGCCGGGACATCATAATCGTGTCATACCCGAACTTTACGATGCGGTTCCGTGCCGCGGGATCTTTTTTCTGCTCATCGGTCAGGTCAAAGGGAACAATGTCGAGCAGCAGGGTCTCGACGCCCGCGCTGGCCAGCAGTGCGGCGATGCCGCCGCCCATCACGCCGGATCCGATGACAGCGGCTTTTTTAATCTTTCTGCTCATTACACAACCTCCTGTAATATATTTTTAGGTTGAACTTGACACCTTAGTGAATGAACGCTCATTCATTTTTTTGGCGGTGACGCAACTATTTGTCATAACTTGCTGTATTCTGAAAGCCTACACCAGTCCAACTGAAAGTACAACCAAAAAAGCATTGACGTAAATTCTGCGGCACGGTATAGATAGAAACTTTAAAGCGAGGAGGAGTGGCCGAGCGGTTGAAGGCGGCGGTCTTGAAAACCGTTGAGCGAAAGCTCCGTGGGTTCGAATCCTACCTCCTCCGCCAGCCGCCAAATGGAGAGATGGCCGAGTCGGTCGAAGGCGCTCGCCTGCTAAGCGAGTGTGTGGTGAAAGCTGCACCGAGGGTTCGAATCCCTCTCTCTCCGCCACTTTTTTGTGCTTTCCGACCCGCGCCCACATCAACCCCCGAAAAAAAATAAGCATTGATCAGACTTTGAAGTCTGTTCTATAATTATCAAAGTTTTATCACCACAGTCGATCGACACCAGGGGGTTGCATGACATCCGGAACCGATCCGCCGCAGGAACCTTCCGATGAGCTTGATCTGGACTTTTCCATTGCCGACCGTTCCGATGCCGCCGACATGGCAGAAATGGAACCGCCACGGCCAAAGCCAAAGGCAAAGGCAGGCGACAACGCGGTAAACCGCTTTGTTCAGACAGACCGCCACGGCCGGGACCGGCGGCGCTGGAAACGGTTTATCATTGAGGGCGCCATTGTGATGATTCCCCGGACCGCCTTCTGGCGCATGGGCAAAACCAGTTATGTCAAACTCGGACCGATTAAAAACATCAGCATGAAGGGGCTGGCCATTCACTACGTGGAAAAAAACCAGAAGCTGCTGGGCAAGGCCGCCACCCTCTCCATCATGTTTCCGGGCGAAGGCATCATTGTGGACAAAATCCCTTTTCGTATCGTGGGCAATGTAAAGGTCGCCGACCTGCCCGACGACAAAGAGGTCCGCAACCTCTGCGTGGCCTTTGAACGGCTGTTGCCCATGCAGAAAATGCAGATGGAAGTTTTCATCGACACCTACGGCAACGAGCTGAACGACTAGCCCCGCAGCCGTTTCTCTCCCAATCTCAGGGGAATCGCCACGGCAAGCACGGACAGGGCGACTACGGTCGTAAACGAGCCGATGATCCAGGCCCACGACTCCGGGCTCAGGGTCCGGCCCCGCAGGCCGGCAAAAACCAGCCGGCTGGCCGGACCGGCCTCCAGCACGATCACCGCAATCACATAAAGCGCGCTGGTTGCCATGAACACAAACCCGCCGAAACTGCTCACCGCCTGGGCCGGGTTTTCCGATGAAAAATCGGGATACATCGCGCCGATACCCACGCCCATGGCCACGATGGCCGGCACCATCAGCGACACCGTGACAAGGGAGAGCACCATCATCTCACCTGCCACGTTCAGCAGAAGGTTGGTGACAACGATCAGTGTCATGGTCAGCACAAACAGCGGCACCAGGTAGACGAAAAACTTGATTCGCAGAAAGGTCCGAATGGAGACCGGCGCGCACTGGACGATCCAGAATGCCGATTTTTCCATGCTCACCGCGGGAAAGGCAAACCGGGCCGTCACCGCGGTCAGCACAAAGGCGGCCAGCCCCATGTTTAAAAAGGCAAAGATGTTCTGCACCCACACCACGGGCATGGGTGATGTTTCCAGGGGCAGCACCTTGAAATTGTAAATATAGATCACCACCAGGGCCGCGATCAGAAACAGCTGGGACCACTGGGACTGGTCCCGGACAAAGGTGCGGACCTCCTTTACGAAAAAGGCCCGAACGTGGGCCGGCAGAAAGGCCGGCCAGGACCGGTCCCGATACGTGCGATGGGATGTACCTTCCGGTGTGATTGGGTCGGCCCACCCGGAGGATGACCTGGAAAATCCCGAAAAATAGACCG
>JAXHVI010000234.1:0-2216 GCA_034189195.1 Thermodesulfobacteriota bacterium | reverse complement strand
CAGGAAGATCGTGGAAGGGTTTAACCTGCCCATTGTGGAGCAGCAGGGGTACGAGGCCGACGACATGATCGGCACCGTGGCGGTAAAGGCCGAAAAAGAGGGCTTTGACGCGGTGATTGTTTCCGGGGACAAGGATTTTGCCCAGATGGTCACCGATCATGTCACCATCTGGGATCCCATGAAGGAGGTTGTCATCGACCGGGCCGCGGTGGAAAATAAGTTCGGCCTTCAGCCGGCCCAGGTGATCGACGCCATGGCCCTGTCCGGCGACACGTCGGACAACATTAAAGGCGTTCCGGGCATCGGCGAAAAAACGGCCCTGGCCCTGATCCAGGAGTTCGGTTCCCTGGACAGTCTTTACGACCGGGTGGAGACCATCACCAAAAAGAAGCAGAAGGAAAACCTGCTGGCCCACCGGGACGATGCCTATCTTGCCAGAAAACTGGTCACCATCGACACCAACGCGCCCGTGGCCTGGGATATTGAGGCCTTTACGGTCAAGGCGCCGGACAACGCGGCCCTTTCCGCCCTTTTCAGCGAGCTGGAGTTTACAGGCCTGCAAAAGGAGTTTCCGCAGCAGACCGACCTGTCGGGCAAGCGCTATACCGGCCTGATGACCCAACAGGAGCTGGAAGCCCTGGCCGGCCGGATGGAAAAAGCCTCCTGTTTTGCCTTTGACACCGAGACCACGGCCCTTGATCCCATGAAGGCCCGGCTGGTGGGCATATCCCTGGCCCTTGAACCGGACGAGGCTTTTTACATTCCGGTGGGCCACGCATACGAAGGCGCGCCCGAACAGCTCGACCGGGACAGGGTGCTTCGAACCCTTGCCCCGGCCTTTGAAAACACGAAGATCACCAAAATCGGCCAGAACATCAAGTATGACTGGACCGTGCTCTCCCGCTGCGGTTTGAAGATCGCCGGCCCGGTGTTTGACACCATGATAGCCGCCTACCTGCTCAATCCCACCCGCCGCAGTTACGGCCTGGACCGGCTGGCCGCCGACTATCTCAACCACCGCATGATCACCTACCAGGAGGTCACCGGCACCGGCAAAAACGCCAAATGCTTTTCAGCGGTGCCGCTGGAGGAGGCCACCCCCTACGCCGCCGAGGACGCGGACATCACCTTCAGCCTGCACCGGCTCCTGGAAAAGGAGTTGAAACAGGGCGGCCTTTTCGAGCTGCTTGAAACCATTGAGATGCCCCTGGTGCCGGTGCTGATGCACATGGAGATGGCCGGCGTGGCCGTGGACCGGGAAGCCCTGGCCGCCCTGTCCAAAGAACTGGAGGGGCAACTGGAAAAGCTGGAGGGAGAAATCTACGGTCTGGCCGGGGAAACCTTCAACATCAACTCGCCCCAGCAGCTGGGCGTGATCCTGTTTGAAAAACTGGGGCTTCCCACCCAGAAGAAAACCAAGAAAAAGACCGGCTACTCCACCGACGCGGACGTGCTGACCACCCTGGCGGCCCACCATGAACTGCCGGCCCTGCTGCTGCGCCACCGCACCCTGGCCAAGCTCAAGTCCACCTATGCCGACGCTTTGGGCGAACTGATTCACCCGGAGACCGGCCGGATTCACACCTCTTTCAACCAGACCGCCACGGCCACGGGCCGGCTGAGCAGCACCGACCCCAACCTGCAGAACATTCCCATTCGCACAGAGGAGGGCCGCCAGATTCGCAAGGCCTTTGTGCCACGGCCCGGCTGGACCTTTGTGTCGGCCGATTATTCCCAGGTGGAGCTGCGCATCCTGGCCCATTATTCCCGGGACCCCATTCTGATCGAGGCATTTGAAAACGACGAGGATATTCACATCCGCACCGCCAGCGAGGTGTTTCAGCTTTTTCCCGAAATGATCACCGAGGACGTGCGGCGCCAGGCCAAGGCCATCAACTTCGGCATTGTTTACGGCATCAGCCCTTTTGGCCTGGCCCGGGACCTGGGCATCAGCCAGAAGATGGCGAAAAATTATATGGACAGCTATTTTTCCCGCTACAGCCGGGTAAAGGAGTTCATGGACAAGGCCATTGCCGATGCGCGCGAAACCGGCCAGACCCGCACGATGTTCGGCCGTATCCGGTACCTGCCCGATATCGACAGCCCCAACCGCACCCTTCAGGGCTATGCCGAGCGGGCCGCCATCAACACCCCCATTCAGGGCACGGCCGCGGACATCATGAAGCTGGCCATGATTGCAACGGAAAAGGCCCTGG
>JAXHVI010000233.1:0-2041 GCA_034189195.1 Thermodesulfobacteriota bacterium | reverse complement strand
CCGAGGCCCCGATCTGCTCGGTGCCTCGGTGATTCCCATGTCCGTGGGCCGGCTGGCCAGCCAGTCGAAAGTCATGCGCGATTTCCGGGCCACCGCCTTTGTGTCCACCCCCACGTTTGCCATGCGCCTGATCGACGAGATGGAAAATCAGAACATCAGCGTGATGGACCTGTCATTGGAATACGGCATCTTCGGCTCCGAGCCCTGGTCCGAGGCCACCCGGAACGCGCTGGAATCGGCCCTGCGGATCACGGCCACCGATGTTTACGGGCTCAAGGAGGTGTTCGGCCCCGGCCTGGCCTGGGAGTGCCCGGCGAAAAACGGCCTTCACCTGTTCGAGGACCATTTTATTCCGGAAATCATCGACCCGGGGACCGCAAAGCCCCTGCCGCCGGGAAGCGAAGGCGAGCTGGTGATCACTACCCTGACCAAGGAGGCCTATCCCCTGATCCGTTTCCGTACCGGGGACCTGGCCCGCATCGATGACAGCCCCTGTGCCTGCGGCCGGACCCACTGCCGCATCTCCAGGATATTCAAGCGGTGTGACGGGGCCATCGTCATGCGGGGCGGCAGCATCGTGCCGGAGCAGGTCGGGGCGTTGCTGGCCGCTGAAAACGGCCATATTCCCGACTACCAGCTCCTGGTGGAAAACCGGGGCGGGCAGGATCACCTGACGGTGCTGATCCGGATATCGGACAATATTTTCTTTGACGAAATGGGGAGGCAGCGGATTTACATAGAACGGCTGCACCGGCTGGTCAATGAGTTTTTGGGGTGGGAAGCCACCATTCACATGGTGGAGCAGGGGGCTTTTGACCCGGCGGACAGGGTGCGGGATGAACGGAATTTGCAGTAGGCCGCATATTTCTGCAATATTCGGGTAGACGCAACAGGGAGTCAATCACATGCCTTCGATAAAGGGAGGTCCGGACAGTAACGGCGTGAACCGGCTGGTGGCCGACGTGCTGGCCCGTCGTAAAGAAGCGGAAAAGGGGTACCGGGAACGGGCACTTAAGCTTTTCCCGCCGATCTGTGGCCACTGCGGCCGGGAGTTTTCCGGCAAACGGCTGCGCGAGCTAACCGTTCACCACAAGGACCACAATCACGATAACAATCCACCCGACGGCAGCAACTGGGAACTGCTCTGCCTGTACTGCCATGAAAACGCCCATGCCCGCCAGGCCGTGGCCGATGCCTATGACCCTTCCGGCGGCCCGGCCCCGGAGCCGGCCTCCGGCTTCGGCCATAAACCCTTTGCCGGCCTGAGCGCGTTGCTGAACAAAAAAGAGTAAAAACAATAACCCGTTGTCCATACAAAGGAGCACAGAATGAATCTTAAGGCAAAACCGTATCACGAGGCACATAAACAGAAGGCCCAGGCAGACCTGGCGGCCCGCGTCGCGCTGTTAAAAGAACGGGGCATAGAGGGCAAGGGCCTGGAAAAGGACCCCCGTGTCCGCAAGCTCAAGGCCGGCATTCGCAAGGTGGTCGCCCGCCTGTCGAGCATCGTTGCCGCAGAGGAGCGCAACGCCCGGGTGGCCCAGCGCATCAGGGAGAAGGCGGCGGCCGGCAAACAGCCCAAGGCCGCCAAAAAAGTTGAAGAAAAGCCTGTAAAAAAAGAGAAAAAGAAAAACGAGAAGAAATAAGCATCTGCGGATCGCAGGTGTTGCCCGGTGGCTGGATAATTCGGCTGAAAAAGCAAAAGGGAGGCAGGCACAGATCTGCCTCCCTTTTTTCATGGTGAACGTTTGTTTACATCACTCCTTTTTCGGGTCATATCGGCCGGGTGATATCAAGCCCAAAAGTTGCATAACACCCCTGAGGCTGGTATTATATTACAAAATTTACAGCCTGTTCCCATATTGGCCGCCGAACAGACGTATTCTAACGAACAAGGATAGATCGTGCAACACGACACTTCGGCAGTATAATTATTGTTTGATAATCCCCGACTTGTTCTAAATTTTCAGAGGGTAAAGAGGAGGTGTTGTATGGCTCAAATAAAGTTCAAAGGCAACCCGATAAACACCTGCGGCGAACT
>JAXHVI010000232.1:0-2647 GCA_034189195.1 Thermodesulfobacteriota bacterium | reverse complement strand
CGGAACGGCCCGGGCCTATTCCGGCGCCGTCAAGAAACGAACGGCAGACCGGCCGGAAGACGCCGAAAAAGCGACAAAAAAATTTGACCTGCCCTCCTTTGACATGCCGGATCCAAAAGAGGTCCTGGAAAAAGAGGACCTGGAGACCATTCGGCTGGCCAATGAACTCAAAGCCGACATCGACACTGCCAGGGCCCAGTGGGAAGCAAGGATTCAGGAGCTGCCCGACCGGCAGACGCTTGAGGATTACAAAACCCGGATTCGCAAGGTCAAGTCCGGTGCCAGGGGGATCACCGGCCTTCTGAGCACAGCCGGTGAAGCCGCGGCCCTTTCCAAGGAGATAAAGGCCGACCTGGACCGGATAAAGGCGGCAAAGGCCGCTCTTGAGACCGACCGGGCCGGCTTTGAAAAACGGGCCCGGCAGGTGGCCCAGGCCCCGGCAAGGGACCTGAAACACCTGGTGGAAAAATATGGCCTCTCTTCCGGCGGCATCGCCAACATCAGCCGCCTGCTGTTTGGTGAAAAAATTTACGCCTGGGTGACAACGGCCCGAAAGTGGTACCAGCGCGTGCAGCCCTATATCGCAAAGGCCACGGCCTCCAGCGGAGACAAAAAAGAAAAGCCGGCGCCGCCGGAACGGGGAAAGGGTGTGGACATCCGTTTCCGGGAAGCCAATCCCCTGCCCGATTTTCTGGTCCGGAAAATTCACGCCCAGGCCGTGCTGGATATGGGCGACATTGGCGGCGCCATTGAAAACCTGACACTTGAGCAGCATATTCTGGGCGCGCCCACCACGTTTGATTTCAGCGGCAGGAATTTAAAACAGGCCGCCTCGGTGGCGGCCAAAGGCGCGATCAATTTTGTTTCCCCTCAAAAACCGGTTCATACCGTGGACCTGTTCGTGGACCGTTACGCCTTCAGCAATGCCGTGCTGGTGGACGATCCATCCTTCCCCCTGGCCTTAAAATCCGGGCTGGCCGACCTCTCGGTCCGCGGGCGGCTGGATAACAGCGGCATCAACGCCTCGGGCGTCATGAACACGAAAAAAGCATCGCTGTCTCTGGACATGGAAAAAGACGCCGGACTCGTGAAAACCGCCATTGCATCGGCCCTGGCCGATATTCGTAACTTTGATGTACGGGCCTCGGCCGTCGGTCCGCTGGAAAAGATGGATATCAAGGTATCGTCCAGCATTGATGAAGCCGTTAAAACCGCCCTGGCAAACCAGCTGAAGGCGGAAACCGCCCGGTTTGAAACCGCGCTGAAAACAACCATGGAAGAAAAAATTCAGGCGGCGGTGGGAACACCGGGCCGGTACCCGGCGGCCCTGGACGGTATAGAAAAAGAACTGGCCGGCCGGCTGAACCTGGGTGAATCGCTTCTTGCGGATCTGGGTAAACGATAGCCCAAGGCACCTGAATGTGTTATATAAAACAACACTTTATTCTCATGGAGGCTTGTGGTGGAAGAAAAAAAAGTAAAAGACCTGATGGTTCCCATTGCCGAATATGCCACGGTTTCCGAGGACGCGACTTTAAAGGACGCCCTGGCCGCTCTGGAAAAGGCTCAAAAGCAGTTCGACGATGACCGGTATGCCCACCGGGCCATCATCGTGATCGACAGAGAGCAGCAGGTGGTGGGCAAAATAAGCCAGATTGATGTGCTCAAGGCCCTGGAGCCCAAGTACATGGACCTGTGCGAACCGGGCAGCGAATCAGGCATGACCCGGTTCGGGTTCACCAAAAATTTTTTTACCGACATGTGTACCCAGTACAACCTCTGGTCCACACCCATGCCCCAGCTGGTCCGACAGGCGGCCAACCGGCCGGTAAAAACCTTCATGTACAAGCCCAAAGAAGGTGAATACATCACCGAAGACGGCACCATAGAGGAGGCCATCCATCTTCTGGTGGTGGGCCGTCATCAATCCCTGCTTGTGCTGAAAGACAAAAAGATTGTCGGTGTGCTGCGCCTGGTGGACGTGTTCCGGGAAATAACAACCGCCATGGCCCGCCTCAACTGACATTTTCTCCGGTCAGCGGCCCGCGGCACAACTTTTTTACATCGGCGCCGCGGGCCGTCCCCCGTTTTGCCATGCCTTCCAATTTTCCCGAATTCTATTGACAGCCTTCCCCTGTTTTTCTATCTTCGATCTTTCAATCTTTAAATAAGGAACCTGTTTTATAGAACAGACAAAGGAGTTGCCCGCATGGACGCTCAGACCGAAAAAACCCCCGTCAACTGGAAAAAAATTATTTTCCTGTTCACCGGCATTCTGCTGTTTGTTGTTGTTTACTACTCCCCTCCCTGGCCTGATGCCGTGGACCCTTCGGGACAACGGTTTGCCTTAAGCGTGGCGGGAAAAGGGGCTTTGGCCGTGTTCCTGCTGGCCGGCACCTGGTGGGTGTTCGAGGTGGTGCCCATCGGCGTGACCAGCCTGGCCATCGGTGTGCTCCAGGTGCTGTTCATGATACGGCCGGCCAAGGTGGCGTTCAAAGATTTCATGGATCCGTCCGTGCTCTTTATCTTCGGCTCCATTGTCATCGGCCTGGTCTTTACAAAGGTGGGCCTCACCAAGCGGCTGGCCTATAAAATGCTCTCCATCGTGGGAGAAAGAACCAGCATGATCTACCTGGGCTGTTTTTTG
>JAXHVI010000231.1:0-16926 GCA_034189195.1 Thermodesulfobacteriota bacterium | reverse complement strand
GGCCCCGTTTGTTTCTAAAGTAAGTGCCCGTTCGACGGCGAATTGATCATCCGCGCCGATTTTTTCGCCCGACGCGGCACCCAAAACAACCCGGCGTAAAATCAATCGCGGATTTTGGGGGGCGTAAATGCTATTGACAAGCAGTATGTATCTGATAGGATTTGCCTGTTTACGGTGCTGTAGAAAGTAAATATTTTTAAAACAGCCGGTTACTCTTTATTCACCGGAACGGCGCATGCGAAGGAAACACCGTTTTCCGGCGACCGGACAATAAAAGGCTGCTTCAACCATGCGGGAGAAGATTAAATCACTGCTGAAACAGGCGGAACTCTATCGTTCCCAGGGTTTGTTCAACGAGGCCCGTGAAAGTTACGAGCGTGTCCGGCGCATCATTCAGAAAAGCAAACAGCTGCCCAACAGGGATAAACTGCTGGATAATATTTCCAGGAAGATCGCAAAGGTCCAGGGGATGCTGGTACGGCTGGAAAATGCCCCCAATTCGCCGCAGATGTCCCCCGAGGTCAACCGGCTTATCAGAAAGCTTTTTTCCCAGACCGCTTCCGAGGACAAAGACGCCGCAGCCCTTGAGGGGGCCGTGGCCCTGGCCAAGTTCGGCCAGTTCAACGACGCCATTGCCGAGTTCCGGCGGCTGCTGGACGTGGATTCCCAGCGGGTCCAGGCGGCCAAGAACATTCTGCGGTGCCTGATTACCTACAAGTCCTCCGATGACGCCTCTGCCCAGCTTTCCGAATGGAAGGTGCAAAAGGTTTTCACCGATGATGAGCTGGAAAAGGTCAAGAGCTTTTTTGAGGAGATTCTTGACAAAAAATGGGATGAAAAGGGGGCGGCCCGGTCCGAGGCCCTCACCGGCGGCGTGGACGAAGACGATTTTCTGGATATCAGCGCCGTGGCCATTACCCTTCCCAACGGCAACCAGGTTGAACTGGACGTCAGCTTTCAGTCCGGCAACGTGGTCAGCCTGATTATTGACCGAAAAGATGAAAAGATGATTCAGGACCTCCAGGAAGGATCCAAGCTGGAGGACGTTCATTTCTATTCCCCCATTGCCATCTTCAGGGGCTCCGGAGAAGTCACCTCCAAGACAAAAATCACCTCCGGTCCCAAGGAGGGCGATTACAGCATGGACATTAAGATTGACAGCCTGTAATCGCTTTATTACCATCAGGTTCCAACAACATACGGTTTTACTGTTTGCATCCGGGCGTGACTGTGGTATGTAGGGTATTCACAAACCCGTAACGGCTTGATCGTTGTTATAAAGACCTATTATGGCTGTATTTAATATCAATAAACGCGAGATTGAGTGCAAGATCGTCTACTACGGCCCCGGCCGGGGCGGCAAGACCACCAATCTGGAATATATCTTCAAGGCGTATAAAAAACAGGTCAAGAGCGAGATGGTCTCCATCGACACCGAGGGGGACCGGACCCTGTTTTTTGATTTTCTGCCCATGGACCTGGGCAAGATCAAGGGGTGTGACGTCCGGGTACAGCTTTTTACCGTTCCCGGCCAGGTACAGTACAGCTCCACGCGGAAACTGGTGTTAAAAGGGGTGGACGGCGTGGTGTTCGTGGCCGATTCCATGGAGGTGCGGCGGGAAAAGAACATGCTCTCCTTAAAGGACTTGCAGCAGAACCTCAAGGAGTACAACATGAGCATTTTCAAAACCCCTTTGATTCTTCAGTACAACAAGCGGGATCTGGCCGACGACGGCATACCGTTGATGTCCGTGGAGCAGATGGAAAAGGATCTCAACCGCCAGTTGAAGGTGCCTTCCTTTGAGGCCAGCGCGGTCAACGGCAAGGGCGTGGGCCAGACCCTTCAGGCCTGCCTTCGGTTGACGCTTCAGCACCTGCAGAAACAACTGCAGTGGGCGAGCTGATTTTCGGTCATGGAGCATCATGAAAGACCAGGTCGTTCTCACCGGCAATCTTCGGTTTCTCAATCTCGGCGAGTTGATTCAGCTGATCGGGTCCAGCGGCAGCACGGGTGTGTTGCAGCTGTTGAGCAAATATGTGGAGTCCCCGGGGGTGGTCTATTTCCAGGAGGGGAACCCGGTGGATGCATCCAACGGCGCGGAACGGGGGCTGAAGGTGCTTTACTCCTTTTTTGGCTGGAAGGAAGGGGAGTTTGCCTTCAGCCAGGAGCCGGTGAATGTCAAACCGTCGATAAAGAAAAGTCGCATGCAGATCATTCTTGATGGTTTGCGGCTGCTCGACGACGGGGAGATCGAAGTCAAGGGGGCCGTGGGGTTTGAGCCGGCGCCCGACACGCCAAACGGCAAAGGCGGGCGTCTGCCCGTTATCAAGGGCCCTCTGATCGATTACATGGATGTGGTGGCCGAGGAGGATTTTTCTGAAGGCCAGACCATCGTTTCCCAGGGACGGCACGGCACATGGATGTGGGTGGTTCTTGAAGGCACGGTGAATATTTGCAAAGAGGCCGGGGAAGAACAGATCCCCATACTGAAGGTAGGGCCGGGATCGTTTATCGGCAGCATGGCCGCCTTTTCCCAGCAGGACGAGGTTCGCAGCGCAACGGCCATTGCAGCGGACCGGGTGCAGCTGGGGGTGCTGGACCGGCCCCGCCTGACCCATGAATACGCGTCGCTGACCTCGGATTTTCGTAATCTCATTCTCAGCATGGACAGGCGACTGAAACAGGTCACGCGCCAGGCGGCAATGGGCCGCGTGAGTTCTCAGCCCCTCAAGGGGGTACCCACGGGAAAGGCCCCCATCCTTCCCGAAGGGGGAAACAGTGCCCGGTTGCTTTCAATTTCTGCGGGCAATGCGTTTGTCGTCAAGTCCATGAAGAAGGGGGACCTGCTGGTGTGCAAGCTGGAAAAATCCGATTTTGTGGGTCCCGTTCCCTTTCTTAATATCGGGCATGAGCCGGAGTCCGCCGCTGTTTTCGGCACCGACAATCTTCAGATGAAGGAGCTGAACACGGAAGCCCTGGCCGATGAGTACGCCCGCCTTTCCGGCACCCTGCGGAACATGGTCGACAACTGCGCCACGTTTATTTCCGCAACTACCAGTATTTTGTATGATTTGTATAAAAAATAAAAAATGAGGTTATTGCCATGACATCCCAGAAACGCCGATACGACAGAATCGATTCTCTTCGACTGCTTTCATACTCCTGTGTCGATCACGAGAACAAGGTGGTTTCCCGGGGCATGGGAAGGACCCTGAACGTGAGTGAGGGCGGTATCCTGATTGAAACCCATGTGCCCCTGGAAAAGGCGTGCACGGTGCTGCTGGCCATCGGTTTCGAAGATGATGTGACCGAGGTCAGGGGCAGGATTGTCCATGGAAAGAGGGGGGAGAATGGCCGGGAACGGACCGGCATTGAGTTTATCGATCCGGATGAAAAGGCCCGCCGTATCATCCGGCGGTACGTGAAAGCCTTTTTCAATACGCCGGATGAAGCCGGCAAGCCTGAATAGCTGCAACTGACGGAGGGTGACACAGAATATGGATCAAGTGGTTTATCAGACGGATTTTCCGGGCCTGAACCTGCTCAAGCGGGGCAAGGTCCGGGATGTGTACGATTTCGGGGACCGGTTGCTGATCGTGGCGACGGACCGGCTTTCCGCCTTTGACGTGGTCATGCCGGACCCCATTCCGGGCAAGGGGGAGATGCTGACCCGGATTTCCCTGTTCTGGTTCGACCAGATGAAGGATATGGTCAGGAACCATTTAATTTCCAGCGATGTGAACGATTATCCCGAGGCATGCCGCCCTTACGCGGAAACCCTTGCCGGCCGCAGCATGCTGGTCATAAAGACGGAGCCCCTGGCCATTGAGTGTGTTGTGCGGGGCTACCTGTCCGGCTCGGGCTGGAAATCCTACCAGAAGGACCGCACCGTGTGCGGTATCTCCCTGCCCGACGGCCTGCGGGAGTCGGACCGGCTGCCCGAACCGATTTTCACGCCTTCCACCAAGGCAGAGGCCGGCCAGCACGACATCAACATCTCCTTTGAAGAGGCCGCCGGTATCGTCGGCCGGCAAACCGCGGAAAAGGCCCGGGACCTGAGCCTGGCCATCTACCGTCGGGGGGTGGAGGTTGCGGATGCCAGGGGTATCATCATCGCGGACACCAAGTTCGAGTTCGGTTTTGTAGATGGTGAACTGATCCTGATCGACGAGGTGCTGACCCCGGACTCCTCGCGGTTCTGGCCCAGGGACGGATACGCGCCGGGCGGGCCTCAGCAGAGCTTTGACAAACAATACGTCCGGGACTATCTGCTTTCCCTGAACTGGAACCAGAAACCGCCGGCCCCTGACCTTCCCCCGGATGTGGTTGCCAACACCCGCAAGAAGTACAGTGAGGCCCTCGACCTGCTGGTGGGCTGACATTCGGAAGCGCGCGCTCCCCCTTCGCCGGATGGCGCAATGCCAACGCCGGCTTTCTGTTTTGCCCGGATAAAACTCCCGATACAGGTGATCAAGATGTCCATCCGGTTTTCAGAACAAACGATTCCGCTGGCTGATATGGACCTGGAAGACCGGTTGTTTCGCATTACCACGGATGCGGACAAGCCCATGGCCCCGCTGGTTGCCTCCCTGTCGGCGGTGGGCCTGCTGTCGCCGCCGCTTCTCCGGCCCGCGAAGAAAAACGGTTTCCAGGTGATTTCCGGTTTTCGCCGGCTGACCGCGCTCCGCCACCTGGGTGTTGCCTCGGCACCCTGCCGCGTGGTTGACGCGAAGACAAGCCGGCTGGCCTGTCAGAAGCTGGCAGTGGCGGACAACCTCTGCTCCCGGCCCCTCAACCTGGTGGAACAGGCCCTGGCCGTGGACCGGCTGTCCGGCCTGGAAAAAGAGATGGACCGGCTGTGTGCCGTTCTTTCCGACCTGGGAATGGCCGCCAATTCCACGCTTGTTGAAAAACTCCGGACCCTTTTAAGCTTGCCCGGGCCGGTGCTGGACCACGTGGCCCGGGAGACCATTCCCCTTTCCTCGGCCCTTCTGCTGGCCGGCATGAACGAGCCGGATGCCCGAATTCTTGCCGCGGTGTTTGCCGACCTTCGGCTGGGGGCCAACAAGCAGCGGGAGGTCGCGGTGCTGGCCCGGGAGATCGCCGTCCGGGAGGGGATATCCGTTGCCGAACTGTTTGCTCAGGACAAAACGCTTCAGGGAATATTAAACGATACCGATGCCGACCGGGGGCTTCAGGCGGCCCGGTTGCGCGCATTCCTTGAAAAGCGGCGGTTTCCGGCCCTGGTGCAAAGCCGGGAGCGGTACCAGGCGCTGGAAAAGCGGCTGAAGCTCGGCCGCCGGGTTCGGCTTTGTCCGCCTTCCTTTTTTGAAGGCGCCGATTTTGTGCTGGAGCTGACCTTTTCCGGCATGGAAGAGTTCCGGCGCCATGCGGCTCTTGTGGCTCGGTTGAAGGACGACAGAACCCTGGACACGATTCTCTCCCGGTCCGGAGAAGGGGATGATTTGTAATCCGTCTGTCCCATTCGTTTTCAAGCATTTACCGCCTGGTCCGTTTTACATTCGGCTTCACAGCAACCCGTAATCTTCAGGCAAATCTTACCAATGGCTGACAACGCTGAAGGGCCGGTCTGTCCGGCATATATTCTCCTTGACAGAAAAGTGGCGATCATGTCTAATGAATGAGCATTCATTCATCACTGCCGACAAGGAAAAAAGAATGGTGGACCCCGCACAAAACTCAGTGAATCCGGATAAGTATCATCGCATCCTGGAAGCGGCCATCGGTGTGTTTGCCGAGCAGGGCTTTTTCAACGCCACGGTTTCCAAGATCGCCCGGGCCGCGGGCGTGGCCGATGGCACCATCTACCTCTATTTCAAGAACAAGAACGATATCCTGCTCCATTTTTTCAATTACAAGACAAAAGAGGTGTTTGGTACCTTCCGGCACGAAGTGGACAAGGGCGGCAACGCCCGTGAAAAACTGCGCAACCTGATCAAGGCCCATCTGCGCGAGTTCCAGAAGGACCGGAACATGGCAGTGGTCTTTCAGGCCGAGGCCCGTCAGATCCGGTATTTCGAGGTCTATATCAAGGACCTGACCAACATGTATTTTGACCTGGTGGGGGAGATCGTGGTCCAGGGGCAGGAGGAGAGCGTTTTTCGCCGGGGGCTGGATCCGTCCCTGGTAAAGCGGTTTATCCTGGGCACCGTGGACGAGGTGATCAACACATGGCTGCACGCGGCCAGAAAATATGACCTGGAGGCCCAGGCCGATGCCATTGTGGACCTGTTTGTCAACGGCATCGGCGCAACGCCCCAGAAATAGAATGAAATGGATCATCGTTCATCGCAACCAAAAAAAGAAGCAAGGAGAGGGTTATGGCACAAGTAATCGCAGACAGAAGGGATGTTGATTTTGTTCTTCATGAGCAGTTGAATGCCGCTGACCTGAGCAAAAACGAAAAGTTTGCCGAGTTCAATAAAAAGACCATCGACATGATCGTCACCGAGGCCCGAAGTCTGGCCGTCAAGGAATTTCTTCCCATTAACAAGGAAGGCGACGAGATCGGCGCTACCTTTGATGGTGGCAGGGTGTCGGTTCCGGAGAGCTTTAAAAAAGCCTACGAGTTGCTCCGGGAGGGGGAGTGGACCGCCATGACCGAGGACCCCGAGTACGGGGGCCAGGGCATGCCCCAGGTGGTGTCCCGGGCCGCCAACGATTACTTCCAGGGCGCCAACTATGCCTTTATGCTGTACGCCGGCCTGACCCACGGCGCCGGCCGCCTGGTGGAGGTGTTCGGCACCCAGGAGCAGAAGGAGACCTACCTGAAAAAACTTTACACCGGAGAATGGTCCGGCACCATGCTGCTCACCGAACCCGGGGCCGGCTCCGACGTGGGCGCCCTGACCACCACGGCGGTGAAAAATCCGGACGGCACCTATTCCATCTCCGGTTCCAAGATATTTATCTCCGGCGGCGAACACGACCTGACCGAGAATATCATTCATCCGGTGCTGGCCCGCATTGAGGGCGCTCCTCCCGGAACCCGGGGCATCTCCCTGTTCCTGGTGCCCAAGTACCGGGTCAATGCCGACGGCAGCCTGGGTGAGTTCAACGACGTGGTGTGCACCGGCATCGAGGAGAAAATGGGCATCCACGGCAGCTCCACCTGCTCGCTGACCCTGGGCGGCAAGGGCAAGTGCATCGGCACCCTGCTGGGCCAGGAGAACAAGGGCATGAGCGCCATGTTTGTCATGATGAACGAGGCCCGGCTGCTGGTGGGCATGCAGGCCTTCGGCTGCGCCACGGCCTCCTACATGTCGGCTCTGAATTACGCGAAGGAGCGTATTCAGGGGCGGCCCCTGACAGCGGGCAAGGACGCCTCCGTGGGCGGGGTGCCCATCATCCGCCATCCGGATGTGCGCCGCCAGCTCATGAACATGAAGGTGATGGTGGAAGGCATGAGAAGCCTTCATTACTATGTCGGTTATTGCCAGGACATGGCGGCCCTGGCCGAAACCGAGGAGGAAAAGGAAAAATACGAAGGACTGGTGGACATTCTTACCCCCATTGCCAAGGGCTACGGTACGGACAAGGCTTTTGAGGTGTGCAGCCACGGGGTCCAGGTGTACGGCGGTTACGGGTATACCAAGGAGTACCCGGTCGAGCAGTACCTGCGGGACTGCCGTATCACCATGATCTACGAGGGGACCAACGGCATTCAGGCCATGGACCTGTTCGGCCGGAAGATGACCATGAAAAAGGGCAAGCTGGTCATGGACCTGTTCGGCGAGATCATGAAGACGGTCAATGCGGCCAAGGCCGTTGACACGCTCAAGGATGCCGCGGAAAAGGTGGAGGAGGCATTAAACAGGCTCGGCGAGGCGGCCCGGCACCTGGGCAAGACCGCCATGGAGAACGTGGACCTGGCCTTTGCCTACGCCTATCCGCTGATGGAGGTGACCGGCGACGTGGTGATGGGCTGGATGCTGCTGTGGCGGGCCGTGATCGCTGTCCAGAAGCTTGAAGCAAAACCCAAAGACGCGGCTTTCTACCAGGGCCAGATCAAGTCGGTGGAGTTTTTTGCCAACGTGTTTCTGCCGGTGTCCCTGGGCAAGGTCAATTCCATGCTGGCCACCAACGGGGCCGCTATTGAGATTGAGGATGTCTCCTTTGGCGGTTAAGGGGCATCGTCAGCCCGGACTTGACATACGGCCATGGGTTACCGATAATCCCAGGTGCCCTGTAACCGTTCATTACTATTTATAAGGAGGAGATCATGTCTTACGAAAACCTGACAGTGGAGATCGCCAACAAGGTGGCGACCGTTACCATCAACAAGCCGCCCGTCAATTCGGTCAACCTGGCCACCATTCTGGAGATTGAAAAGGCCTTTGATGATCTGGCGGAGAACAAGGACGTCCGCGCCATTATTCTCACCGGCAGCGGGGAGAAATCGTTTTCCGCCGGTTTTGACGTGAGCGACGCCGGAAACGCGGCCAGGGCCGGTGAAGAGGGGCAGCGGGTATGGACCAGGATATTCCGTTACACCAAGCCGGTGATCGCAGCGGTCAACGGGTTTGCCTTCGGTGGCGGATGCGAGCTGGCCATGGCCTGTCACTTCCGGCTGATGGTGGACACCCCCAAGGCCAAGATCGGCCTTACCGAACTCAACCTGGGCATTATTCCGGGATGGGCCGGCACCCAGCGTATGACCATCCTGCTGGGCCGTACCAAGGCCCTGGAGCTGATTCTGTTCAGCAAGCGGCTGTCGGCTCCCGAAGCCTTTCAGATCGGCCTGGTGGACAAGGTCTGCACCCCGGAAAATCTGATGAGCGAAGCCAGGGCCATGGCCGATGTGCTGGCCACCCGGCCGCCCCTGGCCGTGGCCAGTGTATTGAAGGCCGTGGCTACCGGTGTTGACTTTACATTTGACGAAGGCCTTAAGGTGGAACTGGAAGGCACCAAGCGGGTCTCCACCTCAAAGGATGCCGTAGAAGGATTTACCGCCTTTTTCGAGAAACGGGATCCGGTGTTCACCGGCGAATAACCGTTTTTCGGCTGTACGATAATACACAAAAACCGGTTTGCCTCAAAAAGGGCAAACCGGTTTTTTTTGTTGGTTCACCTCCCGGTCAGTGAATAGCAGAAGACCTGCATGCTTTTCAGGGCGGCGGGTGGTTTTGAAAGGAATCAGGGGGTCAACCGGATCTGGGTTACTGGCCGGCCACGATCCAGGCCACATACCCCGCGTAAATCAGCAGCAGGGCAATACCGGCTTTTCTTCCCAGCTGCCGGTTGACAGCCAGAAAACCGAAGAGCACCAGCACGGTGCCGATCAGTATGAATACCGACTCCAGCAGATTCGAGGTGTCCACGGGAATGAAGCCCCGGCCGGTAAAACAAAGGGCCACCAGCCAGGGCAGACCCAGGCCGATGAGAATGTCAAAGGTGTTGGACCCGATGGCATTGGCCACGGCCATGTCGCCATGGCCCCGCCGCACCGCGATCATGGAGGCGATCAGGTCCGGCGCCGAAGTGCCGGCGGCCAGCACGGTGAGACCGATGACCACCGGCGGCAGGCCGATGGTCTGGGAAAGGGAAACGGCATGGTCCACCAGCAGTTTGCTCAGACCGATGATAACCGCAATGGAGACCAGAAACGCCCGGATATCGTGCCGGTGAGGATCGCCGGTGACCATGCCCACGAAACGCCTGACGGCCCGGTTGGTCATTCGCCACACCAGAACAACTTTTCTTCGGGTTTCAATCAGCGGCGTTTCTTCCGGCCCGTGGTCGTAGGCCTCGAAACTGTCACCGGGAAAGCGGAAAACAGCGACCAGGTATATGCCGTATGCTCCCACCAGCAGCAGCGGCTCAATGGGCCTGATCAGGCCGTCGATAAACACGTACAGCATGACGCCGATGCCGGCCAGGTAGAAACCGGTGTCCCGGATGATGGCGCTCAGGGTGATGTGTGCCGTGCGGATCACCGCGCAGACGCCGGTGATGACCAGGATGTTGAACACCGCCGAGCCCACGATGGTGCCGATGCCGATGTCGCTGTGGGTGCCGCCCCGGGTGAACAGGGCCACCATGGCGATGGCCAGCTCCGGGGCCGACGATCCGGCCGCCATGAGGGTGGCTCCGGCCACGCTGGGGGAGAGCTTCAACCGGGCCGCGATGCCGTCCAGGCTGGTCATGAAAAAGTGGTTGGCCACCAGGGTGAGCAGATGGATGGCAAACCCGATGATAATCAGGTCAAAAACAGCGGTCATGGTTTTCCTTTAGCGTTTAAGATCAATTTTATTGCTGGTGGTCATAACCTTATCACATGCGGCTGTAAAGAGAAAAACACCGAAGCGGTACGCCACGAAATAATGGAACAGGCTGATTTCAATTATTGACCTTGCTGCTTCTGTGTCATAAAAGTATAAAGCTCAGCTTTTAACTTTTGCATGGTGCGTCTGTGTGCCGCTGACGGAGACGGCAATTGGAATTCACCGAAAAGAAAATCGTTTTCAAAATATTGGTTTCCATCTGCCTTGTGGCGTGCCTGCCATCTTCAGCGCCGGGGCCGGCAGTGCCGCCGGAAACAGCAGGACGATCAGAATCAACGCATAACCGGTTTTTTTCATGGCTTTCTCCCTGGTGCGGCCTGTTTTCATCTTGCAAAAGAGAAGCGGGTGGGAGATTATGGTAAACCAAAACACCGGGTTGGGCAAGCCGTCTGCCCGTCGACACTGCTGAAGCGATAAAATATGGAGCCGAGCTTATTAGACATACCCGGCATGGACACGCCGATCCGCCTGCACCTTCACAAGGCGGGGGATGCCTGCCTGTCCGGCCGTATTCGGGAACAGCATATCTGGGAACCCTATGAAACCGCCCTTGTGGTCGACTGTCTGAAAGAAGGGGATGTGTTTCTGGATGTGGGCGCCAATATCGGGTACTACACCGTGCTGGCCGCGGTTCTTGTACGGGCGAGCGGTCTGGTGGTGGCCTATGAGCCGGATATCGACAACTATGACCTGCTGATGAAGAACATGGCAACCAACCATGTGACCAATGCCCGCTGTTTTTGCGCGGCAATGGCGGACTACACCGGTGATGGCCGCATCTACCTGTCTGAAACCAACCGGGGCGATCACCGGCTCTATGATCCGGGAGAAGACCGGATCTGTTGTCCTACGAGGGTGGTCCACGGCGGGGACCATCTGTCGGGTGTAACAGGCCGGGTTGACTTTATCAAGATCGACACCCAGGGATCGGAAACGGCGGTGATCACCGGATTGAAAAAGGTGATTCGGGCCAACCGGGACCACCTTTCCATGATTGTCGAGTTCTGGCCCTACGGGTTGCGCCGGGCCGGTTCATCGGGAAGGGAGCTGCTGTCCGGTCTGTCCGCCTTTGATATGCCCCTTTATCTTATAGATCATATCGGACACCGCCTGGTGCCGGTAACCGCGGAGTTTCTGGGCCAGTGGGCGGACCGGACCGACAGCGATCCGGGCAACCAGGGGTTTGTCAATCTGCTTGTCGGCCATGGAGCTTGAAAAGACCACCGGTAACGGCATGGCCGTCTACCAGGCCCGGTGGTACAACCCCGGAACAGGGGCCGGCCGGTATTACCGTTTTGCCGTCCTGCCCAGGGGCGGGTTTGACACCCTGTATTCGGAGCCGTTTTCAGAAGACAAAAAGGAATAACCAGCCGAACCATGAAAAAAATCGTCGTACAGATTTACGAGGTGCAGACGCCGGACGAGGCCGAATCGCTGATCAACGCAGGTGTGGATCATCTGGGCAGCGTGGTGCTTGACCCGGAACGATGGAAGGTGGCCGAATTAAAGGACACGGTGCGCCTGGCAGCCCAGGCCGGGGCAAAGAGCAGTATGATTCCGCTTTTTTCCGACCCGGACATTATTTCCCGAATGCTGGATTTTTATCAGCCGGCCATTGTCCACTTCTGCGAGCACCTGCCTCTGGGAAATGGAGACCGGAAACAGAGAAGCGATATTTTTGCCGTTCAGCGGATTGTCAAGCAGCGGTTTCCCGAGATTCAGGCCATGCGCACCCTGCCGGTGGGGCTCCCCGGAGAGGCCGAAACAGACGGCCTGCTGGCTCTGCTGCCGGAGATCGAGCATTTGTGCGACTGGTTTCTTACCGACACCTCCCCGGCGGCCCGGGAAGCGGCGCCGGTTCCCGGATTTGTGGGCATCACCGGCAGGCCTTCCGACTGGGCCGCGGTGGCGAAATTGGTTGCATCCACACGGGTTCCCGTTATATTAGCAGGAGGCATGTCGCCGGAAAATGTGTATGACGGGATCGTTCAGGCACGGCCCGCCGGGGTGGACAGCTGTACGCAGACCAACCGGCGCGACGCGGCCGGCAACCCGATGCGGTTTTGCAAGGACATGGACCGGGTCCGGCGGTTTGTCGAAGAGACCCGCCGGGCCGAAGCCTTTATTTTCCGGGATGAAACGGACGACGGCAGTGCCCGGCCCGCCTGATGTGGCGGCCGGCGCCATAACTCAGAACTGGAGGATAACCAATTATGTATGAAGCAGGTGAATTACGGAAGGGGTTGAAGGTCGAGATCGACGGGGACCCCTATGTGATCATGGAGTTCGAATTCGTCAAGCCGGGAAAGGGCCAGGCCCTTTACAAGTGCAGGCTCAAGAACATGCTGACCGGCGCGCAGTACGACCATACCTACAGAAGCGGTGACAAGGTGGGGCGCGCCAACCTTGAAGAACGCAAGATGGAGTACCTCTATTTTGACGGAGAAAACTACTGCTTCATGGACTGCACCACCTATGACCAGGTGTTTGTGCCGCCGTCCCAGGTCGCCGACGTGCTGGACCTGCTCAAGGAAAACACGGTGTGCGATCTGCTGTTTTTTGACAACCGGCCCATCGGCGTGACCCTGCCCAATTTCGTGGAACTGGCCATCACCGAGGCCGATCCCTGGGTCAAGGGCGATACCGCATCGGGCAGCAACAAGCCGGTTACCGTGGAAACCGGCTGCGTACTCCAGGTGCCGCCGTTTATAGAGGTCGGCGAGGTGATCAAGATAGATACCCGCACAAAAAACTATGTGGAGCGGGTGAAAAAATAGGACTGGTGTTTTCTTTCCGGGCCGCTTGATTTTCAGGAAATTTTTGTGCAAGGTGGAAAAAAGACCAGCCGGCGCTATTTCCGGATGGACCGCCGGGAAATCGCGTTTCTCCGGTTTGTGTTCGAGGGGTATGACGGCCTGGCTGTTCTGACCACCCTGGACGCGGCCGCGGGAACGGTGGTGCTCTCCATTGCGCCGGGTTGCGAGGACGAGGTGGAAAAGATTCTGGCTGACCTGAAAAAGGAAATACTGATGGAAGACACCGGATTTACGGCGGAAGATCTTCCTTATTAGTCCGGCCGGTGGTTCTGGTTTCGGCCTTTCACTGCGGGAGAAAGTCGATGAAAAAATGGATATGCCTGCTGTTGTCGGTGGTGGCGGCGGTGATGTGCCTGGGCATGGGCGGTTCCGGCCAGGGCGGCATAGAAATTCCGGAACCGGCGCGTGATTTTTCCGCGACCCTGGTGGACCGGTCCGGCCTTTCCATTGTGCTGAACCGGTTTTCCTGCGATGGGAACACCTTTTTTTTCGGCAAAATGGGTATGGCCGACGCGTCGGTGGATTTTGACCGAATCCGGTCGGCAGCGTTTGAAAAGGCTGAAGACGGGACGGTTTCGGCCCTGATCCGGTTAAAGGACGGCGACACGGTCCGGCTGGTCATGAAGGCGGACATGGCCTGCTACGGTTCTTCCCCGGTGGCCGATGTTCGAATCCTGCTGGCCGATATTCAGGAACTGGAAATTCAGGGCGGGGGTGAATAAAAAGAGGTGTGCGGTCCATGAAGCGGTTTTACATCCATACCATCGGCTGCCAGATGAACGTGTACGATTCATCCCAGCTGTCGGCCATCCTTACCGCCATGGGCCACCGATCCGTAAACGCACCGGAACAGGCCGACCTGGTCTTTGTCAACACCTGTACCATTCGGGCCAAGGCCAAACAGAAGGCCACCAGCTTTGTGGGCCGGCTGGCCGCCATGAAGCGGGCCCGGCCGGACATGATCATCGGCGTGGGCGGATGCCTGGCCCAGGAGGAGGGCCGGCGCATACTTGACGCCTTTGCCTGCGTGGACATCGTGTTCGGCACCCATGCCCTGGGCCGGCTGCCCGGTCATATCCAGGCCGTGGCGCACCAGGGCGACCGCATCGTGGACGTGGAGATGACCGCCGCCATCGACGAATCGGTGCATGCCCTTCAGGGGCCGGACAGCACCGGGGTAACCGGTTTTATCACCATCATGCGGGGGTGTGACAACTTCTGCACCTACTGCGTGGTGCCCTATGTGCGGGGACGGGAGACCAGCCGCACGCCGGATCATATTCTTGATGAGATTCGGGCCCGTGTGGCCGGCGGGCTGCGGGAAATCACCCTGCTGGGCCAGAACGTGAACAGCTACGGCCAGAAAGAGGGGCTCTGCTCTTTTGCCGACCTCCTGGCCAGGGTCAACGAGATCGACGGGCTGCACCGCATCCGGTTTACCACCTCCCATCCCAAGGACCTTTCACCGGAACTGGCAACGGCCTTTACCGCCCTTGACAAGTTGTGCAACCACGTTCACCTGCCGGCCCAGTCCGGGTCAGATGCTGTTTTGAAGCGCATGAACCGGCGCTACACCCGCCAGGACTATCTGGAAAAAATTCACTGGCTGAGAGGGGCCCAACCCGGCATGGCCCTTTCCACCGATATCATTGTGGGGTTTCCCGGGGAGACGGAACAGGATTTTTTACAGACCCTGGATTTGATTGAAGCGGTCCGGTACGACAGCATCTTTGCCTTCATGTATTCAGACCGGCCCCTGGCACCGGCCCGCGCGTTTGACGGCAAGGTGGATGAAGCGGAAAAGCAGCGGCGCATTTACGCCCTGCTGGAACTGCAGAACCGCATCACCGCTGAAAAAAACAGGGCGCTGGAGGGCCGTGTCGAACAGGTGCTGGTGGAGGGCAAAAGCAAGTCTTCGGGCAGAAGCGGGGCAGCAGAGGACACCGTCCAGTGGACCGGCCGCACCACCTGCAACCGGGTGGTTAATTTCACGGTGCCCCGGAAGGTTGCCAGCAGCGATGCCGTTGGACCGGGCGTCATGGCGCGCGTGGAGATCATGTCCGGCCTGGCCCACAGCCTGTCCGGCATCGCCGTGGGTGTTGAGAAGCCGGGAGCAGGAGGAAACGCTCATGCTGCATAAGGTCGATATTCTGGGCCTGGCCCTGGACCAGGACTCCAAAACCCCGATTCTGGTACTCAAGACCGTGGACACCCAGGAGACCATTCCCATCTGGATCGGCCTGCTGGAGGCCACGGCCATTGCATCGGCCCTTCAGAAGGTCCGTTTCGAGCGGCCCATGACCCACGATCTTTTCAAGAACTTTATCGCCATGATGCACGTGGACGTGGAGCGCATCGAGGTGTGCGACCTGAAGGAGAACACTTTTTACGCGCGCATCTATTTTGCCTCCGGCGACAACGAGTTTTCCATTGACGCCCGGCCCAGCGACGCCGTTGCCATGGCGGTGCGGTTCAACGCCCCGGTGTTTGTGGATGAAAAGGTGATCGCGGCCCTCAAGCCCGAGGGCGGGGCCCGGACTTACGAGGTCAAGGACCAGAGCGAAGAGGGGAAGAAGTGGGCCGAGTATCTGGCCAGCCTTTCCCCGGATGATTTCGGAAAATACAAGGTGTGACGGCTTCGTAAAAAGCCGTCCAAAAACGGGGGAAATATGATCGACCTTCACATGCACACAATTTTCAGCGACGGCGTACTGATTCCGTCCGAGCTGGCCCGGCGGGCCGAGCACAAGGGCCTTACCGCCATTGCCATCACCGACCACGGCGACTCCTCCAACATCGATTTTATTCTCCCCCGCATCGTGGACGTGGCCGAGGAACTCAACAACGTGCTGCTGATCCAGGTGGTTCCCGGTATCGAGATCACCCATGTGCATCCGTCGCTGATCGCCGGGATAGTGGCCCAGGCCCGGTCCCTGGGGGCCCGCATCGTGGTGGTTCACGGCGAGACCCTGGCCGAGCCGGTGGCGCCGGGCACCAACCGGGCCGCCATTGACGCGGGCGTGGACATCCTGGCCCATCCCGGCCTGATCACCGATGACGAGGTGGTGGCCGCAAAACAGAACAATGTGCTGCTGGAGATTTCGGCCCGGGCCGGTCACTGCCTTGCCAACGGCCACGTGGCGGCCCTGGCGAAAAAACACGGTGCCGGCATGGTGATCAACACCGATTCGCATGCACCGTCGGACCTGATCGACCACGAGACGGCCCGTCGCATTGTCCGCGGCGCCGGCCTTTCCGACGCCGACTTTGAGGCCATGCAGAAAAACGCAGCCGCGTTTCTTCAGTAAGACAGCCGGTCCGGGAAAATTTTAACGCTGTCTCTAAAAATCAAGGGAATCTCTAAATATTGAATTTTCTAAATGCTTAAAAACGTAATGGTGATTTTAGCGTGTTTCTTTTTTGCACCGCAAAGGCGCAGAGAGCGCAAAGTATGGCGTTTTGTTTCGCGGGAAAGCGATCCCTTGTTACGCCCAGCGTCCATCTTTTTCTTGGCGTCCTCTGCGTCTCTGCGGTGAATCCAATTTTTCAGGGCTCCCTTGAGTGTTCGGGTTCTCCGTCAGTACGCCGCAGGTCCGCTGACACCAGGTCTCCGCAGTCCATTCCACTCCGGCAGGCCAGTTCCGTGCCCACGCCCCGGGCCGGGCCGGCGCAGTCGCCGGCGATGTAAAGCCCTTCAACCGGTGTGCGGTGATCCGGCCGGCCGGGGCCCACCTGGTCCACGGTCTGGGCCGTGGTGATCACCGATCCGCTGTCTTTACCGACCTAGCCGGCTGGATCGGTAAAG
>JAXHVI010000230.1:0-2149 GCA_034189195.1 Thermodesulfobacteriota bacterium | reverse complement strand
CCCCACGCTGTAGACGATGTTGCAGTCCCCCAGGTACCCCATGGCCGGTGCCATGTCCAGGGTGATGGAGACCGGCCCGCCCCACTGATGGGTAAAACCGATATCGCGCAGGGCCGGAAAGGTCTGCCGCACATCCTCTTTGAGTTGCGCAAACGTGGCCGGGTCATAGTCCCGGTCCATGTCGCTGCCGTACCCCAGGCCCACGTCCCGGCCCCCCATCAGCAGGCGGTTGTCCGCAGTCAGCCGGTAATAGTGAACCAGGTTGCGGGCGTCTTCAATGCCCTGCCGGTTTTGCCAGCCGATTTTTTCAAAATGTTCGGGCGTCAACGGCTCGGTCAGCACGATATAGGTCCACACCGGGGCCTGCTTCCATTTGAGGTTGGGAATCAGGTGGGAATAGGCGTTGGTGGCCAGAATCAGCTTATCGGCCATGATGCGGCCCCCGGCCGTGTGCAGCACAACGCGGCCCCCGATCTTTTCAATCCGCGTGACCGGCGTCTGTTCAAAGACCCGGCATCCCTGGTTTTCAATCACGGTTTTCCAGCCACGGGCCAGCTTGGCCGGATTCAGAATGCCGCACCTCGGCTCCCACCATGCCCCCAGGTACAGGGGGCTTTTCACCTGCTCGGCCAGGGGCCCGGCCTCCATCCACTCGATATCTTCAAGGCCGAGCCGGTGGGCCAGTTCTATTTCATGAAGAATGCGCTTTTTGTATTTTTCCGATGTGGCCACCCGCAGAAACCCGGAGTGTTCGTAGTCACAGTCGATCTTCAAATCAGAGATCAGGTCCCGCAGGTAGTCCACGGCCCGCTCCATGTAGTGATGGGCCTGCCGGGTTTTTTCTTTTCCGAAGCGGAGGGCGGTCACGGCAAGGGTGAGGCCGAACAGGGTCATGTTAAACCCGCCGTTCCGGCCGCTGGCCCCGAACCCGATCACCTCGCCTTCCACAAGGGCCACGTTCATGTTCGGATCGTACCGTTTTAAATGGTAGGCCGAAGAGAGCCCTGTAAACCCGCCGCCCACAATGGCAACATCCACGTCAACGCTTCCGGCCAGGGCCGGGTTGGGTGCGTAAGGCGTGGTCTGAAGCCAGAAGCTTTTTCCAGAAAAAGAGGGTGTCATGGCTGTTTCTCCTGTTTGTGAAAGGATATGGACAAAAGCGCGGACGCGCGCCTATTTTTTCTCAATAGTGCCGCCGGCCCGCTGAACGGCGGCCTTTTCAAACGACGCCTGGAACCCCGGCGCGTAGTTCATGTACTGCGGGATGGGATAGCGCAGGCCCGCCGCGTGGGTTGTTTCCAGCCCTTCCATCAGGACATCCAGCTTTTCCGCCGGGCAGGCAAACATCACCTCGTGATCGTTGGCTCCTCCCCAGATGCGGTCGCCGTTACCCAGCGTGACATACTGGGGCTTGCCGGTTTTCAGGACCTTGGTCACCCCCTCATGGCAGGAGCCCACCCTTCCGGCGGCGGCAAACTCCAGAACACCCCCCTCCATGAAAAGATAGCCCTGGATAAACCGCATGGCCTGGGCCGGCAGGCAGTATACCAGCACGGTATCCGGAATGATTTTTGTCCGTGTCAAAGGCGAGATAATCAAACCCGCGAAGGGTTCGTCCAGCGCGTAAAGATGACGGCTGAACTTTCCGGCCGTCTCCCGGTCCTTTGAATAAAGCCCCACGCTGAAGGCCTCGGCCCACTCCCGCTCCTGATCGGTAAGCGTGTCCCACCCGTACAGCGCCCGGGCCAGCTTGCAGTTGATGTCCGCCCCGGTAACGGCAATGGTCCACCCATAGGCACGCGCCATCTTAAAATTCTGGCACACAAAATTCTGCACACCCAGGTCCCTGAAGGGGCGTTTGTATTCGGGCGCGAGTTCATCTTCCGACCGGACAATTTTTACCGCCAGGGGAAAGGTCGCCGGCCGGATCAGGTCTTCGATCCGCCGGCCATACTCCCTGTACGTTTCCAGTGATGTTTTCATGCGGCCTCCTGCTGTTTTGAGAAAAGGGGCGGCCGGCAAAGACATGGCCTTGGCCTGAATCTTTCAAAATAGTCAATTGCAGGGATACCGTCAAGAGGAATGGGGACCGGCAGACCAGCGGCGATATTCTCCAGATTCAAATTGACACGCCCGGCGGGCCTTGCTA
>JAXHVI010000023.1:0-4300 GCA_034189195.1 Thermodesulfobacteriota bacterium | reverse complement strand
CTCTCTGGTCCTCCCGACGCCTTATTTACTTCGTCCATCAGGTCTTTGGTCTCGTATGGGCTGGGCCAGAGAGCTTCCCCAATTTGCTCCGCCTACCTGTGATACCGCTATCACTATACGGCTAAACAACCGATTACCGCAGCCGGACTTGCACCGGCAAGGCATGCGGCCCTGTGGGCGGCGGGCAAAGGACGCAAAGTATGGCGTTTTATTTCGCGGGAAAGCGATCTCTTGTTACGCGCAGCGTTCATCTTTTTCTTTGCGTCCTTTGCGTCTCCGCGGTGCAATTGAATTTTTCGAGGTTCCCTTAAAGCATAGTGCCACTGGATATTGAACGCAAACTGCCGCACCGTTTCTTCATCAGTAAAGTCAAACGTCTGTTGCAGAATAGGAGCGCCCAGCATGGCATACAGCTCTTTGGTCGGCCGCCCCATGGAAGGGTCGAAATGACGCGAAACTTTACTGACGGGAATGGATGGCAGGTTATGCTCTCGAAACAGTCCGGGCCATCCGGCGTCCGGCAGTTGTCGCCTTTCAGGCGAAATGCTGCTCCAGGGATCGAAAATGTAAAGCCGGTTCGGATTTTTTACGTTGCGCATGATCTTCCTCTTAACTTTCTGATTCTGTTAATAATTAATACCAACCGGAAAGAGAAAAGTCAAGTGAAAATTATTGTTTTTTTTAAATTAATTCAAAATATTATTAAAAAATACTTTTTACGAGTCCATCAAGTTTTATTGTCTTTCTTCTGGCGCCCTATCATCGGAATTTCAACAAACGGATTGTAAAACAGCCTAAACTCTATTTTTTTGATACCGGCCTGTTATGTTCGCTGCTTGACATCCGGTCGGCCGGTGACCTGCGCTCCCATTATCTGCGGGGCAATATTTTTGAGACGTTTATTGTTGCCGAATACATCAAACAGCGGTTTCATGCCGGAAGCCGTTCCAACGCCTTTTTCTGGAGGGACAGCACCGGTCATGAAATCGACATGCTGCTTGAAAACCGTGTGTCCCTGACGGCGGTTGAGATCAAGTCCGCGGAAACGCTGGCTGAAGACTTTTTTAAAGGCCTGGGCTATTTCAAAAAACTGTCCGGCATTCCCCCGGAGCAGTGCGTTTTAATCTATGGCGGGGATAAAAATTATACCAGAACAGCCGGCCGGGTGCTTGGCTGGCGCCATATGACGCACCTTTTCACCTGATATGGTGCCGGGTTGGTCCGTGCCGGCAGGCGTCATCAAAAACACGCTCGGCAATTGACAGGGGTTCAATATATATTGTAAAAGAAAGTTTGCGTTTTTAACCGGTCCGTCTTTCTGAACGCGGGCGGCGGACCGAAGAAGATCGTTTTTGACCAGCCAAGGAGATAAAAGGCAGCATGAAAAACATCATTGTCATCAACGGACATGAACTGTCGTTTAACGACGGGGAAACGATTCTGGATGTGGCCCAGCGTAACGGCATTGACATTCCCACCCTGTGCCACCTCAAGGGCACCACGCCCACGGGCACCTGCCGGGTGTGCGTGGTGGAGGTGCACGGCGCCGACGACCTGGTCACCGCCTGCACCGAAGAGGCGGCCCACAACATGGTGGTGCGCACCGAGTCGGCCAGGGTCGTGGCCTCCCGGCGGGAAACGATTCGGGAGATGCTGGCGTCGGGCAACCACAACTGCGCCATGAGCGGTACGGCGGGAAAAGACTGGACCGGGTTCCAGATGGCGGTCCAGGCCGACGATCAGGCCGAGGCCCTGTGCCCGGCATGGGGCGACTGTCGCCTTCAGGATCTGGCCTACCGTTACCAGGTGACCGGCGACGTGCCGGCGGGTGACGATGTGTCTTACCCCATGGAGATGGCCAACCCCTTTATCATCCGTGATTTTTCCCGGTGCATCCGGTGCGGCCGGTGCGTGAAGGCCTGCAACGAGGTGCAGGTGAACAAGGCCATTGATTACCTTCGGGACGACGCGGACCGCATTCTCAAGATCGTGGCCGGGGACGATAAGCCCTTAAAGGATTCGGAGTGCGTGTTCTGCGGCGAGTGCGTTCAGGCCTGCCCGGTGGGCGCCCTGGTGGAAAAGGACGCCCGGTTTGAGGGCCGTGCCTGGGACACGAAAAAGGTCCGCACCACGTGCAGCTACTGCGGTGTCGGCTGCCAGATATACCTGCATGTCAAAGACGGCAAAGTGGTGAAGGTGACCGGCGTGGACGCGCCGCCCAACCACGGCAGCCTCTGCGTCAAGGGCCGGTTCGGGTTTGCCTTTATCGGTTCCCCGGAGCGGCTGACCACCCCCCTGATCAAGGAAGACGGCAAGTTCCGTGAAGCCTCCTGGGAGGAGGCCATCGGCCTGGTGGCAAAGCGCCTGTCCGCCATCAAGGATGCCCACGGGCCGGACAGCATCGGCGTGTTTACCTCGGCCCGGGTGACCAATGAAGACAACTACGCGGTGCACAAGTTTGCAAGGGGGGCGCTGAAAACCAACAATATAGACCATTGCGCCCGTCTCTGACACAGCTCCACCGTGGCCGGTCTGGCCGCAGCATTCGGAAGTGGCGCAATGACAAACACCATCGGTGACCTGGAAAAGGCCGACGTGATTATCGCCACGGGCACCAACACCACGGAAAACCACCCCGTGCTTTCCACCTTTGTAAAAAGGGCCGTGGAAAAGCGGGGCGCCAAACTGGTCGTGATAGACCCGCGCAGGATCAGGCTCACCAATTTTGCCTGTAAGTGGGTCCGCCAGAACCTGGGCACGGACGTGGCCTGGATCAACGGCCTGATGCACGTGATCATCAAGGAAGACCTTTACGACAAGGCGTTTGTCTCCAAGCGCACCGCCGGGTTTGAAGACCTCAAAGCCATGGTCGAAAAGTTTGACCCCGCGTTCGTGGAAAGCATCACCGGCATTGCCGCCGCCGATATTGTTGAGATCGCCCGCCTGTACGCCAAAGCCAAAGCGGGCAGCATCATCTACTGTATGGGCATCACCCAGCACACCACCGGCACGGACAACGTCAAGTCCCTGGCCAACCTGGCCATGCTCTGCGGCCACCTGGGCATCGAGGGCGGCGGGGTGAACCCGCTGCGGGGCCAGAACAACGTGCAGGGGGCCTGCGACATGGGCGGCCTGCCCAACGTGTTCACCGGCTACCAGCCCGTGACCAGCGAAGAGGCCAGAAAAAAACTGGAAGACGCCTGGGGCGTGACCGGCATACCGGACAAGCCCGGCCGCACCGTCACCGAGATGGTGCCCGGCGCCATTGAGGGAACCATCAAGGCCCTGTATATCGTGGGGGAAAACCCCATGGTATCGGACCCGGACCTTCATCATGTGAAAAAGGGGCTTGAATCCCTGGATTTCATGGTGGTCCAGGATATTTTCATGACCGAGACCGCCCAACTGGCCGACGTGGTGCTGCCTTCCACCTGTTTTGCGGAAAAAGAGGGGACCTTTTCCAACACCGAACGCCGGGTCCAGCGGGTGCGCAAGGCGGTGGAGCCGCCGGGCCAGGCCCGGGACGACTGGCGGATCACGGCGGCCATATCCACGGCCATGGGCTTTCCCATGGGATATGACAGCGCCGAACAGATCATGGCCGAGATCGCGAAGCTGACGCCGTCCTACGGCGGCATCACCTACGAGCGGATCGACCGGGTGGGCCTGCACTGGCCCTGCCCGACCCCGGACCATCCGGGTACGCCGGTGCTGCACACGGTGCAGTTTCCCATCGGCAAGGGCAAGTTCCACGCTATTGATTACATCCCGCCGGCCGAGAGAATCGACGACGCCTATCCGCTTTACCTGACCACGGGCCGGATCATTTACCACTATCACACCGGCACCATGACCCGGAAAAGCGAAGGGCTAAACGAGCGGGCCCCGGAAAATTTCGTGGAGATCTCCGCCGAAGACGCGGGCCGCTACGGCATTGAAGACGGCAGCATGGTGACCATTGCCTCCCGCCGGGGAAAGATCAAGGCCAAGGCAGCGGTGTCGGAAAAGGGAGTGGCCGGCACGGTCTTTATCCCCTTCCACTTTGCCGAGTCTGCGGCCAACGAGCTGACCCACGCGGCCCTGGACCCGGTGTCCAAGATACCGGAGTATAAAGTGTGCGCCGTGGTTCTGGAAAAAGCCTAGTGTCATGTCACACTTGATTTGTTATATAAATTATGACATACTAACCTCCCAAAAAGGAGGTGGAATATGCCAAAGATTAAGTATCGGTTATCGCTGACATCTGACGAGCGAGAGGAGCTTGAGGCTGTTGTCGCGAGAGGGAAGCATAACTCGCAGA
>JAXHVI010000229.1:5121-15827 GCA_034189195.1 Thermodesulfobacteriota bacterium | reverse complement strand
ACCTGGCTGAAGGCAAACACCGACAGCGAAAGCAGCAACAGCACGACGGCGGTCAGCTCGATGTTGTAGATGATTTTCTCAATTTTACACAGAATCTTCATCAACCCAATGTCCTTATGCTATTGGTTAAGATAGTAACCGGCTTTCGCCTTGGCGATCTGGTTCATCAGTTCAATCTCGGGAATCAGGCCGTCCGGGGCCTCCAGCACGCCGTTCAATGTCTGATTGATGAGCTTGTCGTCGGTCAGGTAGAACCGGGCGTAAAACACCTTGGAAAGAAGAAACTTGCCGTTGTTCAAGGCAGAGATGGCTTCAAACGCCTTCAGTGCCTTTTCCTTGTCGCCGCCGAATGCCGCAGGCAGCATGCTGTTGACCGTGCCGACGAACATGTGGGCAAAGCCGTAAAAATACCCCGGATCGATGGAAACGGCCTGGTCGGCCATGGCGTTGACCGCGGCCAGGTCAATAACGATCATCGGGTCGTCAGTGTTCAGCAGAATGTTGGATCCCATGCTGGCCGAGGTCCACAAAAGGGCCGGCACAAACTTCTTGCTGTTGATCTCCCGGACCGCCTGGCTGATCGGCGTTCCATCCTCAAATGCCTTTCGGAAGCCGTCGTGCTGCCTCAAGGCCGCGATACCCCACTCCGTGCCCCGGGCGTAAAGAGCCGTGGCTTCTTCCGGGGATTCGTCTTCCACCAGCATGCCCAGCCCGGTATAGGCCTTGACCGCCATGACCTGAAGCAGCATATCATGAGGAGTGGTTTCAAGCAGGCCCTCCAGCAGCATGATGGTGCCTGGCAGGCCCTTTTCGGTCAGATCCAGGTTGCTCTGCTGAAACAGGGACGCCTCTATATTTTCCAGGGCCGGGTGCGCGATACTGATCCCTGTTCGCATCATGGACATGCAGCCGGACATCGTTACGCAAATAACGGCAACAGCAGACAGATACACCGTTTTGTGTTTTAAAAAAGCCATGTCTTTTTCCTTTATCTTAAATGGTGTTAAAAATGCGTACGTCCGGGAGCACGGAGCCCCGGCACCCTCCAGCCCAACACCCTTTCAACATACCGCATGCTATTACGAAAAAAAACACGGACAGGTCAGTCTCATTTACCGGGTATAACGGATTGTGTTTTATTGCAAAAATATTTATTTCAAACCGAAACGTTAAACTTTAAGCTTTATAATCATAATTACATATGAGTCTTTGCCGGTGCTGTCAACAATTTTTTTTGGCGGATCCGTCTTCACGAAGCCGCCCCCCGGCGGCCGTGCTTTCAGCGACCCCGCCCGGCCCGGTAATTCTCAAGGGCCGTGACTATCTCGTTCATGAGGTCTTCCGGAAACGCCTTGCCCGCCAGCATGGCTTTTACCCCCTTGGCGGCCGTTTCCAGGGTCTGCCGGTCCGCCTGGGAAAGAGCCACCGGCTTCATGCCGCACTTGGCCTCAAAGGCCTTCAGGGTTTTGGCCTCGTAGTCGCGAATCTGCCTGCGCCAAACGGTTTCCAGTGTGGAGACCTCATAAACAAGCAGCTCCGTAATATTGGCGGCAAAAAGCGCGGACATGCCGAACTGTTTGCGGAACCGGTCCACGGTCTGGGCGCTGACAACCACGGCCGCCGGTGAAAAAAGAAAGGCCGGCGTCGTGTAATAATTGACATACTGGTAGGCCTGCATGCCCAGCATCCATGTGGAAGGGGCCAGACAGGCATCGGCCAGTCCCGTGCTTAAAGACGACACCACCTCGGGCACGGCCACGGGTGTGGCATTAATGCCCAGCTCCTGGAAAAGCGTGGTCTCCACGATACCGAACCAGGTCAGCATCTTCTGCTTTTTCAGGTCCGCCAGGCCGGTTATCTTGTTTTTTGTATACACGTGGAAAAACCCAGTGTCGATCAGGGCCGCCAGAATATATCCCCTTTCTTCAAAGGCGCTGTCCAGTCGCTTTCGAAACTTTTCATAGATATAATCGATCTCATCATAGTTGTTGAACAGCCCCGGCAGAAGCAGAACAGCGGTTTCCGGAGATGCGGCCAGAATGCCCAGGGCCGTGCAGCCGCACCCCTCCAGCTGACCGATATCCATCTTTCTTAAGATGTCGGTGTCTTCCCCCATGACACCGCCGGTGTAAATCTTGATTACCACCTTGTTGTTGGAAAGCTTTGCCATCTGGGGCACCAGCATGGTTTCGGGAATGTTGATCCAGGGCGTGCCCGAAGGGGCCAGGGTGCCGATCTTGAGCATCATCTGCTGGCCGTCCGGAATCAGGGCGGCGCAGGCCTTCCAAAAAACGGCCTTCACCTCCTCCCACTCCATGTAGGGCGCCAGCAGCCTGTCAAACTTTGCCGGAAGATCTTTCAGGATATAGCGCGACGTGCGGTGTTTTTCGAGGATGGGGACAATGCTCTCCTCCAGCATGGCGGCCAGTTCGGCCCGCTTGATGGCGCCGGACTGCAGGGTCTCCCGCAACGCCTGCTGCTTCTGCTCCAGGGCCGGCGTAAAGGGGCTTCCGGAAAGCAGGGCCTGGGTGCTTTCATACAGTACGGCGCGGGCATCCTCCTTGGTGAGCGTTGCCGCGCAGACGGACGAAACCATACCGGCAAGGGAAAAAAACGCCAGGAAAAAGCCAAGAAAAACACGCCGCGAAAACAGCAGATGCAAAACACTTCCCATGTCCAACCTCCTTTGCTTGATAAGATGTTTCTCTTAAGGTTCCGGCAACCGGAACCGGTCACGCAAACATCAAAACCGGCGGCTGCCGCCGGACGATCAATGACAAGGGACATCTTTATTTACAGAAACCTTTACACCTGCGCGAGCCGAAAAGGGCTTTTCACAAGGCCGCAGAATGGCGAACGTAGTTTATAGATACAGATGTACAAACTAAACCGGAACACGAGCACTACACTACGTTTAATGGAGATTGTCAAGATTTTGTCAGTTTTTTTGTAAATTTTTGTCACAGGCATTTATTGTCACAGGCCTTTATTTGGACATGGAGACCCATGGAGCCGGGGAAACGACATGGCAGCTTGAAGGCTAAATCGACGGGATTCCCACCTGCTCCCGTCCGGTGGAGGGGTCGGAAGTCAAGATGTGCAAGGCCGCGGCCGTGGTTGAGCATGGAGCAGATCGGCCGTCTGCTGCTGGATGTGCCGGCCACTCCCCAGTGGATGAAACCGGAAAAACCGGGGCTGGTGCGGCTGCCCGGCCTGTTTCAGCAATACCTGTTGAACTTCAAGGGTGACCACCTGTGTGAACCGGCCCTGGTCCTTCACACGGACCCCGGCGGCAACCTGCCGGCATGGGCCATCAACCGGGAGCTGGTCACCACCCCCGCAAAGTCGCTGAAAAATCCGCAGGCCCTGGTCAAAGACGAGCTGGACTGATCCGGGTTACCGGTCCTTTTTCCATACCAGCCTGAACCGGCCCAGGCCGATGTCGATGGCGTTGTCCAGAATATAAAGGTTGGGGATCTGGTCGGCAACGGCCCCTTCCAGGGCGACGTTTGCCTGAATCGTATCCTGAAAAGGAATCGCAAGCTGGGTTTCCACAGGAACCGTCGTGGTAAACCGGGTGGTGATGGGGATGGTGAAGGTGTCCTGAATATCCACTGTTACCGGCGTGCGCAGCGCCAGTTGAAAATCCTCTTTTACCGTAACCGTCTGGTCCACCGGAATGGTGGCACGCACCGGCACATATCCCTTGATGGGCACGGTCAGCGGTACGCCCAGCACCGACGTGCGGACCTCGGTCTCCAGAAAAACCTGCGTATCAATGGGGATGTCGGACTTGAAGGGCACCGTCATGTAGACCGGAATGGTGGTGTTGATCTCCACCGGCACGTCAAAGGTCTTGTGCAGAGGGACGGACAAATCCTGACTGAAGGGAACGCTCACGGGAATGTCGGCCTTCAGGGGAACGCGAAGCATCTGGTCGATGTCCGCGGTCACGGGAAAGGAGGCGGCCATGCGGGCCTTGATCTGCTGCTGTTGAAGATTCACCCGCAACTGGATGTTGTGCAGGGGATCAAAAACAAGAAACAGGCAGACCGTGCCGGCCACGCCCACCACCACCAGGCCGCCCAGAAACAGCAGAAGCCGGCGGCCGATCTTGATCGTGATGGCATATTCCATGGATTTTCCGGGTGTATCAGAACCGGTTGATCGGAATGACGGGCGACCGCCCGGGCAGCCGGCGACCCTGTTTCAACACACAGACAGTCTTGAGCTAATTTTTTTTGGGCATGGGAATCACCAGGACAGGCACCTGCATTTTGCGCAAAATACTTTTGGTGGTGGAACCGATGACCGCTTCGGAAAGGGCATTGTATTTGCCGTGGCCCATGACGATCAGGTCGCATTTGTATTCCAGGGTCGCCAAGACGATCTCGTCCACGGTGTCGCCTTTTTTGACAAGAATCTCCGGGTAGGTGTCCACTGCGGAATCCCGGGGTTTTAAATCCTCGTAAAACAGGCTTAAGGCCTCTTTTACAATATCGGCCTCCTGACGCTTGCCGACCAGAATGTCCCTGGCGTTTCTGGCGTGTTCCTCCTGCCTCTGCTCAAGCTCCCGCATTTTTTCGCTGCCCAGGAACACGGCCAGCATGTTGCGGGTGTTGTCCGGCGTATCATCATCCAGTACATGAAGAATAACGATCCCGGCCCTGTACAGGGCCGCCACGCTGGCCGCGTATTTGAACGCATAGCGGGCATGTTCGGAAAGGTCGGTGGGAAAAAGGATTTTCGTAAATTTGGGTATCACAGGCAAGCCCTCCTCGCATTGTTATTGTTCTTCGAATCGACGGTCGTGCTATTTTATGAAATATTCACACGAATAGTCAAGCGCTTATTTCGTTGGCGCGATCTCGTTGATCGCCTGCTTGAGCTTTTCTACCGTATTTTATGGGTTGACATAAACTGCCAGTGAAATAACCGGCTCAGCGGGGAATACGCACATCATCCTCATCGTAAACGCCGCCGGCCGCGGTTGTGTGGCAGGCCGCGCAGTTTGAAAAAGTTCCGACTGACGCCCGCTTAAAAACATCCCCCGGAATCCCGTGATGCTTTTTCTGAATAAAAAAGACATCCGTAATCCGCGTCGGAATCTGGCCTTCCAGGCTATCCATGATTTTACCGGCGATTTCCGCCGAGCTGGTTTCCGCGCTGTGTGACCTCAGGTATGCTCCCACGGCCTGCCTGACATCCTCCTCCAGGGCCACCGCCTCGCCGAAATGATCATTCAAGCCGGACAGAATTTTTTCCCACGAAGCCGCGGGCAGCAGTTCCGGCTGGTAGGCAAAGTGGCAGGCACCGCACGTTTCCAGATATACCGGGTTATCCACCGGCTTCAGCCCGTGTTCCCTGTGCTCGCCCTCCTTGTGCCGGTAATGAGACTCCGTCTTCTCCCGGTGCCCGTCTTCATGGTCGCTGCCGGCAACGGCCCGACCACACGGAACACCCATCCATATCAAGAGTATCGCCAGCCCGATCACCAGTTTCAAAGTGCTGCTCATGCGTATGCCCTTTGGCCGGGTTTTTCGTTGTTTATCCCGGTTTCCACGGAAAAAATCGCCCGTCCTTATGGATGCGGGCAGAAAAAGGCCTGAATGCCCGTCATGATCATCTGCGCGGACAGGGCGGCCAGCACCAGGCCGGTCAGGCGGCTGAGAATGCCGATGCCCATGGCCCCCAGGCGGCGGTAAATAAATGACCCCATCAGCAGCACCACGGTAATGCAGGCCACGGCGGCAAGCAGGGCCATGCAGCCGGCCATTTTCTCCCTGACACCTTCCAGTTCCGCGCCCATGACCATCAGAATGCCGATGGTGGCCGGCCCCACGATGATGGGCATGGCCAGGGGCACCACCGCCAGCTCGCTGCCGGAGGCAACACCGGCGTTTACCGGCTTTCCCTGAACCAGCCCCACCCCGGACAGAAACAGAAGCGCCCCGGCCCCGATCCGGAACGCGTCAAGGGTGATGCCGAACAGCGAAAAGATCTGCCGGCCCCCGAAAAACAGCAACAGGCACAGCACCGCAACAGCCAGGGACACGGTCAGGGCCACCCGGCGCCGGCGGGGTTCGTCGTATCCTTCCGTCAGGCTGAGAAACATGGAAAGCCCGAAAAACGGGGTGAACACGAAAAAGAGCTTGATCCAGAGACTTAAAAAAAGATGGGTCATGGGTCTGCTTTCGAGCTGTTATCCTTTTCTTGTTTGAAACGTCTTCAGCCGGGTGCTGTCCACAAGCCGATCCAGCGTTTTTGCGGTAAACACCTTGCCCCGGGTCGCCAGAATCATCTTTTTCATGTCTTCCCGCCGTACGCCGAATCCCCGGCCCCCGATACATGCAATCACTTCATATTTCGGATTGTTCAACGTCCGGCCGGCAAGACTCAATTCTCCCAGGTGCTGAATGCGGGTCACCTTGTCCCTGGCCGTGCCGTCGTCCTCGGTGATCTTGGCTTCTATGATAATCTGGGGATTAAATTCGCTTGGAACAATAAAATCCGGGGTCTGATCAAATCCCTCGATACGCTCAGCCCGCTTGGTCTTGCGAAAACTGATGCCGGCCTTTGTCAGCACATCTTCAATAGCAGACTCCAGGCTGTCTCCGATCAGATCACTGACCGAGTCCCGGTGTCCGGCAAAGGGCCTGCCGAGAAACCGTTCGTAAAGCAACATGGCATAAGGCGCCCCCATGTTCGCCATTCTTTGAAGGCTATTGATCCCCTGCCGGGTGTCGGCCTTGTCCAGGCGGTGTAACTGCTCTTCCCCCACTCGGGGAACGCTTTTTGACAACAACCGGCCTGCCGTCTGAAGCAGGGCCTCAAGCCGCTCCTTTGTGACGCCGGTTGCCTTCAGGGCTACCTGAGGCGCCATTCTCACTTTTCGATCCAGAGAGCGCACAAACCCCTGAGTGACCGCTACATCGGTTTTCTGCGTGGCCACGTACGCCCACTCCGGCGGGGTAAAACCGAGCATGGCTCGCAACACAACAATTACAATGGGTTCGGCAACCGCCAGCGAAAAAAGACGGGCTGTTTTGAATTGCGTAAAATTCTCAGTGGCCCCCTTCAGTGCTTCATATCCCTGCTCAAAAACCGGGTATTCCACAAAACCGGCGCCTTTGGGCATGATCAGAAACTCAGATTCCAGACAGGAAAAAACCGCATCCACATAGCTGTCCGTGTTCTGAAAAATCTCTTCCACAGAGGCTTCAAAAGGGTATTTCGGCATATTCGGCTCCATATTCCGCGCTGGTTTCTGAAATCGCGAGCAAAGGAACTTCCCGCATGATTGCTTTTCTGTCGTGACCCATGTATTTTTTCACATCGGGCCAGCCGCCAAAATGTACGAACCAGCTTGCCACCTTTGCGATACGCAGGGCCGCAGGGGCATCTTGATTCCAATCGGTTCGCAACGACCACACAGCCAGCCGAATCAGGTGGCCATAAGTGATGCACCGGGTATCGCCGGGAGTGGGGTTCACTTTGCCGGCCCGCAGCAGAGCCAGATCCGCTTCAACGATTTTCGCGACCCCGCCGATTGAATCGGCCAGCCATTTGCGCTGCATGACGCCGGTGGCCCGACAGACAAACACCGTGTCGATGATGGAAGAGCCGGTTCCGTTGATATGAATAGAGGCCCCCATCTCCGCCGGGCAGGGCAGTGACGCCGAGCAGGTCAGACCTGCGTCCAGCATGGCCACGGCCACGGGATAATATGCCTCAATGGTGTTGTGATGATAGGTGAACACCAGCGGGGCTCCCGGCTTTAAAGCCGTTGCCATTCGGCGGAACACTGCTGAAAGCCCCTCGGTGAAATGAGCCAGGTCCCGGCCCATGTCCAGGTTGCCGGTCAGCTCATGGGGATTTCTGGTGGATACCGTATCAAAGGGCGCCACCGTGGAGCCTGCCAGCCGGCGCAACCAGGTGTAACAGAAATCCATCAGTTCGGCATACTGCACATTGCCGAAATAGGGCGGGTCTGTAAGCACGGCATCCAATGTTCCGCCGGGCAAGGCGGCTGCGGCCGCGTCCCGGCAGGACAGATCGACCTTTCTTTCCGGTGGGCCGTCATGACCGTTTCTCCTGTCCCCGATCCATTCACCGGCAATGGGCACCACTTTTTTTGCCCGGCCCTGGTGACGAATCTCAAAGGGGTGGTCGCAATAGGCTTTGGCTTTTTTAAATTTTTCAATGATGTTGGCCCACCCTCCACTGCCGACGCACACGGTGCGGCCTTGCGACCGAATCCCTAAAAAATTGGATTCACATTGAATCAGCCCCACGGGAAAGCCGTGTACCGAAAAAATGTCCAGCGATTTTAAGGCCCGTGTGTCATACCGGCACAGCATATTCTGATACCGCAGCAGGTCGGAAAGGTTGGTGGCCAAAGCGTTTCGAACCCGCTCTGCTTCGATGCCCGCAATAATGCGGGCCGACAGTTCCAGGCCCAGAAGCTGGCGGCTGTTGAACATCTGACGGTAAAACCGGTATCCCCACCGGTGCAGCCTGTCGGTTTCGTCGCCGCCCGGAATCGGATCCGTAGGCACATACCGGGGTCGCATTTTTTTCCATCGGGATTCAACTGTCCCCATCCCGGCCAGGTCCCGTGCATCCGGCTTTTTAAAAAACCGGCCCGCATGGGAAGGCTTGCAGGCAGGGCAGTGATATTCAATGGCAAACAGGCGATGATCCGGCGGGCCTGCGGCTGCATCGGGATAGGTGTTGTCCACCCCGCAGGCCGGACACTTGCACCGGTTTCGCCCGGCAGGGCCGGCCATGGTCAACGCGGCGGAACAGGAGCCGCAATTCCCCGGCGAGGTCCGGCTCTTTGTTTCTGTCAGGTTCCCGCACACCGGGCACACAAACACATTTAAAGGGTGCCGGGCATCAGCGGAAACAAGATAGCCGGGAAACAGGTCTACAGTTTTTCCGCATCCTTGGCACGGAAGAGTCTTGACCCAGAGAAAATATTTCACATGAGCATCAGCGGAACCGCACACTTCGCACCGGGTCCGGTAAAACGGGCCGATCTCCTTTTCCAGGGTTTGACAAAGGACGGCCGCAGCCCGTTCATAAGCTTTCAGATCCAGGTGCTCGATCTCCTGTTTGACGATCCAGTAGGACATGGGGTTGATGTCGAACCCGGTCACATCACACCCCAGTCGGTTGGCCTCCAGCACCGGAATGCCCCCTCCCATGAAGGGGTCGGCCACATGTTTGCCGTCCAGGTCGCTGGCCCTGTAAAACACATCCCGAAGCGGCGAATCGACAAACTCGGAGAGTAGAAGACCCCGAAACAGGGTTCCCGGGCGCCGGGCAAACCATTTATGCACGGCAATAATGGGCCGGTAGTTCTGCTGAATCTGCTTCTCCCGCAGGGCCAGGTCGGCGATAAAAGGTATGTCAAAACGTTTTTCGATCATGCAATCTCTATTAATATCTTCATGTGTTCTGCATGATTATTGGCGGTATGCCAGCATTAATTCCTGCGACTAAGAAGGCACTCTGTAATGTATCCGATTCCGTCATTTTAAGCGCATTCGCTTCCACGATGGCACCGGGATAGGCGGTTCGGTCCCTTACCACTTCCCAAAGAAGTTCAACATCTCTCGCGTGATTGCTCTTAACGCCCTTTATTTTAAATGAAACGAAGCCTTCAAATAGTCGGACATCTGAAGAGGGGCGTCCTGCCACAATGGCTTCTAATAGATAAAAAGTGGCCACCATTACGGTACAACCCAGACCGACATACCAATAGCGGGTTTTACCATCTCTTTTTTCTATCGCCCGGCCTTTGGGATTCCCTTTTCTGTCGAATGCAACGGAAAGCGGTGCCTCAATCAATAAATTGACCGGGGCTGCGCTGGTGCTGATAAACCCACAGATTTTTTCCTTCGCTTCACTGAACCGAAGCTCAACCGGATGACCGCCATTAATGAGCAGACCGCAACTAGATGACTCATTGGCAAAGCCAATGTCCAGAACCAACCACTCCCCTGATGACGGTGCAATCTCTGATACTGTTCCGGCGCGAATCATGCTTTCCTTTAATAAAATATGGGTTGAGATGTGTTGCAGCAGACCAAGCTTTTAAATGAATGCGCTCTACGTGTCTATCGGTGGGTGGCCGCAAAAGGCCGCCCCTGCATAAACACAACGCATCCAATTATTCAGACCCCACAAGGCGCTTTTCAGCCATTCTCCCTTAACCAGCCGCTTCCCGCCGGGCCTTCATGCGGTCGCGCAGTTTGGGAAACAGGTTGATGTCGGTGTGGGGCAGAAACAGGGCCGCCATGTAGTGGTCCATGTAGGAGTTGGTTTCGGAGAGCTCGAAGTTGGTCATCTTCTGCACCACCTGGCCCACGTCCCTGCGAATGCGGTTGGTCAGGGCGCTCATGCGGGCCCCCATCAGGGAGCCGTTACCGATAAAGGTGACCTTTTCCGGCTCGATTTCCGGCAACAGGCCGATGGTCATGGCTTTTTCCAAATCGATGTAGCTGCCGAACCCGCCGGAGAGCACGATGCGCGAAATCTGGTCAATACCCAGGCCCACCTCGTCGAGCAGGGTCTGACTCCCGCTGTAGATGGCGCCCTTGGCCCGGATCAGGTTGTCGATATCGATCTCGGTGAGCACAATATCCCGGTCGATGCCGGTGCTCTCCTTCCACACCACCACGTATTCGTAGATATTGTCC
>JAXHVI010000229.1:0-5021 GCA_034189195.1 Thermodesulfobacteriota bacterium | reverse complement strand
TTGATGGTGCCGGTCACCAGGTCGTGAAGCTTTTTCAAGCCCCCCGGCTTTTCCGCGTGCACGATGCGGGTGATGATGTCCTCACCAAAGCTGATCTGGGCGTTAAAGTCGCCTTCCCTGGCCAGAATCTCACCGGAGCCCAGGTCGATAATCTCGCCATAGACCGTTGTGGTGCCGATGTCCACGGCAATGGCGTAGTTCATGGCCGTGGTATCGCCGGCCTGAATATTGATGACCTGGGTCTTGCCCCCGTCTTCCCGCACGGGCCGCACAAGGGTGACCGTGACTTTAAAGTCCTGTTCCCGGATCACATCGGGAATCAGGCGAATAACAGGCAACAGAAACTCCAGCCGGTGCTCGTCGTGTTTCAGGCGCAGCACGTTCACCAGCCGGGTCACGTCCGGCACATTTTCCCCGGCGTCCGGGGGGGGCAGCTCCAGGTACTTCTTTTCCACGGGCGGCACAAACAGGCCCTGGTCTTTTAACTGTTCGAAATCCATCTGCATGATGCGGGCGGTCTTGCGCGGCACCCGCTGAATGTCCAGGGCGCTCTTGTCGGACATGGACGATTCCACGGGAATGCGCACCGTCAGGTCTTCGACCACCTTTGACCGGCAGGCCAGCCGGACCCCGGCGTCGATATCTTCCTTGGCCAGTTTTTCCGAAAGCCCGCCTTCCACCGATCCCGACTCTATAACCACCCGGCATTTGCCGCACACCCCTTCGCCGCCGCAGGAGGCATTAATATGCACGCCCGCCTCCATGGCCGCCTTGATCAGGTTATCGCCTTCAGCCACCTCAACCACCCGCTCGTGGGGCAGAAACTTCACTTTGTAGGTATTCATCAGCACCTCTTTTATTGATCCGGCAAATTGTCCGTGGCATTTTGCCATGCCACGTTTTGTCATCCACGATACAACCGGAAAACACAATTTTCAAGCAAATGCGGGAACGATTCAAAATCACGTTCTCTTTGCGTCTTGCGCTTAATTGAATTCATCCGAAAGGCGCTTTCTCTTTGCGTCTTTGCGGTGAATTGAAGGAGGGTTCCTGTCCCGCGAAAAAAAAGCGGGAAAGCATGGCATGCACGCTTTCCCGCTGAAAAATATCCTTTTGCCTTGATACCGGATTATTTTCCCATGGTCTTGAAGGAACCGTCCTGAATTTCAGGCTCGGGCTTGAAAATGTCCAGACCATACTTGGCATGCAACTTGTTGAGGGTATCGGTCAGCTGCTTGGGATCGGTGCCCGCGGCCAGGGCAAAGGGGCCGGCAAAGGCCCGCATGCCGTGGACCATGCCCTGGTCAATGTCTTCAACTGACTCGGCAATGCCTTCCTTGTATACCCGCACCGCCTCGTTGACCTGAATGGCCAGGAAATCCATGGGCGTGATCTCGGTGGAGGTCTTGGATGTGTCGATCTTGGCCTTGCCGCCCTCCCACTCGTAGATGCCCTTGCCGGTCTTCATGCCAAGGTCGCCCTTGTCCAGCAGGGCCTGAAGGGTCTTGCCCGGTGTGAAATCCTTGGAAAGGGTCTCGGAGTAGTATTTCAGGGTGTGATAGAACACGTCAATGCCCACGTAGTCGGCCAGCTCAAAGGGGCCCATGGGCATGCCCATCTGCTTCATGATGGCGTCGATCTCGTCGGGTTTGATCTTGCCCTCGTCCAGAATGGCGCTGATCAGGGCCTGGTTGGGCGCGCCGATGCGGTTGACGATAAAACCCGGGGAGTCCTTGAGCACCTTGATCGGAATCTTTCCGATTTTCCTGGACAGTTCGCACAGCAGGTCCACGTTTTCCGCAGAGGTCTTCTGGCCGAAAATCACCTCCACCAGCTTCATTCTGTTGACCGGGTTGAAAAAATGCATGCCCAGAAACCGCTCGGGCTTGGTCACCGCGGTGGCGATCTCGGTGATGCTCATGGTGGAGGTGTTGGAGGCCAGCAGGGCCTCGGCCGGGGCAGCGGAAGACACCTCGGCAAACACCTTCTTTTTCAGGTCCATGATCTCGGGCACGGCCTCGATCACCACCTGAACATCAGCCACCGCCGCCTTGTTGTCCAGGGAGGTGGAGAGCTGACCCATCATGCGGTCCTTGTCCTCGGCCGAGAGCTTGCCCTTGCCCACCAGAAAGTCCATGCTCTCCTTGACCTTCTTCATGCCGTTGTCCAGAAACTCCTGCTTCACATCCACCATCACCACTGTGTAGCCGGCCATGATGCATACCTGGGCAATACCGTGACCCATGGCGCCGGATCCGATAACCGCAATTTTTTTAATGTCTTCCAGCTTCATTGAAAAACCTCCTTGAAAAATTAGTCCTTATGTTGAAAGAGCTTGCACGCAGCCTGTTTCGCTGTAGATAATGAATAACAACCTTTTTATTTAAGCTCTTTGCTGGACAAATTCAATATATTTCTTGCGATAATCAGGTGCTGAATCTGGCCGGTGCCCTCGAAAATATCCAGAATTTTGCTGTCGCGCATCCACTTTTCCGCCAGGTACTCCCGGGAATAGCCCAGCGGCCCCATGAGTTCGCAGCACTTCTGGGTGATCAGGGTGCCGTACCGGCCGGCCTTGGCCTTGGACATGGAGGCCTCCAGGTTGTTGAACTGCTCGTTGTCGGCCATCCAGGCGGCCCGCAGGGTCAGCAGACGCATGGCGTCCAGGTGGGCTTCCATCCAGTAAAAATCCTTTTCCACCGCGGACAGGTTGCCCGGATTCTTTTGGTAATCCAGACTATATCCGGCCTCTTCCAGCTTTTCCCGGGTAAAGTCCACCGCCGCCCGGGCCACGCCGTTGGCCATGGCCGCCACCATGGGCCGGGTGTTGTCAAAAGTCTTCATGACGCCCTTGAAGCCTTCTGTCTTTTTCACCTCTGAACTGCCCAGCAGGTTCTCCTTGGGAATGCGGCAGTCTTTTAGCACAAAAGTACCGGTATCAGAGGCACGGATGCCCATTTTGTATTCCAGGTGCTCCAGCTTGAAGCCGGGAGTGCCCTTTTCCACGATAAAGGACTTGATGCCCGCCTTGCCGGCTTCCTTGTCCACCGTGGCCCACACCACAACGGCATCGCACCGGTCAGCGCAGGTAACAAATATTTTTTCGCCGTTTAACACCCACTCGTCCCCGTCCAGCACCGCGGTGGTGGAAATGGATCCGGAGTCGGAGCCTGATTCAGGTTCGGTGATGGCCATGGCGGCCCACTTGCCGCCGAACTTCTCCAGCTGCTCCTCGGTGGCCACCGCGGAAATGGCCGCGTTGCCCAGGCCGGCATTGGGAATGGACAGCAGCAGGCCCACGTCGCCCCAGCACATCTCCTCAACCGTCACAATGGTGCCCAGGTTGGTGCCGGTGTCACTGGCCACCTTTTCTTTTTTCTTGTCGGTATCACCGTCCTTTTTCTTCTTTTTGCCGCCCATCACAGACAGGCCCCGAAACACATCCAGCTCCTTGGGATATTCATGCTCGGCTTCATCATATTTTCGTGCAATGGGGCGCAGCATGGATTTGGACAGGGCATTCATGCTCGTGCGGACTTTTTCCAGTTTTTCTGAGTATTCAAGATCTAACATGGGTCTCTCCTTACCTGTTAAAATCGATATCGTTTCATTGTTGAATGCCAGACACCCTAGACGGTGGCCATGGCTTCAAGGTTGGCAAAACCTCTTGCATTTCTGTAATAGCGCTCCACCGGGTATTCACGGATGTAGCCGTGGCCCCCCATCAGCTGAACGCCGTAGTCGCATATCTTCATGGCCATTTCACCGGCGTACATCTTGGCCAGGTAGGCTTCCCGTTTCGCGTTTTTGCCGGCCTCAAGGGCCGACGCCGCCTTCCACGCCATCAACCGAATGGCGTCCACCTCGTAGGCCATCTCCGCCAGCATGAAGGCCACGGACTGCCGGTAGGCAATGGGCTCACCAAACTGCACGCGGGTCTTGGCATACTCCCGTGCGAACAGGTAGGATGCGTTGGTCACGCCTGCGGCCATGGCGGCCATGCCGACCCGGGAGCGCTGAAGGAAAGCGTCAAAATCACACCCTTCCTCACCGCCCAGCCGGTCTTCAGCCGGCACTTCGCAGTTTTCAAAAACCACCCGGTTCATTTCAAGGGCGTACATGCCCAGGGTCTTTTCCCGGTCTCCCATTTTGACGCCCGGATTTTTCGTATCCACGATAAACAACTGGCTTTTGCCGTCCAGGTTGGCCGCCGCCAGCATATGAGAGGCTTTGGCACCCATGGGCACAAAACATTTTTCGCCGTTTAACACATAGGCTCCGCCCTTTTTCTCGGCCGTGGTCTTCAGGTCCACGGCGTCAAACCCGAACCGGGGTTCGTTTAACGCCATGGTGCAGGCGGCATACGCTTCTTTGCAGAACAGGGGCAGGTATTTTTTCTTCTGGTCCTCGGTGCCCATCTTGGCCACCGGCGTGATAAACAGGGAAGGAGCAGTGACCGCCACGGCAAAAGCCATGTCGCCAAAAGCCAGTTCCTCCAGCACCAGGGCGGTCTCCAGGGGAGAGTCGGCCATGCCGTATCCGCCGTACTCCTCGGGCACCATGGAGATGGAAGCTCCCAGCCCCCATGCCTTGTCAATGGCGTCGGCCGGAATCTGGCCGCTTTCATCCATGTCATGGGCGTTGTCGGCCACAATGTCTTTAACTAACTTCGCGACCTCCTTTTTGACCATCTGCTGCTGTTTTGACATCGAAAAATTAATCATGTGTCGCCTCCAGGGTCCTGTATGATTGAAGAAAGTTTCCGGACATACCGCCATTCCGGGATATAAACCGGTCATTTCCGGCAAAAACTGACATGTCAGTTCATACTATTCACATGAACCATCCTTGTCAACATTTATTTGTTTTCTTTCCAGTAGGAATTTATTTTATCCTGTAAGTGACGTATTATCAAATTATTGAAAATAATTCTGAACATCGGTTCCATGTCGCCGCTTTTCGTGATCAATGGGTTGCCATCTTCGGTTTTTCCGCCGCCGCCCTGAAATGTTCTCCCCGTG
>JAXHVI010000228.1:0-13930 GCA_034189195.1 Thermodesulfobacteriota bacterium | reverse complement strand
ACGGCCATCGGCATCGACTTTAACCTTTTGAAACCGTTTAAATTGTCGTACATGACAGAAAAGGCATGCTTTTTGCTTCTTTCAGATGGCAGATGAAGGGGAAAGCCCGACGGTTCCCCTACCCTTTGACCAGAGTCTGGCCGAAGAGGGTCCGGCCGCACGATGTGAGACACCCTCGGAAAACGCCTGTCACACGCACAGGCCGACATATCGTTATGGCACAGACAACCAAAACATCACAGACACCCGCCTGCGAGACCGCCGTGGGCAACGGCACAGCCGCGGCACTTGTTCAGGGTCGCATCCACATGGGAAAAATCACGGCCCTGTCAAATGAGGCGGTCGTCTTTGACTATATGGGCGATACGTCCTCTCTTGAAGGTCTTGACGCCCGGATCGACCTGCTGATGCACGACAGCGACACCTATATCGACACCATCGCCTGCCGTATCATTGAAGACCGGGTAATAAAAAAGGGGGACACGCCGGACGGCAGGTGTCTCAGGCGTTGCAGTGCCCGTTTTATTCAGCTCAACGCCGACCAGCAGCGGAAACTCGCCCACCATGCGGCCTGGAGCTCCAACCGGGAAGTTACCCGCCGGGATCACCTGCGCCAGGAGATTGAGAAAAGCGAAGAAAAATACAAAACCATTCTTGAAAACATCGAAGAGGGGTATTTCGAGGTGGACCTTGCCGGCCACGTCACCTTCTTTAACAGCTCCATGCTGAAAATGATCGGTTATACGGGTGACGAACTGCTCGGCATGGGGTACCGCAGTTTCATGAGCAGCCGGACCGCCACAAAAGTGTTCCGATCCTACAACCGGGCCTTTCGCACCGGTCAGCTGCCCACACCCTTTGACTGGGAACTGGTGCGAAAAAACGGTGAGCGGCTCTATGTGGAGACATCGCTTTCCTTTATTCGGGATGCCAACAACAAAATCGTTGGCTTCCGGGGCATTGCCCGGGATGTCAGCCCCCGGAAAAAAATAGAAAAAGAACTGCTCTACCTGGCCTCCCACGATCACCTGACCGGACTGTACAACAGGGGCGCCCTGTTTGAGAAACTGAGGGAGACCATTGCCTATGCCAAGCGATTTCGCCAGCGGTGCGCCCTGCTCTTCCTGGACCTGGACAACTTTAAAACCGTCAACGACACCTGGGGCCATGCAACCGGGGACCGGGTCTTAAAAGAGGCGGCCTTCCGCCTGACCGGGCTGCTGCGGGAGACCGATTACGTGTGCCGCCACGGCGGCGACGAGTTTACCGTCATTCTGAGCAACTCAAACAACATGAATCCGCCAAAGGTCGCCCAGAAGGTCATTGACGCCATCTCCCGGCCCTTCGACGTCGGTGAGAACAAAATCGTCGCCATCACCACCAGCATCGGGATCAGCGTCTATCCTGACGACAGCGACGTCATGGAGGACCTGGTTAAATACGCGGACAAGGCCATGTACCGGGCCAAGGGCCGGAAAAACTGCTACATCTGCTATAACGGCGGAAAATTCACGAAAAAGCTGCCCATGGAGACCTGACCCCGGTCAGACCCCGGTCACCGCGCCGCCTGCCGCGCCATGCCCGCGTTCAAATGGTTCACGCAAAAGCAGGCACCGGCATCAAACCAAAGAAGGTGTGGGGCGGGTCCATCTCCGCATCAGCCCGGGGGCCAGCCAAAAGACCGGCCGGCCAGGATGTGAAGATGGATATGAAAAACCGACTGGCCGGCTTCGGCGCCGTTGTTGATCACCAGCCGGTAGTCGGCGATCCCCTTTTCAGCGCACACCTTTGCCGCCACCTCAAACAGGCCGCCCACCAGGTTGCCATCGGCCGGGGCCATGTCGGCCACTTTTGGAATATGGCGCCGGGGCACCACCAGAATATGCACCGGGGCCTGGGGATTGATGTCGGCAAAGGCCACGTAATCGTCATCCTCGTAGACCTTGTCGCAGGGGATTGAACCGGCGGCGATCTTGCAGAACAGACAGTCGGACACGGCAGACCTCCTTTTTTGCTCAGGGTTTGCAAAACCCCCCTTTGCTGAAAAAAGGAAGAAGCGGTTTCACGAAATTCAGCAAAGGGGGGAACCGGAAAAAACCTTGCGGCCCTCCCCGGATTTTTTCTTTTTCTGTATATCACCGGCGCCGCCGGACCGTCAAGCAGGGGCCGGGCCCGGCGCGGCATGTTTCTTTTGGTACTTTTCTTTGCGCCAAAGAAAAGTACAAAGCTTTGAATTTCAAGCGGTCCGGGCTTGTCTCCGGCTCCGGAATGTGAGACAATAGCCCAATTTGAAAGGCCATGCCGGGGTTGTACCGGCAAAAGCAGGAAGGCTCATGGAATCAAAGGCCCCCGTCATACGCGTGTTTCATGTCTACAAACGATACGGCGCCCAGACCGCCCTGGCCGACATCACCCTGGACATCGGCCAGGGTGAATTCATCTTTGTCACCGGCGCCAGCGGCGCGGGCAAGACCACGCTGCTCAAGCTGCTTTATCTGGGCGAACCCGTTTCAGAAGGCCATATCCTGGTGGACGGCATGAACCTGTCGCGCATTCGAAAAGACCGCATTCCCTTTCTGCGGCGGCTCTTCGGCGTGATTTTCCAGGACTACAACCTGATTCCCAACCGGACCGTGTTTGAAAACATCGCCCTGGTCCTGGAGGTGGCCGGCCACCGGCCGGCCCTGATCACCAAGAAAGTGGCCAGCGTGCTGCGGGCCGTTGGCCTGGAAGACCGAATGCACGCATACCCGCCCAGCCTTTCCGGCGGGGAGCAACAGAAGATCACCATTGCCCGGGCCATTGCCGGGGACCCGAAAATCATTCTGGCCGACGAACCCACGGGCAGCCTGGACGAGGAGTCGGCCGAAGACATCATGAACCTGCTGCGAACCCTCCACCACCGGGGGGCCACGGTGCTGATCGCCACCCACGACAGGGACCTGGTCCGCGGCGCGCCGGCCCGCCGGATTCACCTTTCCAGGGGACGCCTGGAACAGGAGGCCGCCGAATCATGAAGTTTTTCGCATTAAAACGGGCCCTGCGGGACCTGAAAAACAACATGGTGCTTCATTCGGTCACCGTGATCATCATCGCGCTGTCGGTGCTCATCGTAGGGACCTTCACCCTTTTCTCCGCCAACGCGGCCCGGGTGATTCGCGCCTGGGAAAAGGGGGTCCGGCTTATTGTCTACATCGCGGACGGCGTACCCACGGCCGACATCGACACCCTGAGAAACGACATCTCCCGCATGGAAGGGGTCACCGAGGTGCACTTCATCGATAAGCAGACGGCCCTGGCCCGGCTCACGGAACGGATGAAGTGGCAGACGTCGCTGCTGGAGAGCCTGGATCACAACCCCCTGCCCGACGCGCTGGAAGTGTGGATCGACCCGGCCCGGAAAAAATGGGAAACCATTGAGATGCTGGCCATCCATATTCAGTCCAGCCACCTGGTGGCCGACGTGGAGTACGGCCAGAGCTGGCTCAAACGGTTTAGCGGGGTGCTGAACCTCTTCCGGTTCTCCGGCGTGATGATGGCCATGGTCTTTTTTCTGGCCGCGGTCTTCATCGTGGCCAACACCATTCGCCTGGTCTTTTACTCAAGGCACGAGGAATTCAGAATCATGCGGCTGGTGGGGGCCACCGACCGGTTCATCAAGGCCCCCTTTTACCTTGAGGGCCTGATCCAGGGGGCCATGGGCGCCGTGCTGGGAATGGCCGTTCTCTATGCGGTGTTTACCGCGCTGACCACCAGCATCGACCTGGACGCCGTGGTCAATACTTTTTCCATTGAATTTATTCCCGCAAAAACCCTTTTTATCATTCTGCTCTGCAGCATGTTTGCCGGATGGCTGGGATGCTATATCTCCTTGCGACAATTCTTAAAAGAGTAGCCCCCGGGGTGCTGGCCTGCGCGATTGTGGCCGTCATGGTTACCGCCGGTCATGGCGAGGCCGTGCAGACCGCGGAGATTCGGGCCTCCCTGCTCAACATGCGGGCCCGCCCGGACCGTGCCGCCACCCGCCTGGGCATGCTGAAAAAGGGCACTCAGGTGACGGTGCTCGACGATACCGGCGACTGGCTCAAAATATCCCACAACGACACGGTGGGCTATATTCGCCACCGGTCCGACTATGTGCGGTTAAACCCGCCGCCCCCGGCCCGGCAGATCGAAGAGCTCAAAGAAAAGGCCCGGCAGATCGACCGGGAAATTGAAACCCACAAAAAAGAGATTGCCGCCTACGGCCAGCAGGAGGTGGAGCTGGTGGCCGGCCTTCACGACATCGACCGGTCCCTCAACCGTTCCCATACGCAGATCGACGCCATCTCCGCTGCCGTTGACGCGGCGGCCCGAAAAATCGAGGAGAACCGGAAGGCGGCCCGGGTGCTTGAGCAGCGAATCGAAAAAAACCGGCACCAGGCGGCCCGCCGCCTGACGGCCCTGTACAAGCTGGAACTGATGGGCGCCATGAACCTTTTGGGGTCGGCTGAATCAATGTTCTCTTTCCTCAAGACCCGGCGCGACATCGAGCGCATCTGTGAATATGACGCCGCTGTCCTGGAGCAGTACCTGTCGGACAAGACCCGGCTGGCGGCCCTGACAAAGGAACTGCATGCTGAAAAGGCCGAAAAAGAGACCCTTGAGAGTGAACTGAAGCGGCAGCGCGTGGTGCTGGACAAGGAAAAAGCGCGCCGCCAGCGGCTGCTGACCGAAATCCGGGAGGAAGGCGCCCTGCGCCAGGCCGCCATTGCCTCCCTGAAACAGGCGGCAAAAGACCTTGACAAAACCATCGCGGCCCTTCACGAAGAGGTGGCAAGAGCCCCCGTAAAAGGGGACGGCAGCTTTCCCCGGCACAAGGGGTTGCTGAAAATGCCGGTGAACGGTAGAATCATCAGCAAGTTCGGAAAATACAAAAACCCGGAGCTCAACATCGTCAACTTCCGCAGCGGCATCGACATTGCCGCCAGGCAGGGCGAGCCGATCCATGCGGTTTACCAGGGGCGGGTGCTGTATGCCGACTGGTTCAAGGGATACGGCAACATGCTTATCCTCGACCATGGGGACGGCTTTTACACGGTCTACGCCCATGCCCAGGAGCTGTTCAAAAAGAAGGGAGAGGCGGTGGCCACCCATGAAGTGATCGCCACGGTGGGCGAAACCGCCTCCATGACCGGAACGGCCCTCTATTTTGAGGTCCGGCACCGGGGGATCCCCGAGGACCCCATGAAATGGCTGAAAACCGGCTGACACAGACGGGCATTCTTACAATTGAATTTATAATGAAAAGGCAAACATCATGAGCAACAAAAAGTACAGTTGGATAAAAATTCTTGGGGTCACATCAACCCTGGCCTGCCTGCTGATCATCGGCGCCGGTTTTTCCTGCACCATCTCCGCCGGCAATGATGAAACCTACAAAAGCCTGAAGATCTTCTCCTCGGTCATCGAGACCCTTGAAAAAGAATATGTGGATCCCGTGGACACAACGGAACTCATCGAGGCGGCCATTCAGGGCATGGTCAAGAGCCTGGACCCCCACTCCGAATACCTGCCTGCCGACGCCTTCAAGGATTTCCAGTCCGACACCCGGGGGGAATTTGAAGGCATCGGCATCGTGATCACCATGCCCAAGGGCGTGCTTACCGTGATCTCCCCCATCGAGGGGACCCCGGCCTTTAAATCCGGCATTCAGCCCGGCGACATCATCACCACCATTGACGGCGAACCCACTGCGGACATGGAGCTGTGGGAGGCGGTCAAAAAAATGCGGGGTGAAAAGGGGACATCTGTATCCATCACCATTCGCCGGGAAGGGGTGGCCGAAGAGATGTCCTTTGACCTGGTGCGGGCCGTGATTCCCATTGTCAGCGTCAAGCACGCCATGCTCAAGCCGGGATACGGCTACGTGTGGGTCACCAACTTCCAGGCCAACACCACGGATGAGCTGAAAACCGCCCTGGCCGGACTGAAGGCCGACAACGGCGGGGACCTGAAGGGCCTGATCCTTGACCTGCGGAACAATCCCGGGGGCCTGCTGGACCAGGCCGTGGCCATCTCGGACATGTTCCTTGATGAAGGCACCATTCTCTCGGTCAAGGAGCGGGAAAAAGAAAGCACCTACAACGCCCGTCCGGACAAAACCCGGCACGACTATCCCCTGGTTCTGCTGATCAACGGCGGCAGCGCCAGCGCTTCGGAGATCGTGGCCGGGGCGTTGCAGGACCATAAACGGGCACTGGTGATCGGCACCACCTCCTTTGGCAAGGGATCGGTACAGACCGTGCAGCCCCTAAGCGACGGCTCGGGAATAAAGTTCACCATCGCCCGCTACTACACGCCCAGCGGCACCTCCATTCAGACCAAAGGCATTGTGCCGGACATCGAGGTAAAGCCCGGGCTGCTGGATCCGGCCGATAAAAAAGAGATGCCCCGGCTCAAGGAAAAAGACCTGAAAAACCACCTGGAAGCGGCGCCCATGACAGACGCCCCCGCCGATGACGAAACGCAGGCGCCGGCAGCCGACGACAAGAAGACAAAGGAAGACCTGACCAACACCCGTTACGGCGACCTGGACCTGGACCTGATACTGCGGGATGCCCAGATCGTCCGGGCACTGGATGCCCTGATCTCCTATGAAATCTTCAGCGCCCGGCACACGAAATAAAGTGGCCGCGCTTCGAAACGCCAGATGAAAAAAAAACGACGCACTCCGGCCACTGGCCGCAAGGCATCGGCCCCTTCCGCACCGGTTCATTACCTGAAGGTGCTGGCCGGGGCACTGGTGCTGGTGGGAATTCTCGGGGCAGCGGCCATGGTGGGCCTGGTTTTCCTTCCCCACACCCCGCCTGACCGGACCGCCGGGCAGCCGGACGTGCCGGCCAGGCGGCCTCCCTTCGAGGTCTACCCGGAAACCGACCGCCTGCCCGACTCCCCGCCCTGCGGACCGGCCCATGCCCCTTCGGCCCGGCCAAAGGTGGCCATCATCATTGACGACATGGGGTATGACCGGGCACTGGCCGGCCGGTTTACCAACCTGGGAATTCCCCTGACCTTTTCCATTCTGCCCCACAGCCCCCGTGGCCGGGAGATCGCTCGAACGGCCCTGCAGAAGGGCATTGAAATCATGCTTCACCTGCCCATGGAGCCGGAAGAATATCCGGCAATCAATCCCGGTGACGGGGTTTTGCTCACATCCATGGGCCCGGACGAACTGATTGCCCGAATGGAGAACAACCTGAAGGACATTCCTCATGTGGCCGGCGTCAACAACCACATGGGATCAAAAATGACCGCCGACTCCGCCCGCATGTACCAGGTCTTTTCGGTATTGAAAAAGCACGGCCTCTTTTTTGTGGACAGCCGCACCACGCCCGAATCCCAGTGCCGGCCCGCGGCCCGGCTGCTGCAGGTGCCCTTTGCCGAACGGGACGTGTTTTTAGACAACGACTCAAATGTGGCGGCCATCGAGGCCCAGATCGACCGGCTCATCGCCGTGGCCAAACGCAACGGCAAGGCCGTTGCCATCGGCCATGCCCACGGCTCCACCTGCACGGCCCTTGAAAAGCACCTGGCCGTCCTGACCCAACAGGTGGAACTGGTGCCCGCCTCTCACCTGGTCTGCCTGGTGCCCCGGTAAGCGATTTCAATTCAAATAAATTGGGGAACCATCAGGGTGTTCTGCGTGCCACCAGGCAGACCCAGAGGTCGGTAGTTTTCCGCTCGACGATTTCAAACCCGCAGGCCGTCAGCTTTTCCGCCACCATGGCCTGTTTCGGTTCGATAATGCCGGAACAGACCATCAGGCCGCCCGGCACAACCACCCGGCCCACATCATCGGCCAGGGCCACAATCACCTCGGACAGAATGTTGGCTGTCACCAGGTCAAAGGCCCGGTCCACACCGGTCACCAGATCGGCCCGCATGATCCGGCAGGCGTTCCCATCGGCAAAAATACCGTTTCGCTCCAGGTTTTCCGCTGCAATCTTTACGGCCACGGCATCGTTGTCAACGCCCCACACGGTTTTTGCGCCCAGTTTTTTCGCCGCGATCATCAGAATGCCGGACCCGGTGCCCACATCCAGAAAGGCCGTGCCCGGCGCCAGATGCTTTTCAACCATCTCCAGGCACATGGCTGTGGTGGGATGGGTACCGGTGCCGAATGCCATGCCCGGATCCAGGTCGATGACCACCTCCCCCGGTTCAGGGACATGGTCCCGCCAGGTGGGCCGCACCACGATCCCTTTCCCGATCTTCTGAACAAAAAAGTGGTCCTTCCAGGCATTGGCCCAGTCCCGGTCGTCGCAGGATTTAAATTCAAGCGTGCACCGGACCGGGTGGCGGGCTGACAGGCCGGCTGCCATCTGCTCCAGGTCGGCCCGGGCCTGATCCAGGGCCTCGTCCGCCGGCAGGTAGCCAATCACACGGCCCCGCACCCCATGGTCGGAAACCGGCACCGGATCCTCGGTAACCACTCCGGAAAGGCCTAGGTCATAAAAAATATTGCACACCAGTTCAGCGGCAGTTTGTGCAAAAAGGTCCTCTGCCTCAAAAATAATGCCCGCCTCCAGCCACTGCATGGGGCCTCCTTTGGCATAACAAGTTGATATTAAAAAAATTAGTTAAAATGTGCGCGTTTCAAGCCACACGGTTCCCATACCATCAAAAACGCCGGGCAATCAATGTTAAAGTAGTGCCCACTCTATTTGGATGCCAGCTTAATTTTCTTGACACTTCCAGACCCTGACTGATAAAAATATAACTTCTTTTGCCAGCAGATTGACGATTTGATGAATGCAAGAAGAATGGGGGTAAACAGCTTTTCACGCACTCACACCACTTTCCCGAAATCAACACCGGCCGGTCTGTTTTCAAACCAGAAAAACAGACCCGTGTCGGTGACGCGATAACAGCATAGGAGTCGGGCCGCGGCAGGCGCTTTCCGGCCGGTCGGCCCATAAGATGAAACAAAACAACAAGGAGAACAAAGCATGAAACACAAAAACAGATTTTCACTGTTGGGCATCGGGTTGATGGCACTCTGCCTGATGTTCGGCACCGGCCCGGCTGTGGCCGGGGTTGTGGATGACGGGGCCGGCAACGTTACGGTCAGGGGGGACAACACCGATCCCCTCACTTATGTTGACGACACCACCGTCAATGTAAGGCCCGACGCTACGCTCACCGTCACCGGCGGAGGCGATGACGATGACGACGCCATCACCTTTACCGGCGACAACAACGCGGTGATCAACAACGGCGCCATCACCGCCACCGACGGCAGCGCCATCACCGTGACCTACGACAATGACGCGGAAACCACACAGAGCCACACAGTGACCAACAACGGCGCCATCACCGGCGTTTCCGGCATCAGCTTCTGTACCGACCCGGACCTTTACCCTAATGAAGAGGGTGTGGCCAACAACGACGTGGTCAACAACTACGGCACCATCGAGGCAACAGGGGCCTATCTCTCCGGCGGCATTGAGAGCGATGAAGAGCCCGCGGCTGTGGCCATGGGCGAGGGCGCCGACCTGCTCAACAACTACGAAGGCGCTGCAATAACCGGATCCGTACTCATGGGACCGGGTAATGACCAGATCTTCAACTGGGGCAGCATGACCAGCACCTATGGTGCGGCCGTGAAAATGGGCGACGGCAGCGATACCCTGGAAAACGCCGGCACCATCACGGCGGAGGATTCGGATTGCGCCGGGGTCTCCATGGGCGACGGCGATGACACCTTTACCAACACGGGCACCATCGACATCGGCACTACCAGCGGCGCCGGTGTCTCCATGGCCGACGGCGATGACACCTTTACCAACACCGGCACCATCGATATCGACACCACCAGCAACGCCGGTATCTCCATGGCCGATGGGGATGATACCGTCACCAACACCGGCACCATTACCATGACAGACATCGGCTCCAACGGCATCACCATGGCCGATGGAAAAGATGTGCTGACCAACTCCGGCCGGATTGAAATCGAGTATGCCTCCACCGGCGCCGTCACCATGGGCGATGGAGACGACACCCTGACCAACTCCGGGACAATAACCCTGGACGAGTCCGGAGGCCATGGCATCGCCATGGGCGATGAAAACGATACCCTGACCAACTCCGGCACCATCACGCTGGGCGACATCAGCTCCGGCGGCATCTCCCTGGCCAACGGCAACGACGTCTTCACCAACTCCGGCACCGTTACCATAGAGAGTGCCGGCAACGGCGGCATCTCCACGGCTAACGGCAACGACGTCTTTACCAACTCCGGCACCGTCACCATGGGAGATATCGGCACCACCGGCGTTACCATGGCCGACGGTGACGATGTGTTCACCAACTCCGGCACCCTCACCATCGGCGAGGCCGGCGACGGCGGTATTATCATGGCCGAAGGAAACGACACATTTACCAACTCCGGCAAAATCAGAATCGGTTCTGCCGGCACCGCCGGCATCAACCTGGGAGAGGGGAACGACACCTTTGACAACACCGGCTGGATTCGAATCAATGATGCGGGATCTCCCGGCATCAGCCTGGGGGCCGGCCATGACGTGTTTACCAACTCCGGCACCGTCATCATCGGCGAAGCCGGTTCTCCGGGCATCAATCTGGGGGATAGCTCAGCCGGTGAAGACGAGGATGACGACGTCTTTACCAACACCGGTACCATCTCCATCGAAGATGCCGGCACCGTGGGCATCAACATGGGCAACTATGGTGATGATACATTTACCAACTCCGGCACCATCACCATCGGGTATGCAGAAAACAACGGCATCAACATGGGCGAGTACGGATCAGACACCTTTACCAACTCCGGCGCCATCACCATCAGCGAGGCCGGGTACAACGGCATCCATTTTGGCGACGAGGTCAGCGTCAATACGTTTGAGAACTCCGGCACCATCACCATCGGCACCGTGGGCAACAATGCCATACACTTTGCCAGTGCAGGGTTCGACACCTTTACCAACTCCGGCACCATCCGTATTGCCGGTGTTGCCGGCGAATATGCCGGAGAGGGGTGTATCGCCATGGGCAGCGACAATGACGTGCTGACCAACTCCGGCACCATTGAGCTCGGCTACCTGGGCGGATCCGCAGCGGACTACGCAGCCCCGGCCCCTCTTGAAGAGGACGACGTAATTGAAACCACATATATCGCCCAGGCGTACAAAGGCATTGCACTGGGGCCGGACAACGACAAACTGGTCAACACCGGCATTATCCGCATCGGCTACATGGGATCTTCGGTAAGTGCCACATCCAAGGACCTGCCTGAAAGTAGCGGCGGCGACTACTCCGGCATCATCGGCGGATCGGGCAATGACACGCTGGACAACAGCGGCACCATCGAGATCGTCAAGACCGACCAGCACGGCATCATCATGAGTGACGGATGGGACACCATCACCAACACCGGCACCATCACCATCGGTGATACCGGTTACGGTGCTATCGCCATGAGCGACGGCGAGGACACCTTTGACAATGCCGGGACCGTCACCATCGGCACCAGCGGGTACGCTGGCATCTCTATGGCCGACGGCCGGGACACCTTCACCAATTCCGGCACCATCGAAATCGGTGAAACCGGGCTCGAAGAAAGCGGCGGCTCCGGCATCAGCATGGGCGGTGAGAACGATGCGTTTACCAACACGGGTATCATCCGCATCGGCACATCTTACAGCACCGGCATCACCATGGGATGCGGCAACGACACCTTTGACAACTCCGGTAATATCCGGATCCGTCAGACCCTGACGGACCCCGGCCTCACCCTGGGCGATGGAGACGATGTCTTTACCAATACCGGCACCATCCGCATCGGCACGGCTCAGGCCGATGTGGAAGAAGGAGATTATGGTGCGGCCATTGCCATGGGCGGGGGTGACGACACCTTTACCAACGCCGGCGAACTCTACCTTGGCGACGGCTTCTACAACATCATCAAGGGCGGATGCGATGACGACATGCTGATCAACGAAGGGACCATCGACGGCGGCATCGTCATGAGTGACGGTGACGACACGGTCATTCTTCGCTCCGGGACCACGGTCACCGGCGCCATCAATGGCCAGTGCACAGACCCCGGCGACGCGGAGGGAACCATCGACGGTGACCTGATTGTCCTGGAAGGCCAGGGGCTTCACAACAACGACATTCTCAACTTTGACGTTCTGGAAAAAACCGGTGACGGCAGGTGGAGAATCAACGGCCTTGTCACCGTGGACGACCTGGTGGACGTGCAGGCCGGCACCCTGTTTCTCAACGACGACATCAGCGGCTATGACGGCACGCCGGACATAGAAATCGCCTCGGGCGCCACCCTGACGGCCAACGGCATCAACATGGACGGTGACGTGGAAAACAGCGGCACCTTCAGCCTGGGTGGCAACATTCAGAGCACCATGGTCACCGGCGACTTCACCAATGCCGCCGGCGCCACCCTGGCCCTGGGCCTGTCCGACACCGGTGAGTGCGACAACCTCACCGTGGGCGGCACAGCCGGCATTGAGGGCGGCACCATCCTGGTGACACCGGTAGGCGTTCTTCAGGACGGTTCCACTTATACCGTGCTGACCGCCGGCACACTGGACGGCGCGTTTGACCAGGCCACGGCCAACTCCATGGTGCTGAGCTTTGAAATGGATGACGAGACAGAGCCCAACTCCATTATTCTGGAAACCGAACGTCAGTCCTATGCGGCGGCCCTGGCCGGCGCCGGCCTGACCGGAAACCAGGCGGCCATGAGCCGCGGCCTGATGCAGCTGATCGGCGACGCGCCTGACGGCACCCTGGCCGACATTATCAACGCCCTGGACCGGCAGCCGGACGCCGCCTCCCTGGCCAACGCGTTGGGGCAGCTGTCGCCCGAGCTTTACACCCTGGGCACAGCCCTGACCGGCGTGAACACCGGCGGTTTTACCTCCGGCATGACCGGCCGGCTTTCCGGCCTGCGCGTGGCCGCCACCAACCGGGCCACCGAATCCGGCCCTGTGCTGGCCGCGGCGCCTGCCGCGGACCGGCAGGCGGGCCAGGGCTGGAGCCCCTGGGCCAAGGCCTTCTACACCACGGCGGAGCAGGACACCAGCACCGGGTTCATGGGCTACGACTATGACGCCATGGGCCTGAGCCTGGGCATCGACAAGGGCGTGGCCGACAACATGGTCGTGGGCGTGACCCTGGGGATCGCAAAGGCCGAGGCCGATGTCGACGCCAACATGGGTGAGCAGGACGTGGACACCTTTTCCGTGGGGGCTTACGGCTCCTGGACCGGCGACAAGGTTTACGTGGATGGCGCGCTGCTTTTCGGTTTCAACTCTTATGACTCCCTGCGTCATATCCCCCTGATGGGGGTGACCGCGGTGGGCGACCATGAGGGCATTGACTACTCCGCCTACATCGGCGGCGGGTATATGGCCGCCATGGGCGACTGGAACCTGATTCCAACGGCCAGCCTGCAGTACACCCTTCACGAGGAAAAGGGCTTTATCGAGACCGGTGCCGGGGCCGCCAACCTGGCGGTTGACAAAACCGACACCGACTCCCTGATGGGCAAGCTGGGCGTGCGGGTCAACCGCCTCTTCCAGATGAACGACGGCATGGGTCTGAAACCCGAAGTCAGCCTGCAGTGGGGCCATGAGTTTGCCGACCGTGATCAGCAGGCCGTTTCCTGGTTTGCCGGCACCTCCACCGGCACCTTTGCGATCAACGGTCTGGAGGCGAACCGCGACAGCGGCATCCTGGGGCTGAGCCTGACCGCCTTTATGGGTGACAGCCTCTCCCTGTCCGCCGGCTACGAGGCCACCATGAAGGAAGAGTTCGAGGCCCACACCTTCACGGCCGGGCTTCGTTACATGTTCTAACCCCTTTGTCCGTCCTGACGGCCCGGCAGACGGGCCGTCAGGAC
>JAXHVI010000227.1:0-64838 GCA_034189195.1 Thermodesulfobacteriota bacterium | reverse complement strand
ACCGGGCCGTGAGGAAAACGACCACTACCCCTTTGGACCGTTTTTCGATCCCGTGGTTCAAAAGGCCTTTGATCTTGATTTTTTTCATGTTCTGCTGCCTGAAGACCTGGGTGGCGTGGGTCAAGGGCTTGGCGCTTTGTGTATTGTGCTGGCCAACATATGCCGGGAAGACAGCAGCCTGGGAGGCATCATGTTCACCAACGCCTTTGCCCAGAACCTGCTTCTGGCCGCCGGCTGCACCGACGTGTTGAAAGATCTGGCCGCCGGGGCAAAGAAGCCAGCCGATTTTCTGATCGCCTGCCCGGTGCTGTGCAATCCGTCCCAGCAGCCCCTTCGGTTGTCGGCTCGAAAAGAGGGGGACGGGTATGTGCTGTCCGGAACCGCTGAATACGTGGTGCTGGGCGGTATGGCCGGCCATGCCCTGCTGCCGGCCACCGTGGCCGACGGCCATGCCTGGTTCCTGGTCAACCTGCCCGACGGCGCGGTTTCGGTCAGCGACCCGGTGGTCAGCCACGGCATGCATGCCTGCCCGGCCACCGACATGACGCTGAAGGATGCGCCGGCCCGGCTGATGGGCGCGGAAGCAGAGGGCCCGGCCTGTTTTAAAAAGGTGGCCGACACCATGCAGCTGGCCGCAGCGGCAATGGCCGCCGGTGTGATGCGGGGCTCACTGGAAGAGGCCCTGGCCTATTGCCGGGAACGGCGCCAGGGCGGCCGGAAGATAAAGGACTGGTCCGAGCTTCAGATGCTGCTCTCTTCCATGGCCGTTCAGGTCCATGTAGCCGAGATGCTTGTGTCCCGGGCCTGCCGGGCCCTGGAAAACGATGAAAAGAACTGGCGGCTTTCCGTCCAGGCCGCTGCTCTGCACGTGATTTCGGCCCTGGCCCCGGTGGTGACCGACGGCATTCAGGCCATGGGCGGGGTGGGCTATATGAAAGACTTCGGCCAGGAAAAGCGGTTCCGGGACGCGGGCCATATTCAGGCCCTGCTGGGCTATCTGCCCATGAAGAAGCTCAGTTTCATACGCCAGCTTCTGTAGCACGCCGGTAAACCGGTCGCATGCGGGCGCCATACACAGGATATGATGGGGGTACGGTAACAGGCCGTACCCCTGTCGTGTATATCGGGAGCCGACATATTCATAACCGTTCCTGTGGGGGGAGACACGCATGGCACTTGGTTTTATAACAAAAAGCTATCGAAACCGGGTGATGGCCCTGGTGCTGCCCGTTGTGGTGGGCGCCGTGGTGCTGGTGACCATTCTTGCTTATATCTTTATTCTTTCCAACATGATCAATTTTCAGCGGGAGAACATGGAGACCGCCCTGGTCGGCATGGCAGACGGTCTGGACACCCGCATCAGCGAGGCCCGGAACGCCATTTCCGTGTTGAGCAGTCGCCCGGTCCGCCAGTCCGACGGTGCGGCCGTGCTGGATCTGGCCCATGCAGCGGCCCCCACGTTTTTCGCCCTTTTTCTGTCCGATCCCGGCGGCGGCCTGGTGACGGCGGTTGGAGAAGCCATTCCCGAACAGGTGGTGCTGCCGCCCTTTGAAACCTTTGACATGGCGCCTGGCCCGGACGGCCGCCGGACCGTGTTTGTCGGGTCGGTGGAACGGATTCCGCCCAGCATGACCCCGGTTTTTCTGGTGGCGGCCCCGGTCCGGCTGGTGGATCCTTCCGGCAGGGAAACCGATGGCGTGGTGGGCGGGTATGTGGATATCAACCGGTTGTTTGATTCCTGCGTGGCCTCCTTTGTGCCGCTGCGCACCAGCCACGTGTTTCTGGCCGATGCCGCCGGCAAGACCCTGGCCCGTTCGGGTGAGGACGTGGCCACAGCGGTTTTTCTGGCCAAAAAAACCGGCGTAAAAGAGAGCGAGTCCCTGTTTCACAAGAATGCCGCCGGCACCCGGTACCTGTCGGTGGTGCGGCCCTGCCTGGACGGCTGGTGTGTGGTGGGCCTCTCCGTGCCGTTAAAGGCGTTGTTCACGGACCTGCCCCGGCTGATTTTTTATTCGGTGCTGCTCGGCCTTGCCGCCATTTTCCTGGTCTCCCTCATGGCCTGGGTGATCACCGGCATGATGGTGAAAACAATTAACCGCCTTACCGACAACCTGAAAAACATCGTGGAGGGCAAGGGGGACCTGACCCAGCGGCTGACGGTAAAGGGGGAGGATGAAATCGCCGGGCTGGCCATGTGGTTTAACCGGTTCGTGGAAAAGCTGGGCCAGATGATCACCACCATTACCAAAAAGGCGACCCGGGTGGGCGAGGCGGCCCGTGCGCTTCAGGAATTTTCAGGTGAAATGACCCACACCGCCGGGTCGTTGAAAGATCTGTCGAAAACCGTGGTGGCCTCCACCGATGACGTGAACATGAACATGGCCTCGGTGGCCACCACCATGGAGCAGTATGCCCACAACCTGGACACCATGGCCTCGGCCACCGAGCAGATGACCGCCACCATCGACCAGATCGCCCAGAGTTCCGGGGTCTCCATGAAACGCACCAACCAGGCGGTCTCCTACACCCAGACGGTGCACCAGAGCGTGAAAGACCTGGGTGATGCGATGGAGACCATCGGCGGCATCACCGATACCATTGCCCGCATTTCCGGCCAGACCAACCTGCTGGCGCTCAATGCCACCATTGAGGCGGCAAGGGCCGGGGATCAGGGCAAGGGGTTTGCCGTGGTGGCCGGAGAGATCAAGATCCTGGCCGGTGAAACCGACACGGCCACGAAAAGCATTCACGACCGGGTTCTGGGCATTCAGACCTCCTCCCGGTCCACCATCGAGTCCATTGATAAAATCGCGGACATCATTCGGGCCATTGACGAGGTTGTGTCCAATACTGCAGCGGCTCTGGAACAGCAGTCCACCTCCACCCGGGAGATCGCCGCCAACATCATGCAGGCATCCGAAGGCATTCAGGACGTTCACCGGCGGATATCCCAGAGTACGGCCAGGCTGAGCGGCATGGCCAGGGAGATCAGGACCCTGGACGACCGGTCAAAGATCATTTTTCAAAAAAGCGGGGACATCGACCGCCGGGCCGCTGAACTGGCCGCCATTGCCGAAGAGCTCACCACCATGGTCAGCCGGTACAAGGTATGACCCCTCCCTTGTAATCGCAATCGGTATCGGGGTCGGCAATCACGCATCACCGTCCAATTCCGGTAAGCAGTCTACTCCCAATAATACGTCATCCCCAGCAAACAACCCACTCCATTTACACCGGTGTTTCTGTCTCCAAGCCCCGCATTTGAAACATGATGGAACATGCCTTCAACATCGAGTGATAATTTTGTGTGGATTGCATAACGAAAACCGAGACTGGCCTGCGGGTTGAATTCAATTTCATTTCCAACAAGGTTTTGCGAGTAATCCTTGTACAGGTCGGTGTATAAAATACCGGCACCTGCCTGGGCATAGGGCATGAGCTTCCCTATCGGCTCAAAATCATAGCGCAAGAGCAAGGTGCCGCCGACCAGATAGCCGCTGGACCCGGTGGTGATTTCGGAATAGGTCGCCTCGGCCAGCATCCGGAAGTTCTTGGCAAACCTCATCCATTCAACACGGACATTGGTCATGACATAGTTCAGGTCAAGCCGGCTGCTGATCTTGAAAACGGGAGAGATCACATATCCTCCCATCACCTGGGCCGATCTCACCCCGACATCGGCGCCAAAACAGAAGGACGGGAGAAAAAGGATTGTCAGCACGGCAATGGGCTTCACAGATATTCTTCTCATTTTAACAGTCTCCTGCAGGCTTTCGGCCGCTCCAAGAAAAGAGAAATTTCAACACATTGACGCAACAGGATCGCAGGGAAAGACAGAGACCTTGCCCCCCTGGACCGCCATATCCTTCTCAGGCACTGCGCGGCCCGGTGATACTTTTCACCATTCCCATTTTTGTACGTTCCCTGTCGCCTCGGGCTGCTGCGCCTGCCCTAAAAGATTTCCATAATACTCCCAGCCACCGCCCAGGGCTTTGTAAAGGCGGGCCAGGTTCGAGGCCACTTCCGCCCTGGACAGGGTTAACTGATCCTCCAGTTCAAGCAGGGCTCTCTGGGCCTCCAGGACGTTGTAGAAATCCGTCAGCCCTGTATTGTAGCGGTCTCTTGCCAGAAATTCGGTCCGCCTGGCGGCGGTGACCGCCTTTTCCAGGGATTCTTCACGGAGCTGCTCCTTGGCATAGGCGGTCAGCGCGTTTTCTACTTCCTGCAGGGACTGCAAGATGGTGGACTTATAGAAAAGCAGGGCTTCTTTTTGTCTTTCCGTTTGCAGGTCAATATTCAGCCGCAGGGCGCCGCCCCGGAAGATATTCCATGACACGCCGGGTCCAATGCCCCAGAACCGGCTCTGGGCGTCGAGGAAATTGCTCTCAAGGGCCTCCAGCCCGATGGTGCCCGATAAACGAAACTTGGGATAGAGCTCGGCCGTGGCCACGCCGATCCTGGCGGTCTGGGCCGCAAGCTGCCTTTCGGCCCTGCGGATGTCCGGCCGCCGGCGCATGGCCTCGGCCGGGATCCCCACGGCTACACTGGGCGGAACCTGGGGAATTGCTTTGTCCCCGGCAAGCAGTTCATCTATCGAACCGGGCGCCTGGCCCAAAAGAACGGCCAGGCGGTTCTTGGCCGCCCGCAGGCCGCTTTTCAGCCTGGGAATCTGGGCCCGGGTGGCTTCCAGGTTCCGAAGGGACTGCTGCTCGGCCAACTCGTCAATCAGACCGGCTTCATACCTGGACTTGTTCAATGCATAGGTCTTTTCCTGGGTTCTTATGTTGGCCCGGGTGATATCCAGTCTTTGCTGATAGGTCCGTACCTCTATGTAATTTACGGCTACTTCCGCCATCAGGCTGACCAGGACATCCCTTACATCGGCCCGGCCGGCCTCGATCTCGGCCCCGGCGGCCTCGATCGAGCGCCTGATCCCGCCGAACAGGTCCAGTTCCCAGGAGGAATCAAACCGGGCCAGGTAGTACTCCTCTTCCTCTCCGCCGGCTCCCGTCTGCAGGGATTCGCTGCCTCGTTGTTTCTGAGCCGCACCCGAGGCATTCAGCGTGGGATAGAGGCCGGACTCGCTGATGCCTCTTATGAGCCTTGCCTGCCGCAGACGGGAAAGGGAGGTCTGCAGGTCCAGATTTCCCTGGACCGCTTTTTCTTCCAACGCCGTGAGCACCGGATCATCCAGCACCCTCCACCACTCGGCCAGAACGTCCCGGTCCGGCCTGGAGGCCCCCAGGCCCTTCTCCATTTGCGCGGTCCAGTTTTTGCCGACCTCGGGTCGGACCTTTTCATAATCCGGCCCCACCATGGCGCAGCCGCCCGCGAGCAAGGAAATAAACACGAGCAGCCAGGGCACAAACCGCATGCGTCCCGCACGCAAATCCCGCTTTTTTCTGTTTGGTATGGTCATATTTTGCATCCCGCTTTTCGCCTTTTGGCTGGTTATTCGTCTTGCATCCGCTGCTTTTTGCTGCCTTTCCACCACAGGGCCTGTCCCTTTTCACCCAGTCGCTGAAAAATGTAATACAGCGCCGGGATGATCAGTATTCCCAGGGTGGTGGCCGCGATCATGCCGGCAAAAACCACGGTGCCGATATGGGTGCGGCTTGAGGCCCCTGCACCGGTCGCCACGACCAGGGGGGCAACCCCCAGAATAAAGGTCAGGGCGGTCATGAGCACCGGCCGGAAACGGGTTCCGGCCCCCCCCACCGCAGCCTCATAGGCGGAGGCGCCCTGGTTTTTGCGGTCCCTGGCAAACTCCACGATCAGGATGGCGTTTTTGGCTGCCAGGCCGACCAGGAGGACGACACCGATTTGAGCGTACAGGGACAGGGGATGCCCGGATATCCAAAGCCCGATAAAGGCGCCAAGAGTGGCCACCAGCACGGAAAGGACTATGGATACGGGCAGGTTCCAGCTCTCGTAGAGCCCCACCAAAAAGAAATAGGCAAAAATCAGGGCCAGGGCGAACATATAGACCACCGTGCCGCTGGCCTGCTTTTCCTGATAACTCATGGAGGACCATTCAAACCCATAACCCGAAGGCAGTTTCTCCCGGGCCAGCCGCTCCATGGCGGCCATGGCCTGGCCCGAAGAATACCCCGGCGCAGCCTCACCCTTTATGTCCAGGCTGGTGAACAGGTTGTAGCGTTTGACCACCTTGGGTCCCAGCCTGTAGGACAGATCCACCAGGCTCTCTAAAGGGACCTTTTTCCCCTTGCCGCTCTGCACGTACAAATCCCGGATATCTTCCGGCTTGGCTCTGTACGGGGCCTGACCCTGGACCCTGACGTCGTAGGTCCGGCCGAACAGGTTGAAATCGTTTACATACCTGGACCCCGTCTGATGGCCCAGCACGGAAAACACATCACTTACGGCAACGCCCATCTGTTCTGCCCGGGTCCGATCCAGATCCACAAAAATCTGCGGGGTATCCGCCGTAAAGGTTGTGTAGACCCGGGAAAGGGAAGGCTCCTGATTGGCGGCCGCCACCAGCCCCCTGGCCACGGACACCAGTTCTCCGGGGCTCTGGCCCTCCAATGCCTGCAACCGGAAATCAAACCCGCCGGTAGTCCCTAAACCCTGAATCGGGGGCGGAACAACAGGGATGATATTGGCTGTGGTGATGGCGCTGAATTCCCTGGCCGCCCTGCCCACTATGGCATTCAGGCGCAGCTCCGGCCTGGTCCTCTCTTCCCAGGGCTTCAGATCGCAGATCATAAAGCCCACGTTTTCCGAACGGCCGCTGAGCAGGCTGAAACCGCTCACAGAGAGCACATGCTCCACTCCTTCCATCTCCAGAAGCTTTTGGGTCGCCCGGGTCAGGACCTGGTTGGTCCGCTCCAGGGTCGCCCCTTCCGGCAGCTGAACATCGCAGAAGAATCCGCCCTTGTCCTCCTGGGGCAGAAAACTGGTGGGCAGGTGTCCGGCGAAGAACCAGATCCCGCCGGCAATGATCACAAAGAAAAGCCCCGCCACGGCCAGATGCCGTATAAGCCAGCCCACCACAGAGGTATAAACCGTGCGCGAGTTCCCCAGAAACCTGTTGAACCAGGCAAAAGGGCCGCGCCGGTGGGGATCGGTTTTTTTCAAAAAAACCGCGCACAGGGCCGGGCTCAAGGTCAGGGAACAGATGGCCGAGATGACCACTGAGACACACAGGGTCACCCCGAACTGTCTATAGAGCCCTCCGGTGATCCCGGGCATGAAGATAATCGGGACAAAGACCGCCAGAAGGACCAGTGTGGTGGCCACAATCGGTCCGGTAATCTCCTCCATGGCCTTGATGGCCGCTTCCTTGCGGTCGCCGACTGATCCTTCCTCCCGGATGCGATAGACATTCTCCACCACGATGATGGCGTCATCCACCACCACCCCGATGGCCAGAATCAGGGCAAAAAGGTTGATGGTGTTGGCGGAAAATCCCAGGGCGAGCAGGACGGCAAAGGTACCGATAATGGAAACCGGTATGGCGGCCGCGGGAATTATGGTGGCCCGCACGTTCTGCAAAAAGGCAAAGATGACCAGAACCACCAGCAAAAAGGTCAGGCCCAGGGTAAAAACAATCTCCTTGATTGTTTCGCGCACATAGTCGCTGGTATCGTACATCACCAGATAGTCCATGTCCTCGGGCAGGGACCCGGCTTGACGCTTGAGCTCTTCTCTCACCGCGGCCATGGTGTTCAAGGCATTGGCCTCAGAGGATTTGTACACCGCTACACCCACCGTGGGGCGGTTGTCCACGCTCCCCTGGCTGCCGTAGGACTCGCTGCCCAGCTCCACCCGGGCCACATCCTTGACCCGCACCAGCCCTCCTTGTTCATTGCTCCGGATCACGATATTTTCGAACTCCTCCGGGCTCTTAAGCCGGCCCCTGGCCTTTAAGGTGTACTGGAGTTCCTGCCCCGGGGAGGCGGGAGCGGTCCCCACCGAGCCCAGGGTGGCCTGGATATTCTGCCGGCGAACGGCCCGTACCACATCGTCCGGTCCCATCTGCAGGGCCGCCAGCCGGTCCGGGTCCAGCCAGATGCGCATGCTGTACGTATACTCGCCGAAGACATTCACATCGCTGACCCCTGGGATACGCACCAGGGCATCGTTAATGGTCCGGTCGATATAATTGCTCATAAAGATCCGGTCCCGGGTGCCCCGGGGCGAGGTAAAGGTAATGACCCCCAGCATATCCTCGGAACGGCGGCGCACATCGATACCCTGATCCAGCACCTCCTGGGGAAGCCGGGACTGGGCCAACTGGAGCCGGTTTTGTACATTGACCTGATCGATATCGGGGTTGGAGTCCACGGAAAAAGTAACCACCAGACTGTAGCTTCCGTCGTCTGAACAGCTCGATTCCATATAGAGCATGTTCTCCACCCCGTTGATCTCCTGCTCGATGGGGGCGGCCACCGTGTCCCGGACCACCTCGGCACTGGCTCCGGGATAGGCGGTGCTGACCCGGACGGCAGGTGGTGTGATGTGGGGCAGCTCGGCCACCGGGATATTAAATATGGCTATGAGTCCTCCCAGGGTGATCAGGATGGAGATGACCATGGCCAGCCTGGGACGTTCGATAAAGGTCCTGGAAAACATCGCCTGTTTATTCTCCTTCGACATTAACGGTTATTCCGGGTTTCACCTTTTGGATCCCCTGAACGATAACCTTTTCGCCCGGCTTCAACCCCGAAGTTACGGTGAACTTGCCGTCCAGGACGGGGCCTGTTGCGATCCGGCGCTGTTCAACCTTGTTTTTTTCATCAACCACATAGACAAAGACGCCTTCCTTATCCCTTTGCACCGCGGCCTGGGCGACCGCGGGGATCATCTCCGGCTTGGCCTCTCCCAAAAAGACCCTCACGTATTCGCCCGGTACAAGACGCCCGTCCGGATTCTCGAACCTGGCCCAGATGGCAATACTCCCCGTATCCGGGTCCACCCGGTTGTCCACGAAATCGATTTCTCCCTTCCGGGGATAGGCCGGGCCGCCCGGGAACCCCAAATCGACGGACAAAATGGGGGCAGCATCCCCTCTTTCAGCATCCTCCAGGGCATGCATGATGATCTCCCCCTGGTTTTCGCTTACCGAAAAGACCACCCTGATCGGGTCCATGCGCACGATTTCCGCCAGCGGCTGGGACGATGGGCCGACCAGGTCTCCCGGCTTATAGCGGCTCTTTCCGATCCGTCCGGTTATCGGGGCCTCCACGGTGGCATAGTCCAGGTCGATTTCGGCCAGATCCAGGTTGGCCCTGGCCTCGTCCAGCCTGCCCCGGGCCAGATCCCGGGCCGCCACGGCATCATCGAGATCGGTCTTGGGCACGCTCTCCGGCCGGGCGGAACGAAGGCGCTCAAGACGGGTCTCCGCCTTGAAAAGATCCGCCTCCGCCTGGGCCACCCTTGCCCTGGCTGCGGCGACCCGGGCCTTGTAGGGGGCCTGTTCGATGACATAAAGGATCTGCCCCTTCCGGACAAAGGAGCCCTCCTTGAAATCGAGCCTTTCCAGGTATCCCTCCACCCGGGCCCTGAGATCGATGGATTCCATGGATTCCACATGGCCGATATATTTTTCCGGGGGATTTGCGGGCTCAAGCCCTACTTCCGTTACTCCAACCATGGGCAAAGGAGCCCCGCCGCCGTCCTCTCCCGGGCCGGCAGAGCCGTACACCGGAAACAACATGAAACAAGCCGTCAAAATAGATAGAAATACTCTCATTTGTTATACCTCTTACTGTTTTTATTTACTTATGGTTTGCTCGTTTTCTGCCCCGGGCCGAAGCGCTCTTATACAGAAATCGGTTGCCTGAGTTGATAAACAAGATGCCTCCAGAGAGGTCAGAAGTCTGAGCCGGCTTATGCCGATTAACATCCCCTGGATGACAAAGGCTGTTTCCCGGGGAGAAAGATCGTGCCTGAGGCTCCCGTCCCGCCTCCCGCGCTCTATGCATTTCTCCCATATGCAAAGGATCTTGTACATCCCATTTGATGAGTTCTGATTTGTCAGGGCGAATTTTTGGCAAAAGGAGCCTGGAACATCCCGGATCAACACCAGGAGTGCATCCGTATTCTCTGTGCCGAACTCGAAATGAAAGCCGATCAGGGCCTTGACAGCATCAAGGCCGGTCCGGCAATTCTCCAACCGGGCGCGGCAACCGGAAAGGTAACGTTCTGCCACGTCTTCTAAAATACAGAGCAGAATCTCTTTTTTGCTCTTGAAATAGTGAAAGACCAAGCCCTCGGCCACCCCTGCCTCCCTCGCGATGGCGGAAGTCGGCGTAGCGGAAAAACCCTCTCGGGCAAAAAGCGCTGTTGCCGTTTCCAAAATGGTTTCTTTCCGGCTCATCAGCAATGCCTCTCTTTTTGATTGAGTACTCACTTAAATACTAATCCATTAAATGGCTGTCAACAATTTTTTTCGGGGGGGTTGACCATTGTGTTGCTTTAACCGTCTGCCCAAATCGTCTGTGTAGCTGATGAATGTGGCCCACGCTATCGGTGAAAACCGCTTGCAGCATCTACACCCAGGACATTTCGCCGAAATCCTCCGATCTGCTGCGGTTGAACCTGATTCTGAACAACTGGTTCACTCCATCTCGGCATTCAGCAACCACGCCGATAAAGAAATAACAATCACGGACAAACGCGCCGGCACGAAATTGATTGCATCGTCGATGCGCGCCGAGGCCCATCCGAAGCGGCGATAGCGCTCGTTTTTGTATCCCACCATGGAGTCCAGCGTGTTGACCATCTTGTAGGCCACACGGTCGGCCCGGTGCCCGGCCGGGGACGGTAGGCTTGCGTTTTCTGGACCACCACCGCGTCTTCCGCTTCGATGGCAAAAGCACTGAACCACGGCAGCACCCCGAAGACCGGCTTGCCGGTATTTTGCGCGATCCAGTCGGCATCATCCCTGAACAAGTCCATGCCTCCACGGAAGCGGTTGACGATAAAGCCGATGATCTGCGCCTGCTGCACCGTCGAAAGGCAGGACAGGGAGCCCACGATCTGGGCAAAGACGCCGCCATGGTCGATGTCGGCCACCAAGGACCACCGGCGCGCCGGCATAGGCCGCCATGCGCAGGCCGCGATCGGCCAATATACGGCAAAAGGCAGTGGTGAGAACGCTCTTGCCCACGTTCGAACCGGTACCAAGGACGGCGATGCAGGCTGCCTGTTTATTTTCCATGGGCCACCTCACTCAGCAACGAAGCCATCACCCATCTCGTACTTGCCTGCGTACCCTCGCATCGTGTACAGAAAATCGCCGCAGCGGGTTGTGGTGCTGTTGCCGATAAATACGGTGGTTTGCATGTCCACTTCGGCTTTGTGCAGTTCTTCCAGGGTAGTGAGGGCGATGCGCTGCTCCTTTCGCATGGCGGCGGTCACGATGCCCACCGGCGTCTGGGGGTCGCGGTAGGACAGGGCTATCTGCCGGGCCTTTTCCAGTTGCCAATTGCGTTTTTTGCTTTTGGGATTGTAGATCACCAGGACGAAATCGGCCCCCGCCACGGCATGCAGGCGCCGCTCGATCACTTCCCAGGGGGTCAACAGATCGCTCAGGCTGATGGCGGCGAAATCGTGCATCAGGGGTGCCCCCAGCAGCGCGGCGCCCGCGCACAAGGCCGGAATCCCGGGTATCACCTCGATGGGCAGGACCGCACCGCCCGGAGAATGTTTTGTCGCGCCGGCGGCCATCACCGCTATGCTGCGTGCGACGCAGATTTCGAAAACCAGCCCCGCCATGGCATAGATGCCGGGATCACCGCTGGAGACCAGGGCGACGGTCTTTCCCTGGCGGGCCAGATCGACGGCGGCCGACACCCGGTCCACCTCCTTGGTCATGCCGGTACGGACAATTTCTTTTCCCGCAATCATTGGTGCTATCAGATCGATATAGGTTCTGTATCCCACAATGACCTGCGAGCCGAGCAGGACTTCGCGGGCGCGCTGAGACAGATGGGCCGGGTCGCCAGGGCCTATACCGACGACATACAACCCCGGCGGGCAATGGCCACGGTCACATTTTGTCCAATCTGTTTGGGGACGATCAACCTGCTGTCGCGGGGTCCGCTGCGGCCCGCCAGAATCGCTGCTGCTTCGCATACGCTGGGTGCTCCTATATGTTTGCTTACGAGGGCCGAGGGTGTGGGCACCTCTTCGACGCTCGAAAGTTCTTCCCGGGTGAAAAAATAGATCGGCAAATCCATTTCCGTTGCCAGGTCGGACAGCCCGGCCTCGTCGGTCTTAAGATCCACCGAGGCCAGGGCGCTGAGACTGCCGCGCGCAAGACCGTGCCTAGAAAGGGCCAAGTCCAGGAGATCACGGATCTCGGCCAGGGCCGTGCCCCGATTGCAGCCGATGCCCGCCACGAGCGACGGCGGTCGCAGCACCAGGATGCGAGGATCCAGCGCCCGAACCGCATCGTCCACCCAGACCACGGCCGGAGCGTCAGCCGGCAGACGACTCGCTTCCTCCGCCACCTGGCAAGGAAAGGTCATGGCGCCGGCGGCCCATCGGGTCCCGAGCCAGCCGGCCGGATCGTACACCCAGACCGACTCATCGGCGAGCAGGGCCATATTCACGGTTTTGATGGCGTAAGGATTTTCGATGGATAACCCACGTTCCAAGGCCACCAGGTCGATGGCCGGTTTGCCGTGGATATCGGTGGCGGTGGTAATTACCGGCACAGCGCCCAAAAGATCTGCCGCCTGGCGGGCCAGGCGGTTCGCCCCGCCGATATGGCCGGAGACCAGGCTGATGGCAAAGCGACCTCGGTCATCCACCACCACCACCGCCGGGTCGGTGGTTTTTGCGCGCAGGTGCGGAGCAATAGTACGCACCACGATGCCGGCGGCCATGATGAAAACATGGCCCCCGAACCGGTGGAACCGTTCGGCCACCGCTTCCGTCAACTGTTCGAAAACCTCCGCAGGCCACCCCTCCAGCCACTTTGCCATGCGCCGGGTGCACAACAGCGTGGCCCCGGGCCACTGCGAGGCCAGGCGGCGGGCCAGGGTCAATCCGCCGGGCGTCAGGGCCCACAGGGCGATCCTACCCTTTGGGCCGGTAGCCATGAGTGAAATCCTTGTCGTAAAGTTTGGACTTCAAAGACGCCAATGCCGCCGGGGCCTCCAGCGCCGGTCCCACCAGAATCACCGCCAGACGGTCGATACCCAGATCCCGCGCCGTCCGGGCCAGCTCGTCGGCCCGGGTGAAAACGATCTTTTCCTCTGGGTGGCTGACCCTGCAAGCCACGGCGCACCTGGCGCCGGGGCCGTAAGTGGCAGATAACACCTGGGCGACCTCCTCGATCTGGGCCATGCTCAGATAGATCGCCATGGAGGCCCCGTGCCGCGCCAAAGCCGCCAGGTTTTCGCTCTCGGGTACCGGCGTGCGACCGGCCACGCGGGTCAGGATCAGGGTCTGGGTCCTTTCCGGCATCGTGTACTCGGTGCCCAGGGCAGCCGCAGCGGCAAAGGCGGCGCTGACGCCTGGGATTACGTCGTAAGGGATCTTCCGCTCCCGCAGGGCCGCCATCTGTTCACCGGTGGCGCCGTATAAACTGGGATCGCCAGTGTGCAAACGGACCACCCGGAGTCCCTTGTGATGGGCCTCGGCCATGCAGGCCACGATCCGGTCAAGGTCCAGGCCGGCGCTGCTGACGCGTTGCGCCCCATCAGGGGCCCAATTCAGCACCGCTTCGGGCACCAGGGAACCGGCATAGAGCACCAGATCCGCCACGGCCAGGGCCCTCATGCCCTTGACGGTGATCAGATCCGGATCGCCGGGACCTGCGCCGCAAAAAATGATGGGGTATTTCAAAGTCGTCACCGTTTTTTCAACTCCTCATTTCATTGCGGATACGATCCACACCGGATTCTGCGCCTCCAGGCGGCGGCTCCAGGGCATCGATCGGCTCCGGCTGACCTGCAGTTGAACGACATCGGGGGGCATTCCCAGTTCTTCCAGGGCGTCCAGGATCTGGTGCAAATTGTCCAGCAGGACCGTGTTGATCACCATGACGCCGCCGGGGTTCAGAAACCCGAGCGCCTCCCAGACGATGGCGGCCAGGTCCCGGCCCCCGCCGCCGATGAAGATGCGGTCGGGCCGTGGCAGGGATGCCAGCCCCTCGGGCAGTCGGCCTTGGATGGTTTCGTGGTTGTAAACGCCGTATTTCCTGGCATTCTGCCGTATCTGGGCCACGCGGCCGGTATGCTGTTCCACCGCGATGATCCGGCCGGCATCCAGCAGCACCGAGGCCTCGATGCCCACCGAGCCGCTGCCGGCGCCCAGATCCCAGAGCGTGAGGCCCGGTTTAAGACGTAGCTTGGCCAGGGTCACGGCGCGTACTTCCGCCTTGGTGATCAGGCCGTTCTCGTGCAGATAGTCTTCATCGGGCGTTCCCAGGGTCAAGGACCGGGGCGCGGGGCCATCCTCCCGGGGCTTGAGGATCACCACGTTGGGTTGGGCAAAGGTTTTTTCGGCGGCCTGGGGCGGGGTGTGCCAGCCGAAGGACTCCTCATCGCTGCCAATCCGTTCAAATACGGCCATGCGTACGGGCGCGCCCCTTTTGATGAGCCATTGGGCCAGCCATTGGGGCGACTGCTGCTGGTCGGTGAGCACGGCCACCGTCTTGTCTGTTTTTAATGCTTCCAAAATATCGAATCGCCGGTCCCGCCCGTGCAGGCTGACCACGGCCGCTTCGCCCCAGGGTTCGTTGATGCGGGCGAAGGCCGCGGCGATGGCGGTCACGTTGGGTAAGACCGCCACCTGGTCCCGGCCCAGGGCCTGGGCGATAGTACGGCCGATGCCGAAGAACAACGGATCGCCCGAAGCCAGCACCACGACACGGTGCTCGGCCCGCCGGGCGCGGATAAAATCGATGGTCTCGGCCATGGGCCCGGCGATCTCCCGCTTCTCCGCGGCCAGGTCGGCAAAGGGGGCCAGATGACGACCGGCCCCCACGAGCACCTGCGCCGAGCGGATCACTTTCAGATGCGCCGGCGTCAGGTCCTGCGCGGACATTCCCATACCGACGATGAGTACCTTGTTTGCCATGGATCCTTTCATCGGTCGCCGATCACCGGCGCTTTTCCGAATCGAACCACACCTTCCCGTCAAAACCGAAGATGACCGCATCCACGGCCACCTTGTGATCACCAAATTCTTTGGCCGACGCGATGACCTCCAGTCCGACTTTTTCGATCAGCGCGGGGCAATCGGTCGTAATCAGGTCGAACACCTGCCGGGCCGTGTTGGCGCCGGCCACCTTGCGGGCCAGATCCGCATCCCCGCCTGAAGCCTGCGTCCACCGGGCCAGATGGTCCATGGTCAGCGCGGCCGACCGGGCATGGGTGTGGGGGATGCACTGGGCCATTTTGACCGCCTTACCGAAAAAAACCGCCAGCATGACGCTTTCGAAAGCCTGGTCCGCGGCCATCTCCATGGCGGCGGCAAAATAGTCGCCGATCTGGACGAAGGCCTCCTCGGGCAGCCGGGGCCAGCGCAGCTGGGCGTAACGCTCGCTGCGGCGGCCGGTGGTAAGCACGGCCCGCTTCAAACCGGCGGCCCGGGCCACCGACAGGCCGGCCCGGATGGTGGCCGTGTAAGCTTCGTGGGACATGGGGCGCACAATGCCGGTGGTGCCCAGAATCGAAATGCCGCCCACAATACCCAGCCGGGCATTAAGGGTCTTGCGGGCCAGGGCTTCACCTTCGGGCACGAACACCTCGACCTCCACCCGGCCCGACAGGCCGTACTTAGCCAGCACCTGGGACGCTGCCTCACGGATCATCTTTTGCGGGCCGGGATTGATGGCCGGCCGGCCCACGGCGATTTCCAGTCCGGGTTTGGTCACCACCCCAACACCGTGTCCGCCGCGTATTTCCAACCCGCTGCCGCTGCCTGCCTGCCAGGTGACGCGGGCGCCGATTTCGGCTCCGTGGGTGACATCCGGGTCGTCACCGGCATCCTTGATGACCGAACAGGCGGCTGTGTGTGGGGCGATCCAGCGGCAGGAGTGTACTCCTATTTCCAGCGATTCTCCGGTGAGCAGCGTTACCTTCACCCGCCGGGGCCATCGTTTAGCCAGAAGATATTCCAGGGCCGCTTGTGCAGCCGCGGCCGCGGCTGCACCCGTTGTAAATCCACAGCGCAGCCGTTCGCCCATTCTCGCCACCTTGTCTTGACCGCGGCCGGTCACTGGTGGTCACCGGCCAGCAGAATCAACGCATTGACCACGCTGGCCGCCACGTTGGAGCCGCCCTTGCGCCCCACGTTGGTGATGTACGGCGTGTCCAGCCGGAGCAGTTCCGCCTTGGACTCGGCCGCATTGACGAAGCCCACCGGCAGGCCCACGATCAGAGCCGGTGCGGCCTGGCCGGTCCGAATATGTTCGATGAGGCGAAGCAGGGCGGTGGGGGCATTGCCCACCACGTAGATCGCCTGTTGCAGCTTTGCGGCCACGGCGTCCACCGCCGCCCGGGCCCGGGTGATGCCATGATCGACGGCCAGCCGGGCGATCTCGTCATCGGCCATCAGGCATTTCACCTCGACGTGATAGCGGGCCAAATCCCTTTGGCGGATACCGGTGCGCGCCATGTTGCTATCGGTATAGATGACGCCGCCGGCGCGGATCACCCTGACCCCGGCCGCCACCGCCTTCGGATGGATGCGCACGCTTTGCATATAGTCGAAGTCGGCCGATGTATGGATCATGCGCCGTACGATGGCCCACTGCTCCGGTGCAAAACCGTGGTCACCGGCCTCGGCGTCGATGATGGCGAAACTCTGGCGTTCGATCTCATCCGGTTTCATGTCGGGAACTCCTTGTTTGTTGGTAATGGCGGCACGCATCGGCAAAAGCCCCGGCGCATTCGGGCCGGCTGCCGAAGTGCAGGTGGATGTAGCTGCCCAGGGTGCGGTTGCACAGATACCCTTCCGGACGCCCGGGACCCCCTTTACGCGGCAGCATGGTGTACACCGTATCCACCGGCGGCGCAGCGCCGTCCCCCTCCATCAGGTCGGAATAATGGAACTCATGTCCGCGCAGGCAATCGCCCTTGCGGCCCAGTAGGGTGTCCACTTGCAGCCGAATCTCCCGGTAGCCCAGGGTCCTGAGACGGGGGTGCATGCGCGACCGGAAGGGAAAACAGCCGCACATGGCGTGAACGGCACCCGCCTGGTCTTCCAGCTCGCGGCCCAGGTACATGAAGCCGCCGCACTCCCCGTAAATGGGCATCCCCGCCAGACTACAGCGACGGATCGCGGCGCGCATGCCCTGGTTTTCCGCCAGCCGGTGGGCGTGCAGTTCGGGGTATCCTCCACCGAAATAGAGCCCGTCCAGGTCCTCGGGCAACCGGTCATCCGTCAAGGGGGAAAAAGCAACCGTCTGGACGCCGGCGGCCGCCAACAGATCGAGGTTGTCCGGGTAGTAGAAGCAAAAGGCGCGATCCCTGGCAACCCCGATTCGTACAGCAGACGGCTTCTCATGGGCAGCGGCATCCATGGGCTCAACCTTTGAATGCCCTGCCATTTCCGGTAGCCTCTGGAGCAAGCTGTCCAGATCCATCCCGGCTTCGATGCGGTCGGCCAGCCGGCCCACCTGATCGTCCGTTAACGGATTGTCTTCCGCAGTGGTCAGGCCCAGGTGCCGCTCGGGCATGCGCAGATCCTCGTCGCGCAGCAATCCGCCCAGCAGCGGCGTTCGGACATAGGCGGATATCGCCGCTTTCAAATATTCCAGATGTCCCTGACTGCCCAGGTTGTTGAAGACCACTCCGGCGAAAGGAACCTGCTCGTCGAAATTTTCAAACCCCTGCACCAGCGCCGCCGCGCTACGCGCCATGCTGGCCGCGTTGACCACCAGCAGCACCGGCAGGTTCAGCCATTTGGCCATCTGGGCCGTGGAGCCGGCCTCATCGTCGCCGCTGAAAGCGTCGAACAGGCCCATGACCCCTTCGACCACAGCCACATCGCAGCCACGGCTATGGCGCCTGAACATCTCCTGGTTGTAAGCGCGGTCAAGCATCCAGCCGTCCAGGTTGCGGCTGGCGCGGCCCGCCACCCGGGCATGGTGCCCCGGATCGATGAAATCCGGTCCGATTTTAAAGGGTGCCACGGTCACCCCCCGGCGCCGCAGGGCCGACATCAGGCCCAGGGTGATGGTGGTTTTCCCTACACCGCTATGGGTGCCGGCTATGATGAGGCCTTTGGCGATGATAGGCTCCTTTCTCATGGCCGCAGAATGCGGCCGAATTAAAACATCAGGTAATAGGCCGCTCCGACCACAATCAGGCTGGCCACCCGGCTGCCTTGCCCCAACAGCAGCAATTGCAAGCCCATCTTGGGCGTGAAGATGCCCATCAGACGGGGGATCTGATGGCGCAGCGCGCGGATGGGGAAGGCCACAATGTTTCCGATCAGCAGGGCCAGCACCGCCTGCTGCGTCGTTACCACTCCTTCCCGCAACAGCGCGCCGGCGGCGGCGAAACCCGAAGTGAACTCGGCCGCGAAACTCAAGACCACCAAAGAGAGCGCCTCAACGGGGACAAAGCGCACGGCGGTCCAGTGTGTCAGCTTCTGTTGGGTCCATTCGAACACCCCGGCGCTGCTTAGCAGAAAAACGGCGATATAGATGGGTACCACATACGTGGCCACCGACGTCAGCCGGCCGGGCAGTCTTTGCCGGATGACGGCCACCACGGCCCAACGGTTTGCCTGCGCAGGTGGCCGTTCGATGCTGCCATCCACCTGTCCGGAAACCGCGGGCCGCCAATGCCCCCACAAAAGGACCACCAGCAAACGCAGTACCGCCGCTATAAAAGTCAGTAGAAAGTAAAGGGCGCCTGCTATGCCCGTCAACGGCAGAACGATGAACACCGTGGTGGGCAGGTGAAGGAAGTAAGCCGGTAGCTGGTTGGCCAGGCTGGTCATCATCAATTGATAGCGGCTGATCTTTTCCTCTTTCCAGAATTCGTAGAGCATGGCATTGGCCGCGGCTCCCGACACGAAGGCCGCGCTGAAGGCGGCGCTGCCGTGCGGCCCCAGCCGCGCGAAACGGAACAGGGGGGCCCCCAGCAGGCCGAGCTTGTCGGTCCAGCCGGTAGCTTCGATGACCTGCCCCACGGCCAGGCCGACGGTGATAACCACCAGCAGGCGCCCCAGGGGCAGCAGCAGCCGGTGCAAAATCGCCGCTGCGGTGACGTTGTCCAGGCAGGCGGCGCCGATGGCGAGCATTGCCGCAGAGAGTGCCAAAGCGACCCACAGGGGGCGCGTGGACCGTTTTTTATTCATTGGCAACCCCGTCGCCCTTTTTCTGGGCCATGATCAGGGTCCAGTAGTTCGGTCGCTGTCGTGTCAGGCTGCGCAGGTCAGTGTATATTTTTTCGTTTTCCCGGGAGCAATGGGAAACGGCCACGCTGTCGGCGAGCATATCCGCCGCTTCCAGGGCCTTGCGGATGCCGTCCACATTCCTATAGGCTTTGAGAAACACCACGTTGTCCGGTTTTTCCGTCAGGCACTGAAAACGCTCGCCGCCGTGGACCCCCGACATGATCAGCAAGGACTCTTCGCCTTCCACCAGCGGCCGGTTCACGGCCGCGGCGGCCGCCTGGTAGGAAGTGATGCCCGGCACGGTTTGAATGGCCAAATGGGGCCAATCGGCCTTGAGATGGCGCAAGATGTAACTATAGGTGCTATAGGTCAGCGGATCTCCCAACGTCAAAAAAGCGGCGCTGCGCCCGGTCTCCAACACTTCGGCAATGCGGCGGGCATGTTGCCGCCAGGCGGTTTCCATCATTGCCCGGACCTTGCTCATGGGAAAACCCAGCTTTTCGATGACGCAATTTTCCGGAAGGTGCGGCCTGGCGATGTCGACGGCCAGGGAGTAGTCGTTTTTCGTGGATGCCGCGGTGAATACCAGATCGACGTTTAACAGGATGCGGACCGCCTTGAGGGGGATCAGGTCCGGATCTCCGGGGCCGACACCGATACCGAAGAGTGTGCCTGGGGTCATCTGTGGATCTCCTTATGGATCGTCGGGCCCGCCTCGGTCTTGTCGACGGCGCAGCCCAACCATTCGGCTTCGGGTAAAAAAATCTCCGGGTACAGCGTTCGGCCGATTTGGCAGATCCCTTCGATCAGCCGAAGGGAGGGTCTTGAAACCAGTTCTTCATCGATCAGGTAAACCCTGTCCTCGCGCACCGCGCGGATCAAACCGAAGCCCGGTTCCGACTTGATCTGCGCGATGGAAGGCCGGTTCATGGGCCCGACTTGCGCCAGATAGACGTCGATCTCATCGGCACGGGAGAGAATCCGCTCCTTGCCGAAATCGGCGATATTGGTGCCCCTGCGCGGCGCGGCATCTTTGGCCACATTGATGCCGCCGGCGGTTTCCAGGGCGAAAATGGGCATGGCGGAAGGTGAAAAGGTGCGCATGTGTTCGTGAATGGCTTCGAAATAAACCCGCTTTTTGTTGGCGATGACGGCGGTCCGCATGCGGATGGTTTCGACCGTGCGGCTGAACCGCTCGATCATCTCTTCGGCTTGCCCGCGGTGCCCGCTCAGCAACCCCAGAATTCTCCAATAAACGAACATCTGATCGATCGTAGCCGGTTGCAGGGAGGCCACCGTCACCCCGTGCTTTTCCAGCTGATTGACCAGTTGGCTGTAACCGCGGTCGATCATGGGCCGGATGAGCACCAGGTCGGGGCTGGCCGCCAGGAACTTTTCCAGGTCGTCCCGCGCGGAATAACGAGGTTTGCCCTGCAGCTCCGGCGGTGCCGCCTCGCTGGCCGCAATACCGATCACCTGATCCGCCGCGCCCAGTGCGCAAAGGTTTTCCGAATGGGCCCCATAAAGCGAAATGATGCGCCGATAGGGTGTGTCCATAACCAGCCTGCGGCCGCCCGCGTCGATGGCGGCCTCACCGTCGAGGGCCATTTCCGCTGCGCCCAATGCAACTGTGCACCACACGGTTATTAAGCCGATTGCGGCCAGGATCAAGCTCATCCAGCGATGTATCATGGCCGTACCTCCTTTCTGAACGCCACCTGAAGCGCATCACAATAGTCGTTGCGGGCCACGCGGGCATCGACCTGAAAGACCGCCTGGAGCATCTCGGCGCTGAGCACTTGTTCCAAGGGGCCGCTGGCAAACACAGCACCGGCGTTCATGCAGACCAGACGGTCGCAGTACATGGCTGCCAGATTGATGTCCTGCATCACGGCAATGACCAGCGAAGCCGGTGAAACCGTGGCGGCGGCCAGGTTCAGCATGGCCATGGTATGATGCATGTCCAGGCTGGCCGTGGCTTCATCCAGCAACAGAACAGGCGTCTGCTGGGCCAACCCGCGGGCGAAGACCACCCGCTGGCGTTCGCCGCCGCTGAGCCGATCGACATAACGGGACTGGAAATCGTCAAGATCGGCCTTTTTCAGGACATCGTCCACGATGGCGCGGTCGGTCCTGCCCGGCCGGGTGAACCGGGGGATATAGGGATAGCGTCCCATCATCACGATCTCCTGGCAGGTATAGGGGAAATTGATGCGAAAATCCTGGGGAACCAGGGCGATGCTGCGGGCCAGGGTCTTGCGGTCGAGGCGTTGGAGCGGCCGGCCGTTGAGCCGCACACAGCCGCGTTCCGGCTGTAGGTGGCCGGCCAGAAGGTCGATCAGGGTGCTTTTGCCGCATCCGTTGGGACCGATGATGCCGTAAAAATGGCCCGCTTCGAACCTGAGGCTCAGATTTTGGAAAACAGCCTTGGGGCCATACGCGAATTCGATATCTTCCAGATCGTACATCCTGTGGCCTATGAAAACTGTCGCAGCTGACGCTTGCGGTAAATGTAACAAAAAAACGGCCCCCCGATCAGTGCGGTGATCACGCCGATGGGTACTTCCTGTGGCAACCAGGCGCGGGTAACGGTATCGGCGCACAGCAGCAGCAGGCTGCCGGCCAGAGCGGAAACCGGGATCAGGCGCCGGTTGTCCGGACCGGTCACAAAGCGCACCATGTGGGGCACCAGCAGGCCCACGAACCCGATGATGCCGGATATGGCCACACAGACCGCCGACACCAGAGAGGCCGTAATCAGCAACACCAGAGATACCCTGCGCGGCGACACGCCCAGCGATCCGGCCGTGCGGTGGCCAAGGGCCAGCAGATTGAGGTCCCGGCCAAAATAGAAAAAAACAGACAGCCCGAAAACGAACGTAACAGCGGCAAGGGCCACCTCGGCCCAGGTTTTTGAGGCAAAGCTGCCCATGAGCCAGAAAATGATGATGCCCACCGCATCGTCGGCCAGATACTTGATGAAGCTCACGCCGGCCGACAAAATGGCCGCGACGATGATCCCGGAAAGGATCAGGCTTCCGGAAGACAGATCGCCGCTGCCGGCCGTCAGGTAGATCACCGCCATAAGGGTGAACACCGCCCCGCCAAAGGCGAACACCGGCACCGACCAGAGGCCCAGCAAGGTAAAATTCAAAAGCAGCGCCAACGAGGCGCCGAAGGCCGCCCCTGCCGATACGCCCAGGGTATAAGGATCGGCCAGCGGATTGAGCAGGATGCCCTGAAACACGGCTCCCGAAACCGCCAGCCCCCCGCCCACCAGCGCCGCCGCCAGAATGCGCGGCAGGCGTACATCCATCACCACCACCGGCGCCAGTTGGTCCAGATGGGCGGTCAACCCATCATTTCCGGCCGCTTTGGCGGTGATAATCCGGATCACGTCCCAAAATGGAATGTTCACGTAGCCCGAGCCGGCAGCCAGAACGATGGCGGCCGCGAGCATGAGCACCAGCAGGCAAATAACTGCGCTGGTCGGCAATCGTTGCAATACGGAATCATGGCTTTTGGCCGGCGCGGGCATCCCACGATTCCTTTGATGCTTTATGATCCTTATGATTCGGTTCGTCACGGTGCTTTTTTTCCCGCCTCCCGAAATAAAAATCCCGGACTGAATATGGTCAGTCCGGGATATCCCTTTTTTATCCACAAGACGCGATGCGAACCCGGCTTCGGTCCACGAAACCGCGGCTCTTTCAATCAGGCAGGTCTTCTGACTTGCGGATCAACCTACTCTTCGCACCTTCCCATTCCGGTTTGCGGAACAGTGGCATCTGCGAATTTCGTCCTCGATTACAGCGGCGGGCCCGTCCCCGATTTGCACGGGGTTCCCTATTAAGCTCCTGTGGAGCACCTGATTGCTGAGGTTCGAGGTTAAAATTTTTCCCCTGCCGAGTCAAGAAAAATCTTTAAAACAACAACCGGCAAGGGCCGCTATGATACCGATAGGGGAATTTGCATAATCCGATACCGAAACACAGCGATTTAAAGCCGTTGATAGGCTCAACCGTTTCACTCAGAAAAAAAGTTCGTTTTTTCCTTGACTTTTTTCTCTTTCTAAATCTCAATATACAATTTGTTCAGGCGCTCGTTCCGAGCTTAATAGGGAACCCCGTGCAAATCGGGGACGGGCCCGCCGCTGTAATCGGGGACGAAAGCTGCATTAGGTCACTGTCCGTTTCTTGAGGATGGGAAGACGCAGCCGGTAGGGTGAACCGAGAGTCAGAAGACCTGCCTGGGCACACAGGGTGACGGCTGCGCGGACGGCGCCGTGCCTCTTTGCTTCATCTGCGGATAAAAAAGGGACATCCCGGATCGATTTCAATCGGTCCGGGTTTTTTTTTGGCCCCGGGCCAACGGGTAAACGATAAAACAATAAAAGGGGAGAACGAGATGCCCGGCAACGATTTATTCAAACGACCTTTGATACCACTCTTTCTGTGCTGCCTTTTCTGGGGCGGGTCGCTTCCGGCGGCCGGCGACACCGGGCGGCAAATCGAAGCGCCGGTGCGCCAATCCATCACCACGCTCAAACAAACCCAGCAGCAGGAAGAACAGTGGCTGCAGGAAAAAGAAAAACGGGTCGCCCGGTTCGAACAGCTTCAGCAGCGGCAAGCGGAAATGCAGAATCGTGTGGCGCACCTGCGGCAGCAGATCGAGGCCACCCGGACGCGCGTGGCCGCCAAGGAAAAACAGTTGACCGACATCGAGCAGATCGCCGGCCGAATCAATCCCTTCCTGGAAGAGCTGGTCACAGCGCTTAAGGTGCGCATCGCGGACGATCCGCCGTTTTTGACCGCGGAACGCCGCCAGCGGGTCGTGCGACTGGAAGGCCTGATGACCGATCCCGACGTGGCCGTCAGCGAAAAGTACCGCAAGGTGATGGAGGCGCTGCAGGTGGAAGCCGAATACGGCTTTACCATTGAAACCTACCAGGAGACCATCATCCTGGACGGCCAATCCCTGCTGGCCGACATTTTTCGCCTGGGCCGCCTCGGCCTTTTCTGCCTGAGCCTGGATGGTCGGCAAGGCGGATTCTACAATCCGGCCGCAGGCGCCTGGCAGCCCTTGGCCGCGGGATACAAACAGGCCCTGCATACCGCCATCGACATTGCCGCCAAGCGGCGGCCGGTGGAACTGCTCACCCTGCCGCTGGGAAGGCTGGTGGTCCGATGAAAGCCAACGTCACCAAACTGATCCTGCCTGTTGTGCTGGCGTTCGTTTTATCATTGCTTCCGCTGCGGGCCGAAGACATGCGCGAAATGCAAATCGAAACGCGCCAGGCCAGGGAGAATCTGATCCGGAAGGCGGCGGCCGAAAAGGCGGCCGCCGACCGCGCCGCCGCCGAAACCCGGGCGCGCATCCTGGCGGACCGCACCGCCCTTGAAAAGGCGGTCGCTGATCTGGAAGCCGCCAACCAGGCCTTAGAGAAAGAAATAGATGGGTTGAGCGGCGAATATGAACGCCTGGATCTCAAAGAGACCGAACTTACCGAAAAATTGGCCCAAACGGACAGCATGATCAATGAACTGGTGGGCGCGATCCGTGTGAACGCCAAGGACCTGGATGCGCTGATCAGCCAGAACCTGCAAACCGCCGTTGTCGGGCGTCCTGGTTCGTTTCTTGAGCCCATCGCCCTCGAAGCCCGCTTTCCGGGCATGGACGATGTGCGCGCCATGGCCGACGCCTGGCTCGACCAGATCAAGGCTTCCGGGGAAGTGACCCTCGGCAAGGCAGGCATGACCGACCGCGGCGGCCGGGAAACAGAGGCCGACATCCTGCTGATCGGTCCGTTCACCGCCGCCTACCGGGCCAACGGCGAGACCGGTTTTTGCAGCTACTCCCAGGCAGGCGGCAGACTTTACGCGCTTTCCCGCCTGCCGTCCGGACGGCTGCAAAAGCAGATCATGCGCTACATGGACGGCCAAAGTGATGCCGTTCCCCTGGATATTTCCCGCGGAGGGGCACTGCGCCAGCTGACCCATGATCTGCGCCTCTGGGAGCAGGTCCCCAAAGGAGGCCCCATTGTCTGGCCCATCCTGCTGATTCTGGCGGTGGGTCTTGTGATCGTCGCCGAGCGCATCCTGTTCCTGGCGCGCCAACGCTTCGACGCCGGCTCCCTGATGAACACCATCGATACCCTTGGCGCGGACAATAACTGGCAGGCCTGTCAACAGGCCTGCGAGCGGCACGCCCGCATACCGGTGGCCAGGGTGCTGAAGGCCGGCATGCTGTGCCGCGACATGCAGCGCGAGGAGATGGAAAACGCCCTGCAGGAGGGCATTCTAAAAGAAATTCCGCCCATGGAACGGTATTTGTCTACCCTCGGGATGCTGGCTACCATTGCGCCCCTGTTGGGTCTTCTGGGTACGGTCACGGGCATGATCAATACGTTTCACGTCATCACCCTGCACGGCACCGGGGATCCGCGCCTGATGTCCGGCGGCATTTCCGAGGCCCTGGTCACCACCATGCTGGGTCTTTCGGTCGCCATTCCGCTGATGCTGGCCCAGACCCTGCTCAATCGCACCGTGGACAACCGTATCGGCGAAATGGAGGAAAAGGCCGTGGCCCTGGTCAATATCATTCATAAAAACCGGAGATCGTCGTGATCGAGGCGCTGACCGCTCAATATCTGCGTCTGGAAGACTACTTGCGCGCCGGAGGTGTGGTCATGGTCCCCCTGGTCCTGGTCAGTCTGCTGATGTGGGTGCTGATCGTGGACCGGGTCCTGTTTTTCAGGGCCATGTACCGCAAGAACATGGACCTGGGAACCGCGCGGGAGCACATCCGCGGCCGGCGCATGCCCGATCCCGCGAAATACCGGGGCATCACTTCGCTGCTGGTCGCCCGGTTCCAGCAGCGCCGCAGCGACGATCCCCAACTGGACCGGTTCATTCTGGACGAGACTGTATTAGGGCTCAACCACTCCCTGGATGCCCATCTGGCCGTCATCGGCGTGCTGGCCGCCGTGGCCCCGCTGCTGGGCTTGCTGGGCACGGTCATCGGCATGATCGGCACCTTCGACATCCTGGCGGTTTTCGGCACGGGTAATGCCAGGGGCATGGCCGGTGGTATCTCCGAAGCCCTGATCACCACCCAGACCGGGCTGCTGGTGGCGATTCCGGGGTTGTACATGAAAGGCTTTCTGGAGCGCCGGGCGCGCAACCTCAAGCAGCGCGTCGCCCGGGCGGGATATTACCTGAGACGGCATCTTGGACAGTTTCATGGCCAAGAGAAAGGATAACCAATGTTGAACATCAGCGCCGCCCGCCGCAAAAACCGGACCGCCGCGGAATTGAACATGGCGCCGCTCATCGATATGGTGTTCATTCTGCTGATCTTCTTCCTGGTCACCACCAGTTTCGTGAAGGAGACAGGCATCGATGTCAGCCGCCCCACCGCTGCCACCGCGGCGGTGAAGCCCAATGCCACGATTTTGATCGCGGTGGATCAGGCCAACCGCATTTTCATGGACCACCGCGAGATCGACCTGCGCGCCGTGCGCGCAAACGTCGAGCGCGCCCTGGCCGAAAACCCGGAAGGGGCCGTGGTAGTGGTGGCCGACAAGCAGAGCAACACCGGTGTTGCCATCCAGGTCATGGACGGCTGCCGGCTGGCGGGGGCCGGCAACGTATCCCTGGCGGCCGGCTTGCCGGAACAGGGGCGGTGACCCCAAAACAAAAAAATTGATCACCAGGAATCGGTCATGGTTTCAACTGTCGCAAACCAGACTTATTTTGATACCTTCTCACGGCGCAATTGGCGTATGTGGCTCTGGGCGTGGCTCACCGCGGGCGGCGCGAATCTGCTGCTGTTCCTGCTGATGCCACACCTGATGGACCCGGCGCCTTCCCGGACCTCCATCGAGACCCTGATTCCCCAGGTCAACGTGATCCGGGTGAGCCGGCCGGAAACGCCGGTCAAACGCCAGACCGTAAAACCGCCGCCGGAACCAAAACCCATCGAAAAACCCCGAACGGCGCCCCGGCAGCCGGTCATGGCCAAGCTCACGCTGCCGTTTGAAGTCAATCCCCGGCTTCCTGCGGGCCCGGACACCCTGGCCTTGCCCGCCCTGGAAAGCGCCCCGCTGATGCTTTCCGTCGGCCTGCCGGGCGCCTTTGAACCCGGCCAGTTGGACGGCCCGCTGACGGTGATGGCCCGCGTGCCGCCGCTCTATCCCCTGAACGCGCGCCGCCGTGGCATCGAAGGATGGGTCAAGGTCCTGCTGGTTGTCGATGAAACCGGCCATGTGGACGGCATCGAGGTCGTCGCGGCCGAACCTGCGGGCGTGTTTGAAGAAAGCGTGCGCCGCTGCGTGGCAGGCTGGCGGTTTGCGCCCGGCACGGTGGAAGGCGTGCCGGTGCGCGCCAAAGTGGAAACGACCGTACGATTTGAATTGAAGTAGGAAATAAAACGATGACTTCCCTGAAACCATACAAGCCTTTGCCCGTTTTGCTCTTATTGCTCATGGTGTATGCAGCACCCGGGGTTGCCGGCCAGGGGCCCCGGGACCTGCCGCTTCCGGTGCGTGTGGTATTGAATCAAATCCATCCGCTGCTACAGGGCAAGGACTACCCGCGCGCCGTGGAGCGGCTGCTGGCCTTTCAGGCCCGGGGCGGGCCGGCACCCGCGACCGGTGCCGCCGACCCCAAGGGGTACCATCACCCGGAAATCTATTATGCCCTGGGCAACTGCTATCTGCTCCAGGAGCAGTTTGAGCCGGCTGCAACCGCCTATCGCCAGGCCGTGGCCCGGGACCCGGGCCACACCTATGCCTGGCTGAACCTGGCCAAGGCCTGTTACGAGATGAAGGACTACACCGAGGCGGGTCGTTGTTTCGGGCAGGGGTATGCCTCGGCCGAGGAGAAAAACCCCGAGCATCTCTATCTCAGCGCCGCCGCGTATCTCATGGCCGGCAACCACATGCGGTCCATCGCCGTTTTCGAGCGATTGCTCAGCGCCCATCCTGAGGACGTCAAACCGCAATGGAAAGAATATCTGGTGCACGCCCTGCTGGCGGCGGATCAGCCGCGCCGCGCGCTGCCGCATATTCGCGAGCTGGCCGTTGTATATACCGGCGAGAAGCAGATTCAATGGCAGGAAATTCTGCTCTATCAATACCTCCAGATGAAGATGAACACCGAGGCCCTGGCGCTGGCCCGAACCCTGACCGAGCAGTCCCCCACGACGGCCAGGTGGTGGAAGGCGCTGGCCCACATCCAACTCGATGCCGGCCGCAACGATGACGCCCTGGCGGCCTTGACGATTTACGCTTTCCTGACCCCCTTGTCGCTGGAAGAGAAAAAGCTGTTGGCCGATTTGAGCCTCCAGGCGGGGATTCCGGTCAAGGCCGCGCCGGTCTATGAAATCTGCCTCAAGGAGAAACCGGACAAGGAGTTTTTGCGAAGGTTGGTCATCGCCTACCGGCAGCTTGGCCGCAACGACACGGCGCTGGAGCGCCTGGACGATTTCGGCCTCCAGCCGGACGACGGCGAGCTTCTGATGCTCAAAGCGGAACTGCTATACGCCCTGAAGAAGTTCGAGCAGGCCGCTGCCGCATTCAGGCGCGCGGCCAAAAGCGATGGACCGCATGCCGGGCGCGCCTGGCTGATGGCCGGGTATTGCGCCTGGCAAATGGGCGATATCACTGCCGGCAAAGCGGACTTTGCGCGCGCCGCCGGGTACAACGATGAAAAAAAGACGGCCCTGACAGCCCTGCGGCAAATCGAGCCGGTGGATCGGTGAAAAAACGATGCTGAGCACGAGCCACTTCATGTTGAAAATCGCTCTGGGTTTCTATGGTTTCGGTTGCATCGCGGCGGTGGGTTTTCCGCGGCGGCGCTGGTACGTTCTTTTGCTGCTGCCCGCCCTTGCGGCCAACGCCGCCGCCGTGGGCTTGCGCTACCATCTGGCCCGGCCCATGCTGCCGATGCACCTTACACCAGCGGCGCTGCCGTTGCTGCTCGGCATCATGGCCTTTGTCGCCGGAAGACAGGACCCAAGCGGCAGAGTCCGGCGCATCATTCTATCCCTGGCGCTGATCACCGCTTTGATGGCGGTGTTGTTCCCCAGGGATTTTTACCTGCCGTTTCTCAAGTCCCAGTGCGTATGGGCACACCTCTTCCTTCTATTTGGCGTTGCGGGCCGGGCCTGCTTCCTGGTCTCCGCCGCCTGGGCGCTGAGCAGTTTGCTTCCAACCCCTCCGGGCGCCGACCATGGGTCACCGATCACCGATCACCGCTATTTCCGCTGGGCCGTGTGGGGCTTTGCCTTCTGGACTTTTTCCATATTCGCCGGCGAGCTCTGGTCTTACCTGGGTTGGGGCACACCGGTGGTGTGGGACGATCCGGCCATCACCACCGTCACGGCCACTTGGTTTTATTATGTTTGTTTGCTGCATCTGCAGTTAACCGGCACCTGGAGCGCCCGCGGCCGGACCGTATGGGCCGCGCTTGGCGCCGTGGTGGTTTTCGGTCTGAACTGCCTGCCGGAATGGGGACCCTTTCGATGGCCGTTTTAACCCTGAAATGGATGTTTCGAACCCTCTGGCGCAAGGCGGGCAGTGTCCGTCTGACCGTGGTCTTGTGCCTGCTGCTGACGGCCGACCTGGCCTGGGGCTATTTTTGCCTGAAAGACCGCGGCCCGCTGTTCGCGCCGTTGAATGAAGTGGGTCTTGTGGTCTGGAGCGCTACTTACGGCCGCCACAATTTGATGCACACGGCGTGGTTTTTCATCCTGCTGGGACTGCTGGCCGTCTTCGGCCTCAACACATTTGTCTGCACCACCGACCGGGTGGGGGGCCTGCTGGGCCGGCGGACGCAGATGGGCGCACGCCGGCTGTTTTTCAAGCTGGCCCCCCACCTGATGCACTATGCCCTGATCCTGATTCTGGCCGGGTACCTGGGCAGCTACCTGTTTGCCCGGGTGTTGGACACGCGTACCCTGGTGCCCGGCGGGTCCATGAGCCTGCCCGCTACGGCGGTTCAGGTTGCCTTTATCGCGTTCGATCCCGTGTATTACCCGGGCGAACGACTGCCGGCGTTCAAGAACCGCGTGCTTGAGCCCAGGGCGCGGCTGACGGTCACCAGGGCAGGGCAGACGGATGAAAGGGTTTTGTCTCTGAACCGGCCGGTGTGGGTCAATGGTTACGGCATTTTTCTCAAAGAGTTTGCCCCCCAGACCCGAAGCGGCGGCATGGGACGGCGACCGCGCATTGACGTGAGCATCCGCAAGGACCCCGGCGTGCGGTTGTACCTGGCCGGGATCGTGGTTTTCACTTTCGGGCTGGGGGTCTATCTGGTGGAGTGGGTGTTTATCAGGAAAAAATCACAGGTCGGGTAGCGCACAGCGATACCCGGCAAGGGAAAAGAATTCAAGGGGAAGACAATGCTCAATGCGATAAACTGGAAAAAAACGGCGCTGGTAATTGTGCCGGCGTTACTGCTGTTCAGCGGTTGCACGAATTCCGGCGACAATGAACGCCGATCGTTTATCCAGATCGGAGAATTCACGGTCAACCGGATTTCCGGGGCGCGCACCGAGGTGCGCGACGGCGCCGGGCGCACCCTGGTACTGGTGCCGCGCCATGCCCCGGCGCCCAAGGATGTGGACCCCAACCGCCTGGTGCGCACACCGGTCGAGCGCGTGGCGGCCTACGGCTTTTTCGACGTGGCCACCATGCGGGCGCTGGGGGTTCTGGAAAGCGTACTGGTGGGGGTGACCCATCCGGCCGAAGGCTGGTACATCCAGGAGGTTCGCCAGGGCATGGCAGCAGGCAGGATCGCCTATCTGGGCGATAGCAGCGGCATCGATTTCGAGCGCCTTAAACAGCAACAACCGGAGCTGGTGCTCACCTGGGACCCGGCCATCATTCCCATGCTCGACACCCTTGGCATCCCCTGCGCCGTCACCTCCACCCCCACGGCCATGTGCCTCAACGCGCGCATGCGCTTCGTGCAATTTTTAGCGCCCTTTTTCGGAAAAGAAAACGAGGCCGACGCATTTTTTCAGCGGGTCAACAACGCCCTGATCGCTATCCGCGAGCGCACCGCCGGAGCCGGCCCGACGCCCAAGGTGATGTGGGGCGATATCTACGAAAAGCGCGTCCTGGTGGAGCCGGGCAACGCCTGGGTGGGCGAGCTGGTGGATCTGGTGGAAAGCGATTATCTCTTCGAGGATGTCTTCGGCACCTCGTGCATCGAGATCTCGGTGGAGCGTTTTCTTTACAGCGGCGAGGAGGCCGATATCCTTTTCACCTACCGCGACAAGGAGAGCGGCGCCACCTCCAAGGCGGCCCTGGCGCGCATGAATCCGCTGTTCGCATCAATTCGGCCGCTGACGCAGGGCAAGGTCTACGCCCCCATGCCGCATTACAGCCAGTCGGGCGACCGGCTGGACGAAATTCTCACCGAGATCGCGGCCATTCTGCACCCCGAATGCTATCCCGGTTATCAGTACCGCTACTTCATGGAGTTGCCCGACAATGACCCCGCACCCACAGGAGGCGCATTATGACCGGCCCGTCGCTGACCATCGCCATGACCACGCCCGTGGCCCTGCGCCGGCCGGCCACCGCTTTTCTTGCCCTGGCCGGGTTGACCCTGGCCCTGACCCTGGTCAACATCGGCATCGGCTCGGTTCACTTTTCACCGTCCCAAATCTGGCAGGCCGTGCTCCACCCGGACACCGCCGCCATCACGGGCGACATCATCTGGAAGATCCGCATTCCCCGGGCCATCGCCACGGTATTGGGCGGCGCCTACCTGGCGGTTTCAGGCCTGCTGCTCCAGGTCTACTTCCGCAACCCCATTGTCGGCCCCTTCATCCTGGGCATCTCCTCGGGGGCCACGGTGATGGTCTCGCTGGTCATGCTCACCACCCTGACCGTGGGCATGACCGTGCTGTCGCCCTTCATGACCACGGTGGCGGCCTTTGCCGGTGCCTACGGCGTGATGATGATCGTGGTGGCCGTGGCCTCGCGGGTGAAAAGCGGCATCACCCTTTTGATCGTGGGCCTGATGATGGGGTACCTGTGCGGCGCGGTTACCGCCGTGCTCACGGCCCTGGCGGAAAAGGAGAAAATCAAGGGCTTCGTTCTCTGGCAGCTGGGCAGCTTCTCAGGGTTCAAATGGAGCGAAATCGGGGTGCTGCTGGTCTGCGGCGGCCTGATCCTGGCGGTGATCTACCTGCTGAGCAAGCCGCTCAACGCTTTTTTGCTGGGAGAGACCTATGCCGCTTCCATGGGGGTCAACATTCGCCGCTTCCGGGTCCTCATTCTTTTATGCGCCTGCGCCCTGGCCGGCATGATCACATCGGTGGCAGGTCCCGTGGCCTTCATCGGGCTGGCCGTGCCCCACATGGCGCGCCTGATCTTTCAAACCTCGGACAACCGCATCCTCATTCCCGGGGCCTGCCTGGTTGGCGCGCTGGTCACCAGCCTGTGCGACCTGATCGCCCGCATGCTGCTCTCGCCGGTGGAACTGCCGCTTTCGGCCATCACCGCCTTTTTTGGGGCGCCCATCGTCATCGGCCTGCTGCTCAAGCGCCGGGTGGAGATGTGAGATTGAATAATGAAGGGAAACCCGACATGAAAAAACACATAAAGCAACCAACGGAGACGGAAGACCGATCACTCGGCGCTGATCACCGATCATTCGTCCTCACCTGCCGGAACCTGACCGTCGGCTACAAAGACAAGCCGGTGCTCAGCGGGGTGGATCTGAGCCTGGAGGCGGGGCATTTCGTCACCCTCCTGGGGCCCAACGGCGCGGGCAAGACCACCCTGCTGCGTACCCTGTCGCGCCATCTTGCCCCGCTGTCCGGCGACATCCGGATCCAGGGGCGACCCCTGGCCGCCATGAGCGCCGCGGAGCTGGCCCGGTTCATGGCGGTGGTGCTCACCGACAAGGTGGCGCCGCCGCTTTTCTCGGTCTACGAATTCGTGGCCCTGGGCCGGTATCCGCACACCGATTTTCTGGGACGGCTGGGACATGACGATCACGCGGCTGTGCAATCCGCACTTATCGCGGTGCGTGCCGAAGGATTGGCCCGGCGAATTTTCACAGATCTGAGCGACGGCGAGCGCCAGAAGGCCCTGGTGGCCCGTGCCCTGGCCCAACAGCCGCAACTGCTGCTCCTGGACGAGCCCACCCTGCACCTGGATTTAAAGCACCGCCTGGAGGTGATGGCCATCCTGCGCGACCTTTGCCGCAGACGGAAAATCACCGTGCTGGCCTCCCTGCATGACGTGGACGTGGCCGCCAAGGTCTCCGATCGGGTGGCCCTGATCAAGGACGGCGGCCTGTCGGCCTGGGGCGCGCCCGAACAGATCCTCACCGGCGGCAGTGTGGCGGCGCTGTATGATTTCGACGGCGCCGCCTTCAGCCGCCACTTGGGCGGCATTGAAATGCGCGGCGACGGCAGCCGCGGTCGGGCCTTCGTGGTGGCCGGCATGGGCAGCGGCGCCCAAATCTACCGCCTGCTGGCCAGGCGCGGTTTCGCCATCGCCACCGGCGTGCTCCATACCAACGACCTGGACTGCTTCGTGGCCCGCGCCCTGGGAGCGGAGTGCGCCGTCCAGACCTCCATGCAGGCCATAGACCATCACAACCTTGCCGCCGCCGACCATCTATCGGCGGGCTGTGATGTGGTGATCGACTGCGGATTCGAGGTGGGACCCATGAACCAGGCCAACCTGACCCTGGTGCAAAACGCCGTGGGTGCCGGCCGGGCCGTGTTCAGTCTGCGCGGCAACGGGACCGGCGCTCCGGAGGAAGGGCAAGCCGGTCACGGGTGCATTCGTTGCCAGGATCCCGGTCATCTGCTGGATCTGCTGGAGTCATACCTGGCGGCGAAACGCGGTGCGTCCCAAGCCGCCCAACCCGAAAAGGAGGCTGTCTCATGAAGCCCTACATCCTATGCTACTACTCGGCCACGGCCATGGAGATGCCCAGCTTGAGCGAAGGCGTGCGCCTGTTCACGGCCGCGGGCACAACCGTCAAGGTACACGCCCGCACCCAGACTCAGATCTTCGACCAGGCGCGCCAGGCCGCCTTCGTCAAACAGGCCCTTTCCTCGGATGCGGTTATCGTCACCCTGCACGGCGGCAAGCCGTCGTTTCCCGCTTTTGATCGATTCACGGACGCCCTGGCCCAATTGCCGGCTGACCGGCGACCCTATGTGCACATTCAACCTATCAGCGGGGATGAAGATTCCATCGAGGCGGCCCGGGAGCATTCCACCGATTTCGGCCAACCGGCCTGGGACGAGATCCAGCGCTACCTGAGCTGCGGCGGGCCGCTCAATTTTCATCAACTGCTCATTTATCTCCACAACCGCCTTTTCGACGACGACAGGACCGACGTTCGTCCCGCAGTTGAGCTGCCCCACGAAGGCCTCTACCATCCGGATTTTTCCGGGATCCCCGGCCTGAACGTCTATCTTGCCGAGCGGGTCGATCCAATCAAGCCCACAGTGGGGTTGTGGTTTTATCAAACCTATTGGCTGAACAACAACCTGGCCTTCATCGACGCCATCATCCGGGCCGTGGAGGCCCAAGGGGCCAACATCCTCCCGGTCTTCCACCTGCGCTACAAGGATGCCGGACGAGGCAACCGCGGCGCCGACTATATTGTGGAACATTTTTTCATGGACGGCGACCGGCCGCGCATCGATGTGCTGATCAACCCCCTGATGTTCTCCCTGACCCTGGCGGCGCCGGAATACAAAACCCTGCTGCCCCGGCTCGATGTGCCGTTCATCCAGACCATGACCTGCTCTGTGCCGTTTGCCCAGTGGTCAGAGAGCGTCCAGGGACTGCCCACCATGGATGTCTCCTACTCGGCGGCTCAACCGGAGTTCGACGGCACCCTGATCACCGTGCCCTGCGCCACCCGAGAAGAGAAAACGGTCGATCCGCTCACCGGCGCCCTGATCGCCAGGTACATGCCCATTGACGAACGGGTGGAGAAGATGGTGCGTCTGGCTTTGAACTGGGCCCGGCTCAAACGCACCCCCAACCCCGAACGCCGGGTGGCCGTCATCTTTCACCACTACCCGCCGCGCAACGACCGCATCGGCTGCGCCGCCGGCCTGGACAGCTTCGCCAGCGTCAACGCCCTGCTCAAACGCATGCGGGCCGAGGGCTACCGCATCGAGCGCACCTTTGCCGACGGCGACGCCCTGGCCCACGAAATGCTTTCGCGCATGACCTGCGACCGACGCTGGCTGCCTGTGGATCAACTGGCGGCCAAAGCCGAGGCCCATGCCGGCCCGGAGCACTTCGGCCCCTGGCACGCCGAACTGCCCGGTCCCATCCGGGAGAAGATGACCGCCGACTGGGGCGCCATGCCCGGCGATCTCTTTGTCCACGACAATCAGTTGCATTTTGCCGGCATGCACAACGGCAACGTCTTTCTCACCATCCAGCCTCCCAGGGGCTACCTGGAGAATGTGGAAAAAATCTACCACGACATGTATCTGTCGCCGCCCCATCACTACATGGCCCAGTATCGCTGGATCCGGGACGTGTTCAAAGCCCACGCGGTGATGCACGTGGGCAAGCACGGCAGCCTGGAGTGGCTACCCGGCAAGGCCCTGGGGTTGTCGGAAAAATGCTACCCCGACCTGGCCATCATGGAGCTGCCCAATGTCTACCCGTACATCATCAACGACCCCGGCGAAGGCACCCAGGCCAAACGGCGCAGCTACTGCTGCATCATCGATCACCTGACACCGGCCTACACCAACGCCGATCTGTATGACGATCTGGGCAAGGTGCAGGGATTGGTGGCCGACCATGCCACTGCCCTGGCCGAAGACCCGGCCAAGGTGGAAATCCTGCGGCCCATGATCTGGGAGGCGGTGGTTGGGGCAAGCCTGGACAAGGACCTGGAGATCACTCGGGAAGAGGCTCTGGCCGATTTCGACGCCTTTTTGGAAAAGCTGCACGCCTACATCGAGGAACTTTCCGACACCATGATCAACGACGGCCTGCACGTGATGGGCAACGCCCCGGAAGGCGAGCGCCTGGAGCAGTTCGTGGTGCAGATGACCCGCCTGGCCAACCGCGATGCGCCCTCCCTGCGCGAATCCCTGGTCACGGCCATGGGCTATGACTACGACGATGTGCTGGAAAACCGCGGCAAACGCCCCAGGCGCTTTAACGGCCTCAGCGGCGCGGAAATCGTCAGCCGGGCACATCAAAAGGCCCTGGCCCTGGTGCACGGCTTGGCAATGGTGGATTACAACGCCGACTGCATTCCGGCGGTGACCGCCGACCTCATGGAGTGCCCCTCGCCCCGGGTGGAGGCGGCCCTGGCCTTCATTGCCGACACCCTGGTGCCCGATATCCGGTGCTGTACCGAAGAGATCGATTTCAGCCTGGCCGGTTTCCGCGGGGAGTTCGTGCCCCCAGGCCCCTCGGGCGCTCCCACCCGGGGACAGGCCGACATCCTGCCAACAGGCCGCAACTTCTACTCGGTGGACCCCAACAAGATCCCCACCCCGGCGGCCTGGGAAGTGGGCGTGCGCCTGGGAGACGCCCTGATCGGGCGCTACATGGAGGCCTCGGGCAAATACCCGGACAACATCGGCATCCTGGTCTACGGCACGACCACCATGCGCACCCGGGGCGACGATATCGCCGAGATCTACTACCTTATGGGCCTCACGCCCGTGTGGGCCAAAGGCAGCGGCAATGTTACCGGGCTTTCGGTAATCCCCTTGAGTGAGCTCAAACGGCCGCGTTTGGATGTCACCCCGCGCATCTCGGGCTTTTTCCGGGATTCCTTCCCCAACCTGGTGGAGCGCATCGACGAAGCCGTGCGCATGGTGGCGGCCCTGAAGGAGCCGCCGGAGAGTAATTTTTTACGCCGCAACGTCTACAAGGACCTGGAAGCGTACCGCCGACAGGGCATGAGCGAAGAGGGTGCCTTCCGGGAAGCCACCTTCCGGGTCTTCGGCTGCCCGCCGGGCACCTACGGCGCCGGCGTGGCCGAGCTGGTGGAGTCCAAGAACTGGAAGACACAGGAGGATTTGGGCAACAACTATATCCGTTATTCGTCCCACGCCTACGGCCAGGGCACCTACGGTACTCAGAAACCCGACGTCTACCGCCGCCACCTGGCCCGCATGGACGTCACCGTGAAAAACGAAGACAGCCGGGAGTACGACATGATGTCGTGCACCGACTACTATAACTACTACGGCGGAATGATCGTGGCGGCCAAGACCGTGCGCGGCACGCTGCCCTTTGCCGTGATGGGCGACAGCGCCGACCCCAAGCGGGTCAAGATGCGCACCACCTTCGAGGAAGCCAGGCACGTCCTTCGCTCCCGCCTGGTCAACCCAAAATGGCTGGCGGGCATGAAACGCCACGGCTACAAGGGCGCCGGCGACATCTCCCACATGATGGACGTGGTCCTGGGCTGGGACGCCACCGCCGAGGTGATCGACGACTGGATGTACGAAAAAATCGCCCGGGCCTACGCCCTGGACCCCGAGATGCAGCGGTGGATGAAGCAAGTTAATCCCTTCGCGTTGCAGAACATCCTGGACAAGCTGCTGGAGGCCATCGGCCGCGGGATGTGGAAGGCCGGTGACGAGATGGAAGAGGCGCTTCGCAACGCCTATCTGGAGATGGAGGGGGAGATCGAGGAGTGGAGTGATCGATGATGGTCGATGGACGGATGTCGATGGGTGGACAGATGGTGATCAAGTGTTTGCCGGAAGGAAATTGACTTCGTGAAAATGCATGTCTTGCTGACTTGCCTGCTGCTCGTATTGATTTTGCGGCCGATGGTGATTGTCGCCGACGACAGCAAGCCCCCAAATACCGACAATGGCGATACGATTGTGCTCACCGCCGAGGAGATCCGCGCCATGCAGGCTCTGAAGATGCCCGATGTGTTTAACCACGTCCCCGGCGTCAAGGCCGGGGATTCGTCGGTGAGCATCCATGGTTCTTACAAAGTCAAGGTGTTTGTGGACGGCCGGCCCATCAATGATCCCGCCTCCAGCCACGGCGGCGTGAATTGGGACCTGGTATCGCCCGACGACGTGGATCGCATCGAAATCCTGCGGGGCAAGGGCGGCCTGGCCTATGGACAGGACGCCAGCGGCGGGGTCGTCCTGATCACCACCCGCAAGGACCGCCGGGTGTCGGGAAACGTCAAGACCTATGCCGGCAATTTCGGCACGCGTGATGTCAGCGCCGCAGTCAACACCATCTTTGGCAATGTCACCGGCGGCGTCAGCGCGGGCTACAAAATCTCGGACGGCTATACCGTCAACAACGACAAGGAGCGCTGGCAGGCCGGGATGAAGATCGACTACGCGCCCGATGGGAGCGGCAAGCGCTTCGGCCTTTCCGCCGATGTCCTGCAGGACGAGCGGGGGCTGACCGGGCTGCCGGCATATCCCACGCCCTTTTCCCGCAAGGAGAGCCGCAACGCGGCCCTGGCCCTGCGGGCCGAAGTGTCACGCTGGATAAGTCAGAGCGCATACAACGAAGGTTACACCCACAACACCGACAGCAGCACGGGCATGGACAAGACCCTGCGAGTCTCCAAGATAGAGCAGAACCTGTCCACGATGTTCAAGACCACCTGGCGGGGCGATCTGAGCTGCGGCGCCGCGTTCTCCCGGGACCGGGCCAGCGGGAGCGCGTTCGACGACCAGGGGGAATATGCGGCCTCATTGTTTGCCGACCAGACCGTCGCCTGGCCCGAAGTGTCCACCACCCTGACCGCGGGATTGCGCGGCAACTATCATTCGGTGTTCGAGAATGCCCTCAATCCGGAGATCAAGGCGGTTTATAAAAAACCGGCCTGGCGGCTGACCGGCTCCTACAGCCGCGCTCAAAACACCCCCTCCTTTTACCAGCGCTACAACGAAACCAGCTCGACCCGGCCCAATCCGGACCTATCCATGGAACAGGCCGACAATTTCAGCCTGGCCTTTTTCGCCACGCCCCACAAGGCGTTTTCCTTCAGTTTGACCGGATTCTACAACCTGCTGAGCGACCGCATCACCTATGTGACCGGCGATGACGGTATCGGCCAATACCAGAACTTCGGAGAAGTCACCTACGTGGGCGGTGATGCGGCCTTCAACCTGAAACTGGCGGAAACGTTCAAGGTCAACGGCGCCTATACTTATCTGGAAGCCAAGGACCAGGACACCGGGTTTTGGATTCCCTGCAAAGCCCGGCATACCGCCGACCTGACCCTTTTCTGGCAGCCCTGCGCGCCGCTCTCCCTCGTGGCGGTGGGCACTTACTCATCCGAAGTCTATCGCGACAAGGCCAACACCAGGACCGTGCCCGCCTATGGTATCGCCGACCTGCGGGCCGAGTACGCCTTCAAGCGATGGAGCCTCTTTACAGAGGTAAAAAACATCTTCGACAAGACCTATTACTACGCCGATGGCCTGCTGGCCCCGCCCCTGACCTGGGTGGTCGGGGTGAACTGGAGAATCTGATATGCGCCGAACCATTTTCCCCTTCGCGGCCATTGTCGGCCAGGAAGAACTCAAGCAGAGCCTGCTGCTCAATGCCGTCAATCCCCGTATCGGCGGGGTGTTGATCCGGGGTGAAAAAGGCACGGCCAAATCCACGGCCGTGCGGGCGCTTGCCGCGCTGTTGCCCGAGATCGCGGTGGTGGGCGGCTGCTCCTTCGGCTGCGCGCCGGACCGCCTTGATGAAAGCTGCGATCGTTGCAGAAACAGCAGACAGCCATTGGAAAGAACGCGCCGGCAGGTGCGCGTGGTGGACCTGCCGCTCAACGCCACCGAAGACAGGGTGGCCGGCGGCATCGATTTTTCGCTGGCCGTCCGGCAGGGCCGGCGCGCCCTGCAGCCCGGCCTGCTGGCCGCGGCCCACCGGGGCATCCTCTATGTGGATGAAATCAACCTGCTGGATGATCACATCGTGGACATCGTTCTGGACGCGGCGGCATCGGGAGAGAACATCATCGAGCGCGAAGGAATCTCCTTGCGCCATCCCGCGCGCTTCATCCTGGTGGGCACCATGAACCCAGAGGAGGGGGAACTGCGGCCCCAACTGCTCGATCGCTTCGGCCTGTGCGTGGAGACCACCGGCGCCGGGGACCTCGAGGAGCGTGTCGCCCTCATGCGGCGACGGGAGGAATTTGACGGCGATCCGGCGGCCTTCATGCGGTCCTATGCCGAGCAGAACCGGGCGGTTGCCCGGAAAATCGAAGCCGCGAAGGCTCAATTGTCAACGGTTCGCATGTCCCGCCACCTGCGCGGTTTTATCAGTGAATTGTGCGCCGAGAACAACGTGGCCGGCCACCGGGCCGACCTGGTGATCGAGCAGGCGGCCCTGGCCCTGGCGGCCCTGGAAGCAGCGCCCGAGGTAAACGTGGATTATATCCGCCGGGTGGCGCCCATGGCCCTGGTTCACCGGCGCCGGGAAGCCCAGCCGCCGCCCCCTCCGCCGCCACCGCCGCCGCCCGAAGAGGATCGGGACGAAGCGAATGATCAAGACCAATCCCAAGAAGACCAACAACAGGCCGAGCAGCCTCCGGCCCCGGAGGATCAGACTGCCGAATCCCGGGAGGCCCCGGACGAAGCATCGGCGGACGATGACCATGCCGCGCCTGAACCAGAACAGGGCACACCCCAGCCCGAGCGGCAGGACGAACAGATCTTCGACATCGGCGCCACTTTCAAAGTGAAACCCATATCTACGGCCAGGGATCGCGTAATCCGCCGCGGATCGGGCCGCCGCTCGCGCACCCGGGTGAGCCAGAAACAGGGCCGTTATGTGAAAAGCTGCCTCACCGCCCGCCATGGCGACATCGCCCTGGACGCCACCTTGCGGGCGGCCGCTCCCTATCAGCCTGCACGGCGCAATGGCAACCCCAACGGCATGGCCGTAGTCCTCACCGACCAGGACATCCGCGGCAAGATCCGCGAAAAACGCATCGGCAACTTTCTCTTCTTCACCGTGGACGCCAGCGGCTCCATGGGCGCCCGGGGCCGCATGGCCGCCTCCAAAGGGGCCATTATGTCCCTGTTGCTGGACGCCTATCAGAAGCGCGACCGGGTGGCCATGGTCTCTTTTCGCAGGGACGGGGCAGTGGTCAACCTGCCGCCCACCAGTTCGGTGGACCTGGCCGGCAAGCTGCTGGCCGAACTGCCTGTAGGCGGCCGCACCCCGCTGTCGGCCGGCCTGGCCAAAACCTTCGAGCAGGTGCGCAACGTTCTGCTCAAAGACCCTTCGGCCCGGCCCATTGTCATCCTGATCACCGACGGCAAGGCCAATGTGGCCCTGGGCAATGAGAAACCGGTGGACGAAGCCCTGCATCTGGCCGCGGCCATGGCCCAGGACGGCCGCGTGCGGCACATCGTCGTGGACACCGAGGAGCCGGGGCTTGTCACCTTCGGCCTGGCACGACGGCTGTCGACCGCCCTGCAGGCCCGGTACCATAAGATCGATGATCTCAAAGCCCAAACCCTTGTGAATATCGTGAAAGGAAACCGCGCATGAAAGCAACCCCTGTTTATCCCTTTACCGCCATCGTGGGCCAGGAAAAGATGAAACTGGCCCTGATCCTCAACGTCATTCAGCCGGGCCTGTCCGGCGTGTTGATCCGCGGCGAGAAAGGCACGGCCAAATCCACGGCCGTGAGGGCCCTGGCCGACATCCTGCCGGAAATCGACATCTTCACCGATGACCCGTTTCAACTGGCCCCCGGCGAAGAGGACGACATCTACCGCGAGATCGCCCGTGCCCTGAACCTGCCCGGTGCGGACGACGGCCACCTGCCCGTCGCGGCCCGGCGCAAGGTGCGCGTAGTGGAACTGCCCGTGGGCGCCACCGAAGACCGCGTGGTAGGCTCCATGGACCTGGAACACGCCCTGAAAAAAGGCGAAAAGCGGGTGGAGCCGGGCCTGCTGGCCGCTGCCCACCGGGGCCTCCTCTACGTGGACGAGGTCAACCTGCTGGACGACCACGTGGTGGACGTGCTGCTCGATTCGGCCGCCATGGGGGTGAACACCATCGAGCGCGAAGGGGTCTCCTTCTCCCACCCTGCCCGTTTCACTCTGGTGGGCACCATGAACCCGGAAGAGGGGGAACTGCGGCCCCAGCTGCTCGACCGCTTCGGATTGTGCGTGACCATAGAGGGCATCGCCGCGGCCGACGACCGCGTGGCCGTCATGGAGCGCCGGGCCGCTTTCGAGGATGATCCTGAGGGATTCGCCGGCCGCTGGGCCGCCGAATCCCAGGCCCTGGCCGAACGCATCCTCACCGCCAAACGGCTCTATCCCCAGGTGACCGTGGCCCGGGAGCGGCTCTACGAGATCGCCCAATACTGCCTGGATGTGGGGGTGGACGGCCACCGGGGCGACATCATCATCTTGAAGACGGCCAAAACCCTGGCCGCTTACGAAGGCCGCACCGAAGTACTTTCGGAAGATATCAAAGCCGCCGCCGAACTGGCCCTGCCCCATCGGGTGCGGCGCCAGCCGTTGATGGAGATCGCCGACAATGTAGAATCGGTGAGGGAGAGAACTAAGGAAAGACGAATATGATCCGAATCGAGAACCTAAGAAAAACCTACGGCAAAATCCAGGCCCTTTCCGGCATCGATCTGCACGTGCCGGCCGGCGAGCTGTTCGCCTACCTGGGGCCCAACGGCGCGGGCAAGACGACCACCATCCGGATTCTGACCGGCCTCACGCGCCTGTCGGCCGGTGCGGCGGCCCTCAACGGCCACGATATCGCCGCGCAAGCCACGGCGGCCAAGCGTCAGTGCGGACTGGTGCCCCAGCACATTAATCTGGACAGCGAACTGACCGTGGGCGAAAACATGGACTTGCACGGCCGCTTGTTCGGCATGCCGGCCGCACTACGCAAACAGCGCATTACCGAACTGCTGGACTACGTGGAGCTTAGCGACCGGGTGCACAGCCTGGTCAAACAGCTCTCCGGCGGGCTCAAACGGCGCGTCATGATCGCCCGGGCCCTGCTGCACAACCCGCGCATTCTTTTCCTGGACGAGCCCACCGTGGGGCTGGACCCCGCCATCCGGCGGCGCATCTGGTCCCTGGTCAAGCAGATCCAGCAACAGGGCACCACCATCTTTCTCACCACTCACTACATCGAGGAGGCCGAGTTTTTGGCCGACCGGGTGGCCTTTCTGGAGAGCGGACGCATCGTGGCAGTGGATTCGCCCACCGCGCTGATGGCCGGCGTGGGTCATTGGGCCGTTGACTGGGTGACCGAGTTAGGCATGCAGAGCGGCTATTTCCCCAGCCGGGAGGCGGCCCAGGCCGCGGGCGCGGCGCGCCACAACGGTTTTACCCTGCGCCGGGTCAATCTGGAAGACGCCTTCCTCACCCTTACCGGAAAAAAGGTGGCAACCGACGCCAACGCCCAGACGGTTCACGGTCAGGGACATGGCGCGCACGCGCCGACAACCCACAACCCAACGGGCGCTTACGCCAAGAAAGGAGACTGATGCAGGGATTCATTGCGGTTTACTTGCGCGAAATGCTGATCCTCAAACGCCGGTTCTGGCGCCAGCTGGCCGGCATGGCCGTATCGCCGCTGCTCTACCTGATCGCCCTGGGCTACGCCATGGGCGGCGCGGCGCGCTTCGACGGCCGCACCTACCTGGAATTTCTCATTCCCGGCCTGATCGCCATGAGCAGCATGACCCAGAGTTTCGGCATCGCCACGGACATTAATGTGGCGCGTTTTTACTGGTACATCTTCGAGGAGTTCCAGGCCGCGCCCATCCGCAACGCCGCCTACGTGGCCGGCGAGGTGCTGGCCGGCATGACCCGGGCGCTCATGGGCATCGCCGTCATCCTGGCGCTGAGCCTGCTGTTCGGCGTGCGCCTGCATTACGGTCCCTGGCTCTGGCTGGCGGCGCTGCTTAACAGCTTTGTTTTCGCCGCCCTGGCCGTGGCCCTGGCCATGCTGGTCAAATCCCACGCCGACCAGAGCCTGCTGACCAACTTCGTCATCACCCCCATGGCCTTTCTGGGCGGCACCTTTTTCCCCATGGACCGATTGCCCCTGTGGGCGCAAAAAATGTTGTCGGTGCTGCCCCTGACCCACGCGTCCACGGCCATCCGCGGCGCGGCCTTCGGAGAGACGCCCGGCGCCTGGCCATACTTGATCCTTGTGGTCGTGGGCGTAGCTTTTTTCGTGCTGGCTTTGGGAACCGTGAACCAGGCGCGGGATTGAAAGCGGGATGACCGGCTACGGAAAACAGCTTTTGTGAAATTGCGAGGAATGCATGCTGATTGAAAAATATTACGATGGTGTTGAGATCCATAGAGAAGAGAAAATCATCTACGCCAGGTTTTTGAAACCCCACCAGGTGCTTTCCACGTGCCGGGCCGCCGGCGGCCTGCGGGACGATCTGGAATACGTTTACAACCACCAGAGCTGCGAACCGGCGGGCCACAGCCACCGGCACGCCGCCGGCCTGTGGCGCGACCCCATGGCCTACCGCAAGCGCACCTGCGAACCCTACGGGCTTCCGGCCGAGGCCTGCGCCACCATGGGCACGGCCGCCAACATGCACCACGCCGCCTTTGTCCGGGAAGCATTCCGCGATCTGCAGGTGGTCGCGGTGTGCACCGGCGGCGTGGAAGCCAATGCCGGCCGGGCCGGCGATCCCGCCGCCGTGTTCGAGACCCCCGACGGGTTCGAGAAACTGCCGCCGGCTGAAGATATGCCCGGGCCCGGCACCATCAACACCATGATCTTCATCAACCATCCGCTGATTGCCGGGGCCATGGCGCGGGTCATCATGACCGCCACCGAAGCCAAGAGCGCGGCCTTGCAGGAGCTGGCGGTCAATTCGCGCTACTCCGACGGCCTGGCCACGGGCACGGGCACCGATCAGATCGTCGTCGCCGCCATGCAAACCGAGGCAAAGCCGCTGACAAGCGCCGGCAAGCACGCCAAGCTGGGCGAGCTCATCGGCCGGGTGGTGCGGGCGGCGGTCAAGCAGACCCTGGCCAACCAGAACCGCCTGACCCCGGCCGGCCAGTGTTCGGCCAAGATTCACCTGGAGCGCTTCGGGATCGACCGCGCCGGCATGCTTGAGACAGTCTGCCGCTACCTGGACCAGGACCGGGCCGCGCTGCTGCGCGCCAACTTCACCGGCATCGAACGCGATCCGGTCACCGTGGCCGCGGTGGCGGCCATGGTGCACCTGAAGGACAAGTTCGCCTGGGGGGTTTTGCCCGCCGCCTGCTGGAGAGAGGTCATGGGCGCCTACGCCGCCCAGATCGCCTGCGCCGTCTGCGGCGACTACAGCAGATTGGCCGACTACCGCAAAAGCCTGGCTCCGGCTAAGGCGGAAATGGATAACCCGACGTTCGTCGCGCTGGTCTGCCGGGCCCTGGCCCTGGGCTTCGGCCACAGGTGGGATGATTCATCCGGAGCAATGAAAACAATCATCCAAAACATGGATTGAAGCGAGAGGATGTGATCTCAAAAAAATAAACAAATACGAATGGAAGTGGTTTCAGGTGTTCACCCGACACGGAATGACACCGAAGGGAGTTACTGAAACCGCATTCGGGCATCCGGCCGCCCAAGGCATGCATGTGCCGGGCGATAACAGGGAATCCCGTGAAAATCGGGAGCGGTCCCGCCGCTGTGACACCGCCCTGTCCTTTAAACGGACGGGGAACCCGATGGGCAAGACAATGGTCACTGCTGCGCTCTGATTGAGCAGTGGGAAGGCCGCTTGTCGGGCGGTGAAGCCAGAAGACCTGCCGGCTGCAGGCAAAGTGTATCAGACTGACGAGGATTCGGTCCTGCTTTGACGAAAGTGCTGAAAAGGTTTCCACCGGCTTTGCCTTTCCGCAAAAGAACAGACCCCATTCGAGCCCCGTCAGGGGCTTTTTTTCTTCCTCGCAGCACGACGCATGACGGAAGTCAATAACTACTTTGAACGGAGGAAAAAATGAAGACGATTGTCGGAAAAAGTTTTTTGACGCTGATGGTGATATTAGTGTTGTCGGGCTCTGCCGCGTGGGCGGCCGATGCCGAGGAACCCAAGAGAAAAGAAATCGTGGAGGATATGGTGGTCACGGCCACCCGCAGCGAGGAGAATATCCAGGAAATACCGACCAAGATCGAGGTGATCGACAGCCTGGACATCGACTTGACCGTGGGGGAGACGATCACCGAGCAGCTGAAAAAAAATGCTTCCATCGGCGTTATCGAATATCCCGGCGCCCTGGCCGGCATCGGTATCCGTGGATTCCGGCCCGAATTCAAGGGCATCACCAAGCACTCGCTGATGCTGAAAAACGGTCGCCCGGTGGGGGCCACAAACCTGGCCACCGTACTGGCGGATAACATCGAGCGTATCGAAGTCCTCAAAGGCCCGGCATCATCGCTTTACGGTGGTGAGGCCATGGGCGGCGTGGTGAATATCATCACCAAGAAAAATACAGATGAGTTGACCGGTGATGCCAAGATTGGATTTGGGTCTTTTGAAACCAATTATCAAAAAGCATCCCTGGGCGGCGGCCTTGGCTCACGTTTTGATTTCGATATATATGGCCGGCGCTACGACCAGCAAGACGACCTCACCATGGGCAGCGGTGAAAAGCGGGCCAACACCAGCTTCGAGACCCGCAACGGGGGGCTTCGGCTGGGTGCTGATCTGGGCGAGGCCTGGCGCATCGATGTGAGCGGCGACATCTACCAGGGCCGTGACATCGAAACCCCCGGCGACATTGCTTACGGCGATGCCCGGCCGCAAAACAAGGATATCGACAATCACGGCATGGATTGCACCCTTGGCGGTAACCTGGGACTGAACAACCGGCTGGCCTTTACCGCCTATTATACCGGTGAAAAGGCTGAGTATTACAAGCGCTACAGCGGCTCCACCATCGTGCCCGCTTATCGGAGTTACGACTCGGAAACCAGCTGGCAGGGACTTCAACTCAAGGATGAGATCACCTGGTCGGTGCATCGGTTTATCGTTGGCGTCGACTATCAGGACATCGACAAGGAGAGCCGCAGCTACAATACAGACGGCAGTCGCAAGGCCCCGTCCTCTCCCGACGAGAGTCGTGAGAACATGGCTGGATATCTGGAGACCATTTGGAAATTCATGAACGAACAGCTGACCGCCACCGCCGGTGGACGTTACGACACCTTCGACGTCGAAACCGTGGAAACGCCCTACAAGACCGACTTCACCCCCAAAGCGGAAAGTTTTTCGACCTTCAGTCCCCGCGCCGGTTTGAATTACCTTTTTGATATAGGGGTCCGCCTGCACACCACCGTCGGCCAGGCCTTTGTTCCCCCCAGCGCCTGGGAATTGGCCGGATATTCCCAAACCGAGGTCGATGGCGAAACCATGACCACCGAGGGCAATGCCAATCTGGACCCGGAAACGTCTCTCTCCTACGATGTCGGGGTGGGGTTCGACCGTCCAGTCTGGGGGCTGTCCCTGGATGTGACCTGTTTTCACACCGACGTGGACGACAAGATCGTCAGCGTGCAGATCGGCAATTACAAGACCTATGAAAATGGCCTCGGCGCAGAGATCGAAGGCCTGGAGACCATGGTCTCATTCGATATCGGCGCCCCCCTGGGCTGGGATCGTTCACTCGAGTTGTTCGCCAACGCGACGCATATTTTCAAGGCCGAGGAAGAGCAGTCGGACGGGACCATGCACGACATCCATAATGTCGCCGAGTATACCATCAACTATGGCATCCAGTATAATGACGGCCTGTTCGATGGGAAGTTGCACGTCCGCAGCCAGGGTGAAATGAAGGATACCGACTGGGTGACCGCAGGCTACCCGGAAATCGAGTATCCATCCTTTACGGTCGTGGATCTGGCCATCGGGACAACCCTGTTCGATCATCATCGTCTGTTGTTTAAAATCGACAACATCTTTGACAAGGACTACTACGAGAAACGCGGCTACCCCAAGCCGGGCCGCGCCTTTTACGCATCTTACGGTTTTCAGTTTTAACCAGCGAGGAGCCCATGCGCATCCTTTACGTTCACAGTCTCATGTTCCACCATCGAACCTGGCAGCGGGTGGTCGAGCGCCTCGAAGCCGACGGCATCGACCTGCAGTTTGCCGTCCAGACCACGGCGGCCGGATCGATTGAAAATTTGACCGATGCGGTTGATCTGTTGATCGCCGATCTCGCCGTGGGCCTGCCCGGCTATGACGCGTTTCTGGAGGCCGGTCGCCGGGTGGCCCGGCGCATCGGGCTCTCTCCCGAGATGCCCGCCGATTTTACCACCTTTTCTTCCGAGACGGCGGTCGAGTTCAGGCACTATGTCGCCAGGGTGTCGTTGACCAATTTCGTCAACGGCATCTTGTTTCTGGCCCATAGGCCGGTGAGGGTTGCGCTTTTGCACAGTCCGAAAAGGTGGCCACCACCGGCATCTATCATCCCCGGTCCCCGCAACCCTTTACCGACATGACGGCGTATCGGGCATGGTATGCGAATCATGCCGCCGCCAACCGCCCCGGGATCGGCGTGCTATTCTACTACACCCAATTGGTGGAGGAGAACACCGCCGATGTGGATGCGGTGATCATCGTTTTGGAATCCCACGGCAGGATGCCCGCGCGCGTCTTTTGCGCCGGCGTGGAAGGCGGCGACGGCGACCGGGAACCGCCGTGGCTGGATTTTTTCAAAACGGCGGGTGTGGATGTGGTGCTCAATTTGATGGCCGGGCGCCTGGTCAAAAACACCGACCGGCTGCATTTGCTGGAAGGCCTGGACGTGCCCGTCATCCAATTGCTGCGCGCTCATAGCCAGAGCCCGGACCAGCGGCGGGCCGATCCCCAGGGGTTGCCGGCCATGACCGCCGTCTATTTCCTGGCCCAGCCGGAGACCAACGGCGTGATCGCGCCGATTTTGGTGGCCGGCAGCCGCCAGGATCCGCAACAGCCCGCTGGCATCGGGTACCGTCCCTTTCTGCCGATCGGTGAACGCATCGACACTCTCTGCCGACGGGTCAAACGGTGGGTGACCCTGCGTCGCACTGCCAACCGGGACAAGCGCATCACTTTCGTGCTGCACAACAACCCCTGCAAGGGCATGGAAGCCACCGTGGGCATGGCCGTGGGGCTGGACGCCTTCGAGAGCATGGCCCGGGTGTTGCGGCAGATGAAAAAGGCCGGTTACGATGTGGGCATGCCGCCGGACACCGGCGGCACGGCCAAGATTCTGGCGACCATCTTGCGGACGCCGCCGCCTGACCTGCCCGACCTTGCAACCCTCTGCGCCTGGTCAGGAAACATCACTGCGGATGCTTACGAGGGGGCGGCGGCCCTGATCGGGCAAATCCTCCGGGGCGGCCCAGCCAAAGTGCCGGAGGAGCACCTCAAATCGTTGGTTCCTTATTGTAAAGCCGTTGCCGAACACCTCGCCCGCTGCGATGAAGAAATCGACCGGCTGCTCCAGGGGCTCGACGGCCGGTACATTTCTCCCGGACTGAGCGGCGCGGTCAGCCGGGGCAATCCGGCGGTGTTGCCCACGGGCCGCAATTTTTACGCCACCGATGTGACCATCCTGCCTACCCGCACCGCATGAAAGATCGGGTGCGAGATGGCCGACAAGCTGCTGCTCAGGTACCGGGAAGAAGAACGCTTTCCCGAAAGCGTGGGCATCAGCATCTGGAGTTCCGACGCCTTCAAGTCCGACGGCGAACTGCTGTGCCAGATCCTGGCCCTCATGGGCGCACGGCCGGTGTGGGATGGTCAGGGGCGGGTGCTGAAAACACTGCCCATGGACCCGGCTGGTCTGGTGTTGGCGTTGCCGGACGGGTCGCGCCGACCGCGCCCCCGGGTGGAGGTCACCTTCATGAAACAGTCCTCGGCCGAGTACGACGTGCTCGATTGCGGCTGTTGTGCCGTCAGCCAGGGGGGGATGGCCACTGCAGCCATGGCGGTGGGCGGCCGGAAGCCCAAACCGCTCTTGGACGCCGTGGTGCACACCTACATCCTGGATGAAGAGAACCGCGCGTGGTTGCGCAAAGAGAACTCCTACGCCCTGGAGGAGATCACCCGTCGCCTGCTGGAGGCCGCCATCGCCTTTCACGCTGAATTACTTTCAAAACAAATGGCTTGACAAGCCGTCGTATATGCTTCACAATAAGAAAAAGGTGCCCACGGGCTTAATAGGGAATCCCGTTCAAATCGGGAGCGGTCCCGCCGCTGTAACCGGGGACGAAATCCGCGGATGCCACTGTTTCGGATCTCATCGAAACGGGAAGGTGCGGAAGGTAGAGTGATCCGGAAGCCAGAAGACCTGCCTTTGATGATGGAATGCCTCTGATCCGACGTGGTATCGGATGCAGGCGATGCAGGGCCAAGGAAGCTGGGTGCAGCCCTTCATGCGTGTTTTTCGCATGAAGGGCTTTTTTATTTTGATACCGGTTGATGCCGCACGCCAGGGATGGCGCGAAGAGGAATTTCCTGGCAGGAGTATTCTCTTCGCGTCATCCACATTTTTTTAGCGGCTGCCCCCGATCTGTTTCGGACCGTTGCATCGGCGCGGCCTGGGGCGGGGGGAACCAATCTCGAAAAAGCTGTTTAATCTCAAAACATGGAGGAGAAAAATGGACAAGAAAAAACTTTTTAGTATGCTGTTGACTTTAATTCTATTGGCGGCCTTTGGAACGGTTCATGCCTATGCCGACCACGGGCACACACTTTCCCAAAAGGTCGGCATCCTGTTGGTGTCATTCGGCTCCAGCGAGGAATCTGCCCAGGTTTCGTTCGAAAACATCGAAAAGCAGGTCAAAGCGGCGTTTCCGGACACCCCCGTCCGCTGGGCGTATACGTCTCATATCATCCGGGCGAAGCTGGCCAAACAGGGCAAACGGCTGGACTCGCCGGAAGTAGCATTGGCCAGGATGCAGGACGAGAATTTCACCCACGTGGCCGTGCAGTCGCTGCACACCATCGGCGGCGAGGAGTACCACGACTTGTGCCGCACCGTTGAGTCCTTTAAAATCATGGGCCGGTTTCAGAAGATCCTCCTGGGCTATCCCTTGATGAGCACCCAGGAGGATATGGAGCGCACCGTCGCAGCCATCTTGAAGACCATCCCCAAGGAGCGGAAAAAGAATGATGCCGTGGTGCTCATGGGGCACGGCACGCCCCATCCGTCCAATGCCTTCTATGCCGCCCTGATGTTTCAATTACAGCTCAAAGACCCGAACATTTTCGTCGGCACGGTGGAAGGCTATCCCGACGTCGATGTGATCAAGGAGTTGATGCTCCAGAAAAAAATCAAGAAAGCCTACCTGATACCCTTCATGTCCGTGGCCGGCGATCACGCCAAGAACGACATGGCCGGCGACGAGGATGATTCCTGGAAATCGGTCTTCACCAAGGCGGGCATTGCGTGCGTGCCGGTAATGAAGGGCACCGCGGAATATGATGACTTCGTCGCCATCTGGGTGGACCACATCCGCGGCCCGCTGAAGCATTTCGAGTAAGGCGGTTGCGGGAAACCGGTCAGGGGCCCCCTTGACCGTTTCGTCGACAGGCTGAGGGGGCTGCCGGTCCGCGCGCCTGATACATATTTTAGTGGACGTTCGTTATCTTATACTGGTCCTGACCGCTCGCTGTAATCTGCGCTGCCGCTACTGCTATCACGGGGATGGCTTAGAGCCCGCGGACATGTCCATGGCCGTCCTTGAGCAGGCTGTCGGTCTGGCCGCAACAGCCGGTTCGCGCTTTCATCTTCAGCTCACCGGCGGCGAGCCGACGCTGGTGCCGACCCTGGTCGAAGCAGCGGCCGATCGGGCGCGCAAGACCGGGCGGTGCCTGACCATCGGCATTCAGACCAACGGCACCTGCCTGACGCAGGATATGTTGAGGCTTTTTCAACAGCACGACATGCAGGTGGGCGTCAGCCTGGACGGTCCGCCCCAAGTCCATCAAGCCCAGCGCGGCATGGCGGCGGAAACTTTGAGAGGGCTGCAGCTGTTGGAATCGGCCCGTATCCCTTTCCGGGTGACGACCGTGGTCACCCAGGCCAATGCGGCCAGGCTGGATGAACTGGTGTTGATCCTGGCCGGATATTCGATGGCACGGGGGATCGGGCTGGATCTGCTGGTCCGAAAAGGGCGTACCCTTGGTCCGGAAGCTGTTGCCCAGACGGATCGCGCCACATTGGATGTGGGGTTACAGCGCATGCGCGCGACGTTGGATGCCGTCAATGCCCGCCGGGCCGTTCCCATCCAATGGCGCGAGTGGGAATTGTTGTTCCCTGCCGCCGACAAGCAAAAAAGGCGCTCCGGATTTTGCCATGCCGGCCTGGGCCAAAGCCTGGCGGTCACCCCGGACGGACGGATTTTTCCATGCGCGCAAACGCTCGACGATCCGCGGTTTGCCGCCGGCACGGTGTGGCAGCCGCTCGACGAAGCGCTGACCCAACTGAAAACGTGCCGCGCGCAACCGGACGTCTGTTCCGCCTGCGAGGTCCATGCGATCTGCCCGGGAGACTGCCCCAGCAGGCTTTTTTACAATCAAAGCCACGAACCTTTACTGGCTTGTGATTTGTACCGTACCCTTTACCGGATGGACCATGGGCGCCCGTCAAGCGCAACTGAAAGAGAATCTTTGCCATGATGCACCCGATTATCATTGCCGCCTTCGGCACCACCAGCCGGTCCCGGGCGGTATACGAGGAGGTGGACCGCCACCTGAAAGCCCGGTTTGCCGGTCACGACATCCACTGGGCTTATACGTCGCGCACCATTCGCCATCGCCTTAAAAAACGTGACATTGAAACCCTCGATCCAGCCACGGTTCTGGCCCGTTTAGCCGATCAGGGCCATCCCTGGGCGGTGGTGCAGTCCTTCAACATGATCTGCGGCCATGAGTTCTACCGCCTGGTCAACGATGTCCAGCACCCCGCGTGCCGAGTGAGTGTAGGCCATTCCCTGCTGTGCAGTCAGGAGGACCACCAGGCCGTCGTTGAGGCCCTGGCGCCGGTCTTCGCCCGGGATGAATCGGAGGCTGTCGTGCTGGTGGGCCACGGCACGGACCACTGCGCCTGGACGACCTACCCGGCCTTTTCCTGCCGTCTCCGGCAAATCTACGGCACAAGGGCTTTTGTGGGAATGATCGAGGATGGCTGGCCCGACCGGGATGTCATTATCCGCCGAATTGTCGACGCGGGCTTTCGCCGTGTCCGCCTGATGCCTTTCATGCTGGTGGCCGGCGTCCATTTTGCCGAGGACCTGGCCGGGCCGGAAGACTCCTGGAAGACAGCCCTGGAAGCCCATGGCATCCAGGTCGCTTTGGAGAGCGAGGCGATGGGCTCGCGTGGGTCGATCATCGACATTTTTGCAACCCATATCCGCGGCGCGCTGGCGGTAATTCCCGTAGCCGAAGCACGAAAAGCATCCAACCCCATCTATATGTGCGATCGGCGATGAAGAGGCTCAGGCTGTCAGTGATCCATTTGGATGTCCACCATGGCCAGGCCGATGAGAACCGCGCGGCGCTGCTGGCCGTGCACCGGCTGAAGGCGGTGGAACCCACGGACCGGAAGTTTGTTTTTCCGAAAACCAACAATTTCGAAAAGCATTTCAACCAGGCCTTTGGTGTGATCAAGCAGGAGACCTTCCAGGTGGAGGTGTCGCTGACCGGGTATGCGGCGGCTTTTGCAAAAGAGCGGCGCCTGAGCCCGGACCAGAAGACAGAACAGAAAAAGGATGGTGTTGCGCTGATCTTTACCGCCTCGTCCGAACCGGAGGTGGTGTCGTGGGTGAGAGGGGTAAAGGTGCTTTCACCAGACTGGCTGGTGGAGAAAGTAAAAGAGACGGCGGCGGCCATCAGCGGGCTTTATGCGTGAACAGGTACAGAGCCTTTATAAATCTTTCAAAAACAAACCCTTGGACCCTCGACTCCTTGAACCCTTCGCACCCACTAAATTGGAGAAGATCCACTTTTATTTTTAGCCGTTCCCGGAACACGATCTTTCAACAGCGGGGTAATGGGCACCAGTTTTGCCGCCGGACGGCCATAGCGTGCGATAACAACTTCCTTGCCATCTGCGATGAGCCTGGAAAGTTGTGTCTTGGCGGTATGAATATGGATCTGTTCCATGACCGATCTCTTTTGTTGCTATTTGAACCAAACTTGACTTTTGCCAAAAAAAAGGCCCCAGACTTTACAGACTGGCAGCCTTTTTTGTATCGAGAATCTTTTGCTTACTGGCTTAATATGTGTTTTTCACTAGTTCAGACCAATACCATTCGCCAAGTTTTCCCGAGTTCGATTCTATGTTATCAACTTTTTTACACAAGTCAAGCGATATTATGCATACCGTAAGATCAGATAAATATCCTCCAGGTCATCTTCGGGCAGGGATGAAAAATCGTTTGCCCCGGCCGTGTCCCGCCGGACCATGACGCTGAACGTGCCGGTGCCCGGCGCAGTGCCGTCAAAGACCGCCGGATTGTGATGCACATTCTTCAAACCCGAGTCAGTGGTCAGGTCGCAATCAATATCCGGTTGCCCGGGGATTGACACCCTGGCCGCATAGTTGCCGACATGTTTGCCCGCGACCACCATGCCCATACCGGTCAGCTCAAGTCTCCCCATCCGGGCCAGAAACGGGTAATGGGCGGCCGTTATCTCGCAGCTAAACACCTGAGGCGATCCGGGCGGTTCGGGTGTCAAAAAAGTCTCCCAGGTATCAGGAAAACACTGCTTCAGGCCCACCAGCAGCGTGCCGCCTTCAGCCAGGATGTCATTCAACTCATTCCGGGCACCCTCGGCCAGCGCTTCACCGCCGTCCAGGGCGGTATAATGGACATGCAGCACTACATCGGCCAGGGTCCCATAATCAAAAGCATTGTGTTCCCGCGGCATATGTATATCCCATACCCCTACCGCGCCGGCGCCTTCAAAGGGCAAAAACCGGTCGTCATTGAAATCCAGCCGGAACAGTCCATTGTCCCATTCCCCGTGACTCGTGGCAATGGTATCGCCGAATCCCTGCTGCACCTCAAACCGTGTGTCCTCTTCGTCTCTTTTTGCATATCCCGGCCCCACAAGGTTGCTGATCCGGACCTCGTTTGTTCCCAGGCTGAGACTGCAATTCAGGTTGGTAAACGGATCGGCCTTGCACAGGATAGTCACGGCAACCGATTTGATCCGCCGGCGGTAATGCCCCGGATAGTCAAGATTGTACATCCACTCCGCCAGGTCAAGGGAGCACCGGCCGGTTATGATAAGCTCCAGCAGCTTGTCAGGCGCCAGCCGGGCAAGCGACACATGCTTGGTCAGCTCCAGTTCACGCTTGTGCTGATCAAGGAAAGACGCTTCCATACGACGGATATCCTGAATCAGGCGGTCGGCCGAAAGCAATCCTTTTTTGAGGCTGTCCCAGTGGCCGAACCGGATAAATCCGGTATTGCCCACGCCCAGTTCCCGCTGGTAGCTCTTTTCGGCCCGTTTGGCCATATCATAAGCAAGCTGATACGCCTGAAAATAGACCGTGGAGATCTGGGTGATCATCCATTGGTAAAGCTGCGCATTGGTATACTTTTCCTGAAGATAGGCATGCTCGCCATGCTTGATTTCCAGCTGGGCTTCAAAGTTTTCCAAGTCTTTCTCCGCGATCTGCGCCAGTATCTCGGCCCCCAGTATCTTGTTGTCCAGGCTTTCAATCGCTTTTTCTTCTTCTGCAATCTTGGCGGCCCGTTCAGCTTTGGTCCGTTCGCTCTTGGCCTCGGATTTCAGGTCATCCTGCATCCACTTGCATAGTTCCGCGGCAGCATCAAACCCCTTACCGGCATACTTGAACCCCTTTTCCACATTGGAACCGCCCCCCTGAACCGTGGCTTCCGGCGTACCGCCCGCGCCATTGGCCCCGGCGCTGGCATCGGGTATGGCGGACGCGATCATGGCCCCCACATTGGAAGCCTTGCTGAGAGCCTTGAACACCGTGGCGGCCGTTCCCCAGTCACCGGCCTTTTTCTCGGCATCAAGTTTTTCGTCCAGACTTTTAATGTGATCAATACGAATCTGGCAGATTTCCTGCTGCCGGGTGAGGGCCTCAATGGCATATCGGGCCGCGTCAATCCGCAGCTCCTTGATCTCCCGCATATTTTCCAGCACGGCCACGACATTGCCGGCCCGCAGCACCGCCATTTCTTCGGAATCCTTTTTCTCCAGCGCTGACAGCAGGTGGTCGCCCAGCCGTTTGACGTCACCGCAGAATTCAAGGGCCTTTTTCGCAAGCACCTGGAACCGGTAAGCCGGTGACGGGGCATTGAGGTCGTTCAGCACCGTGGCCAGGTCCAGTCCGGCGGCCGCGGCTTTTACCAGCATGGCCGGATCAATGGGCGGTTCAAACAGGGGCAGCTGCCGCTTCAATCCCTCGATATTTAGACCGTGCCGGATTTTGAACAACCGGTCTTCCACCGTATCCCAGTATGACAGGAGCTTATCGTTATGGGGCAGGCCGAAATAGGATATTTCAAGGTCCGGCATGGGCTCCATCGATGAACCGGAGAGGGTATATTCAATGGGCAGGCCCAGCACGTTTTCCGCCGCGATTTCCACCTTTGTGTTGCCGAACGTATCCAGCGCCCCTTCTTCCAGCAGTTCATTAAAGGTCTTTTCATCACGGTGGATGGCGGGCACGATGGTCGGCCTAGCCCCCAGCAGCTCGTGGGCCAGGATATACAACATCGTGGCTTCGTTAATGGACTCCATGGAGTCCTGGCGGAAAAGCCGGTCGCCCCATGAAATCAGGTTATCCAGGTACTTCATGACCACGGTCCGTTGATAGGCCACGGTCCGGTGTTCCGCGATCAGATGCGGTTTAAAGGGATTGTTTCGCCACTCGAGCAGTTGCCCCTTGAAGTCGTCGATATTTTCAATAATATTTCTGATCCGCTGGATCCGGTATTCCTCCGCACTGGTTTCATGGAACGGTTTGGTGATCCAGAAGCGCTGCGGTGACGGATAATAATCGGTACTGGTGGGATCAAAAATGTAATGGAACCACTGCATGGCCTCTTCAAACCGCTGGTTCTGGGTGAGGCGGCAGGCGATCATCAGCGGGGCGTGAAAAAACAGCTCCCAGTTGTAAATGGAGTAAGCACCGTTTCTGGCAAAATCCAGCGCTTCTGTTTCTGCCGCGTCGCCGTTCACCCCCCAGGCGGGGGCATATTGGGAATCAAAAGAAAACGGGGACCGGCTTGAATAGTGACCAGGATTAAGCTGCAGCCGCCGTTTGAACAATCCTTCCACGCCGGCCCGGTTAATCTCCTGCTGAAATATCTCGACATAGGGATGATAAAACGGTCGGGCCTGATAAATGCCTTCCTCCCAATTGAAAAGATAGTTCCAGAAATTTTCATCCCGGGTTTGCAGAAAAAAGAATGATCGTTTCTTGTCCTGGTACAAAAACGGCCGTATTCTGCCGTCCACGGGCGACAGGCCTTGCTGGCACAATACCGCTTCAAAGGGGCTGTCCGCATTTGTCAGCATAGTCCGGGTGCCCCTGTCCGGGCCGAACACATTCAGGTTGCTGATATTAATGTCATGGTCCTGGTTGTTGGAAAGGCGGGTATACTTGTAATGCATGCCCGATGGAAGGGCCAGTTGTTCTGAAATCACAGCAAGCGGATAAATATCCGAGCCGGCCTCATCAAAGTTTTTCTTAATGTAGTCATAGGAGGTGATCGTCTTTTTTCCCTCCGCGTCCGGGTCAAAATAATACCCGGGGATGCCCCGCAGCAGCACTTCCCGCACCCCGGCGCCGGTGAACACAAAGCTTGATGAATGCCAGGGCCGGAGCGTCTGATCGTAGTAAACATTTGTCATCCGCAGTTTTTCATGGGTGAACTGATCATAAAACTTGCCGTCATTAAACGATTTAGAGGTGGATATATAAATATCCAGGGACAGCGAGTTGTCCGCTGCCTTATACCGCGGCTTGAGATTATAAGAAAAGGTGGGGCGTTCCCATGGATGGACAAGTTTCTTTTTGGAAACGCGCCGGGCATCCCACCCGTCCGGCTGCCGGACACACCATGCCAGCTCAATCTCGAACATTTTGGCCGGCTCGCTGTTCTGCACGGGCGTGTCGCTCTGCTTTACCGGCGGAAGCTTTTTTAGTTTCACCGGCTTTTCATGAAATATCAGCCAGAACAGGTGCAGCTTGCGATTATATACCCAAGGCACCACATGGTCGGACTCAATATCGTTCTGTATCTGTTCCCAGGGAGACCAGCGAGAATAGACCAGATCATAATACCGGTAATAAAACATTGCCGGAATACTTCGGGTCCGGCCCACTACATGCAGCCGGTTTACGGAACCTTCCCGCTGGTGAAAAATGCTGCACACCTCAAGCCGGGAGACTTCATCAAGCTTCTGAATGTACCGCTGCAGCGCGCTTTCCACGTTATCGTTGGTGATCTCACGGGACAGAATATCGCTCTCCAGCTCTTCAAAAAACGGCGACTTGGTATCCCGAAGCTCGGGCTCAATCCAGTTTTCCGGAAATAGAAACACTTTCCGGTTGGCTTCCCATATCCGGTAATTTTTCATCCATTTCCACTGATCCCAGTTGTTTTCCACGTCCGGGTCCGGCTGGGCCACTTCGACATCCCGGTGCTCAAGGTTCAGCATACAGCGCTGCACGAACAACTGGGTGGATAAAATCGCCTGTTTTATCCGGGAGGTAAGCTGATAGGCGCACATCTCCACATCAATCAAAAACCAGCCGTACAAATCGTCCGGGGATGTCCAGTATAAGGGGCTGGAAGAAGAATGCTCCCATTGGGACCGTTCCACCAGATAAGCGGTCAGGGCCGCCCGTTTCTGTTCCCGCAACGGGTCCATCATGGGCTTGAGAATCTCCAGCCAGCGCTCGCGGGAATATTTTGCCTGGACCATGTTTCTGGCCTTGCGGGACTTTTCCTGCTCCTCGCCATCCGGGTCCCGATGGGCCAGGGTAAACAGCGTTTGAAAATCCGAGGCTGTGATTTTTTTCTGACGATGACACTCGGCAAACCATTCGTAGGTATCGGGCAACTGGTAGTCGAGCTGCGGATAATGAAGATAGGCATGCGCATCAGGGTCCCATCCGGTAACCGCGCACAGGGCGTCGTTGATTGCCTCGGCGGGCGCGGCGGCCGAGGCGAGCGTGAGCACGTCAAAAAATGACACGTCCTCGGGCGCCGGGAACCGGCGATTGAAAGCCAGAAAACGGTATGTCCGCAACCATCTTTCAAGGGGGACAGCGGCTGGATTGCTTTCCAGCGGCAGGGCATTGAAGTCCAGGGTCTCGCCTGCCGACGGATTTTTCGCGAGCCATGTCAATGCCTCGGTATTACAGTCCAGGCAACGTGCCGCCATGGATGCCTTGTGCAACAGATGCAGGGCGGCAAACAGGTCCGGCAGCTCATCCGGGTCAAGCTCATAAACATAGGTGTTGTCGGCATCACGTTCAAACAGCCGGTCATCTTGAAGCACGGCCAGCAGGCTTCGCGCCTGGGAGGGCAGATGCAGGTTGTCCAGCAATACCGAGGCCTGGCTGCTTTCAAGTGAATAGGTGTCGGCGGTAAACTCCTTGATTGTCGTTCGGTTCAGATAGTTGAGTATCTCGGCCATCACGTAGTCCCGTCGCTCCATCAGTTGGGACGACGAAACCGGGGTTGTGTATTTCAGGGTATCAACGGCTGCTACCGTATCCGCCACAAACACGCCGAAACACGCTTCAATGAATGTGGTGATTTCCGACTGGGAGGCCGTCCACGTGCCGGCAATCACTTCCATGGCGGTCGCCAGTACGGCAGGATCGGCAAACGGCCCCACCATGGCCATCAGCATTTGCAAGCTGTCTTCACCGGTTTCTTCCGCTGTTGTTATCTGGTTCTGAAGCCCGGCCAAGGCTTCCCGCAGCCCCTGCAATCGCTGCGCATAAACTTCCTGTCGCCAGCCGGCCGAAGAGTCCGGCGCATAGGTCAGCAGGTATTCAAGCTCTAGCAGGGTGGCATCCCCATTCCGCAACAGGTCTTTCTCATGGACAATACGTTCAACCGTGGTAAAATCGTCAAACGGATCGGCGATGCCGGCAAGGTCACAATACAACAAGAGCTCCGCGACTTTCCATTTCAAGGTATCGGCCAGGGTCACATACCGGAAGAAAACCGACAGTGTGTCTACCGTGAAATGTCCGTCCGTAAGCGGAAGGAGCATCATCAGGACCTCCCTTTCACTGGAAAGAGCGGTCGCGACATGGTCCAGGTAAGGCGTGACCTCGTTGCCTGATGAGGGCGTTGTCATTAACTGCAAAAAATCGTCGTACAGGACGGCATCCATAGAACCACTGAGAAAAAGCTTTTCAAATAGGCATTTCTCATACTTTCCGGCATTGGTAGCCGCGGGCCTGGAAGCACTGTTGATGGGGCCGAAAAATGCCGCCAGTTCCTCGCTCTCCAGATTCAGTTCGTTACGCAGCGCGTCAAACTGTTTCAGTTTGATCAGGCACTGGTCGTCCAGCACGCCATTACCCACGGCCGGGTGCGAGACCAGAAGATCAAGCTCCCAGAGTTGCATACCGGTGCGGTACCACAGCCGGAGAAACCGGTTCATCCGGTCCAGGCGATCCAGTGAGAGATTGTCCACGGTCTGATTACTCAGGTCGCAATCATCAATCGGGCACCTCACAATACTCTCGGGCGATTGGCTGTTGATAAAGGGGCATTGAAGCAGTTCCAGCAATTGGTGATAGGTCAGGCCGGACTTTCGAAGCAGCCTGTCCACCGGCACATCCGTTCCCAGAATGTCGTTGCTCCAATAACGCTTCTGCCAGTGGTCGCTGGGCCGGGGGGTAATAACGACTTGCTGATCCTGGCTCGCGATGCCGAAATATTCCGCCGCGATACTGCATTGATCAGCGGTCTGCTGCGTCGCCGAGCCGGTGGGTATCAGAAAGGTTTCCATAAGGTGATAACGGGGGACCCCCAGGTGGGAGAGATACATCCGTGTTTCAGCCTGCCAGAGATTGAAATGGCCAAACAGCGGGTAATCGGCCATTTTGATTCGATCATAGGCCTCCGCGAGCACATGTTCCGGCTCGGCCAACAGGTCAGCGGCCGGCCAGGTACATTGAAAATCCACCACACCGTCCCCGTCCATTACCCGGTTTTCCAGGATTTCACACACCAGATCGATATACGGCATGGACGTATTGGTGTTGGCGCAGTTCAGCTTGATATGCCCCAGGTCGGGGCGACGCTCAAACAGCACGTCTTTTACGGTTTTGCCGCTGGTCTTGGCTTTTTTTTCATTCAGGAAACGGAACAGGTCGGTGAGATAGGCCGATGGACCGAGCACGGATTCGCAGTGCCGCACCTCCCGGATATCAATGGGGCCGAAAAGAGTCTCAAGGTCGGGGATTTCGGTTGTCAGTGCTTCAAGGTCACCGCTTTTATACGCGCGGGAAAGAATCGATGCCGGCTCAACAATGTAAAAATCCTGGTAAAACTTACCCAGCGCCGTCAGAACAACGGCATATTGATGCTCGCTTGCGTTAAATACCTGCTCCGCATCCGCCTTTGTCATGCCGTTCTTTTCCATCGCGTCGACAAAATTTGCCCGGCCATTGTGGTACACCTGGGCCGCGCTGTAGAATCCCGCTTCCAGCAGCTTCACACCGGCATTCGCGGACGGGGCAATGCGATGAATTCGCTGCAATACCTTTGTGGCCATTCTTTCATGTTCGGAAAGACCGGCGCCGGTATCGGCAAACAGGTGTTGGCAGGAATCCCGCTTTAAATCAAAGTCCGGACTGGCCTCGATGGCGGCAAGGATATTTTCCACCGACCCCAGTGCATGAGCGTTGCTGCGGCTTGTGTCAGCGATCAGGGACACCGCCGGGAACCGTGTCTCCGCATTTTTTTTCATCAATTCGGCATAGGCCCTTCTTTTCTGCTGGGCGCTGTCACCGCTGACCCAGTCCGGAACATTGCTGCCGCTCTGGGATATCACCGAAAGCCATTGCTTGGTGGAAAGCGTCGCCAGATTACTCACCGTCGTATAGGTACCATCCCCCAGGCCGGTTTTCAGATGCGTGATCATGCCGCCAAAGGTGCCGGTGATCCACCCCAAATCGACAGTGGTCCGCAAATCTTCAACCCCGGCCTTGCTTATTTCGGATATGCCGGCCATGGACTGCCAGAAAGCCGGGGTAAATCCCCTTGCCTGGGCAAAACAGGCGCCTACCGACCTGTGCTTATTCGTCGGTACGGTGGAGGCATTCAAAATGGTCTGAAGCGAGCCCGTTCCGTCCAGCAGCGGTTTTTCCAGTACCAGATCGGTCTTCTTTTCCGCCAGTGCTTGCAGAATGGCCGTTTTATCCTCGGCCACCTGGCGGGAGACCATGTTCTGCTTCAACGCATTTTCAAGGACCTCCGCCCGCAGGCTGTCCTCCAGCAGGGGAATACCATCGGCGCAATGCTCTACCAGGGAGGCAATCCAGCCCGCCCACTCTTCCGGCCGGTCCGGCAAGAGGTCGCCGGGAAGTGTGGACGGCTGGTTCTGGCGAATAAAAGCATAAAACACCTCGGCTGTTAGATACGGCCGGTTTACGACCTTGGCCGTCCTGGCCGCCAGGGTCATCTTCATAATATCTTCTGCCGCCAGCCTGGCCGCCTTGCGCAGGTAGGTGATGTCCCGGTGGGTATCGCTCTCTTCAATGGTGTCAATGGGGGTTCCCTTTCCCAGGGCCTTGCATAAAATTTTTTCCAGTACCTGAAAGTCAGCTTTTCCCTTGTACGGCGCGTCGCCCTGGGTAAAGTTTGCCCACAACACCTTGCCGGTCACATGAAAGGTCTTTTCACCGATCACCGTCTTGTCCGGCTCGGTCACCTTCACCTGTAACTGAAAAATTTCGCGAGGCTTTCCCGTGAGGGGATCCACGGGCGGGGCGTATTGGAGGTCATAAAACCCGTTCTTCAGAGTCTTCCGCTCCGCCAGCAGCTTGTCCGCGCGCATCTGCTTTTCAAACACCTGGACCGTTGCCAGTTTAATACCCTTCCACAACGCATCGCGCACCGTGCCTCGGACCCGGTATTTGTCCCGGCAAGACACCATCCGGCTGTTGGCGTCAATCAGGGCGTTCATTTTCTTGGCGGTTTTAAATCCCACGTTTCCGCTCACGGGGAGACTGTATTCAGACTGAAACGCCATCACCGCCTTGCGCGTGGTTTTGCCGTAACGCGGTATGACCGCTTCTTTCTTGTCAATGGTATACCCCAGCCAGGAAAGGGCACGCTGAAGGTCCCGGACCTTTTCCTTTTGCATGTGCAGCCGAATGGGATACCGGACCTTCATGAGCCGATCGGATCGCGGGACCTTCAGTTTTTTGATTGGCGCCACCTGACTGGCAGCCACCGATTCAAGCCGCTCCAGGGTTTCCTTATCCAGCCGGCCAGTCTGCCGAAGGTTGTATTGTTTCTGAAACACCCGTAGTGCCCGGCTCGTCTGCGCGCCCTGTTCGCGGCTTTTCTGGTCATCCCTGAGATCAATTTTAAAATCCGCGATCCGACTTGCCCGGGTCAGCATCTGGTGCAACTGCGCGGTCTGGGTCTTTGTGCTGAAGCGTTTCATAATAATTTTTTGATTCAGGGCTGCAATGGTGGACTTGTTAATGCGATCGTTGGCGGGCAGCGACAGGTCCTTTTTCACCTTTACCAGGGCCTTGGTGGTAATTTTTCCGATCTTGCGGGTTTGCCGGTCTTCAGATTTCTCATCAATGGCGCCGCCGAGATAAACAAGAATATCCTGTAGTTTTTTAACGTCTTTTGATTTTCGCTGGTCAAAGGATTCATCGAGAAATTTCATTGCAGCCCCCCCCCGGGCAAGCGCCCATGCAGATGATTATTATTGGTGGAATGAAATAATTACTGACAGTTATGGTTGATGGCTTCCTAAAAAGTCTTATTTTTTGACCATGAAGAGCATGTAGAAATAAAAATTAGCTGTGATTTCAGCCTCATCTTTTTTATGGTTTCAATAGAAATATATCTTTATTGTACTTTTACGATATCGCTATGATTATGCGGGAATAAACGATACATACCAGGCAGAATCACGAGTGTCAATTAATTTTGAGAGACCTCGGTGATAATCGATAATGACACGGAATGAAACATGAGCCCTGGCTTTAACCGCATTGGATTGAGGCTTGGGGCAGCATCAAAAGCCATCGTCACGGTTCCCAAAATCCGCGATTATTCTATGTTTGGTGAAGAAAAGTATTGAAAAAACCTCGTTGATTCAGGTAGATATAGTGTTGAGAGACACAAAAAAACCTTAACCAACGAGGTTGAGACGAGTGCCGTCTTCGGATGCTGTTGGGGATTGGCTGCGCCGGTGTGGGGAGAATGGCGGGTTGGGGGGACTGGCCGGGGTAAATCGTCGGATTGTGAAGCGTGAACTCAAGCGTGA